>JBFMCA010000019.1:0-56329 GCA_040754955.1 Acidobacteriota bacterium | reverse complement strand
TTCCGAGCCGGCCCGGGACAAGGTGCCTGGCACCTTTTCGGCCGCTCGTTCGCTCCGCGGCGTCCGCGCCGAGCGGGTCGGCTCCGGGATGGCCGTGACCATCGCGGGCGATGGCCCGCTGTCAGCAGCCTCGATCGAAGAGGCGCGCGACCTGCCGCCGCGGCTCGTGCTGGACTTCGAGAACGTCGGCATCGGCAGCGCGCCGGCCGTGGTGCCCGTCAACGAGGGCGACATTCAGCGGGTGCGGGTGGCGACCAACAGCCGCTCGCCCCTGGTCACGCGAGTCGTGATCGACCTCGCCCGCCAGATGGCGTATCGCATCCAGGAGGCCGGCCACGAGCTGCGGGTGCTGTTCGGCCTGGCCGACGAGACACCCCCCGCCGCGCCGTCGGCCCCGGCGACCGGGCCCGCCGAGGCGTCCGGCAGCGCGCCGGGGAGGGGACCCATGGTTGTGGAGCCGGCGCTCGCGGCCGTGCCGGTGCCGGTCGACGAGGCGGCCGTTCCGGCCCCGGTGGCGGCGCCCCAGGCGCCCGCGCCGGCACCTGCGCCCCCGGCGGCGGAACCCGCGCCGCCCGCGGCCGGGCCCGCGCCGTCGGCGGCCATCCGGCTGCAGCCCGCCGGCGGGCAGAGCCGCTTCACGGGCGCGCCGGTGAGCCTCGACTTCCAGGGTGCTGATCTCCGGGCCGTGCTCCGGACGTTCGCCGAGATCAGCGGCCTCAACGTCGTGCTCGATCCGAGCATCCAGGGGAGCGTCGACGTGGCGCTGCGCGACGTGCCGTGGGACCAGGCGCTCGACATCATCCTCAAGGCCAACAAGCTCGGCTACTCGGTAGACGGCACGGTGGTGCGCATCGCGCCCCTTTCGGTCCTCGCCGACGAGGAGGCCGAGCGCCGCAAGCTGGCCGAGGCGCAGGCGCTGGCCGGCGAGCTGCAGGTGCTGACGCGGGCGCTCAGCTACGCCCGCGCGCAGGAGCTCGTGCCCATCGTCACGCGCAGCGCCCTGTCGCAGCGGGGCGAGGTGCAGGTCGACACCCGGACCAACACGCTGATCATCCGGGATCTGCCGGAGCGCCTCACGTCGGCGGCCGATCTCATCACGGCGCTCGACCGTCCGCAGCCGCAGGTGGAGATCGAGGCGCGGATCGTGCAGACGACCCGCGATTTCGCGCGCAACATCGGCGTGCAGTGGGGCCTCAACGGCCGGCTCGATCCGGCGCTTGGCAACACGACCAACCTGGCGTTCCCCAACTCGGCGAGCATCAGCGGCCGTACAGGCGGCGTCCAGGGGCCGGAGAACGCCTCGACGGGCGTCAACCTGCCGGTCAGCGGGCCCACGAGCGCCATCGGCATCGCGCTCGGCGCCGTCAACGGGGCCTTCAACCTCGACGCCGCCCTGAGCGCCCTCGAGCGCAGCGGCAAGGGACGCTTGCTCTCGACGCCCCGCGTCTCGACACAGAACAACGTCGAGGCCGAGATGACGCAGGGCATCCAGATCCCGATTCAGACCGTCGCCAACAACACCGTCACGGTCACCTTCAAGGACGCGGCTCTGACGCTTCGTGTCACGCCCCAGATCACGGCCTCGGACACGGTGATCATGCGGATCTTCATCGAGAATGCCTCGCCGGACTTCAGCCGGCAGGTGAACAACATCCCGCCCATCGACACGCAGCGCGCCACGACGAGCGTGCTGGTCGCCGACGGCGAGACGACGATCATCGGCGGCATCTTCATCAGCCGCGAACAGGCGACGCAGGGCCGCGTGCCCGTGCTCAACCGGATTCCGCTCCTCGGCTGGCTGTTCCGCCGCGACGAGCTGGCCGACGAGAGCCGGGAGCTGCTCATCTTCATCACGCCGCGGATCATCAAGGGTTAAGGGTATGAGCCTTCAGACGATGCCCGCCGTGCTCGGACGCCTCGCCCGGCCCACCGTGGTGGCGGCCGCCGTGCTCGCCGCCGCCTCGTGCGGCCAGGTTGCGCGGACGGGCCGATCGCCCGCGTTCCTCATCATCGACTCGCTCCAGGCGGCGTCCGGCGCGACGCCGAGCCAGTTCGGCGGGACGCTCAACTCGGACGTCATCACGCTCGTCGAACAGACGGTGAACGGGCAGCAGGTGCGGGTCCCCACCGTCTTCAACGACCTGGGCCGCGCGGCGCTGCGCCTGGGGCTCAAGGACCCGGGCACCTCGTCGAACCCCAACAGCCCGAGCCCGCTCAACGAGATCACCGTGAACCGGTACCGCGTGCAGTTCCGCCGGGCCGACGGCCGCAACACGGCGGGCGTCGACGTCCCCTACGGCTTCGACGGCGCGGTGACGGCCACCATCGGCACGGGCACCGCCGTCACGGTCGGCTTCGAGCTCGTGCGACACCAGATGAAGCAAGAGCCGCCGCTGCGAAACCTGCAGAACGCGGGCGGCGCGAACATCATCAGCACCATCTGCGAGGTCACGTTCTACGGGCGGGACCAGGCAGGCAACGAGGTCACGGTCGTGGGCACCATCAGCGTGAACTTCGGCGACTTCGGCGACCCCCAGTGAGGCCGGCCATGAGGACACAGGGGAGCTTGCCCATGCGCATCGCACTGCACACGTTGGCCGCCGCCGGACTGGCCGCGCTGGCGGCCGGCTGCACGGTGCAGAACACCACGGCGCCGCCGCTGGCCGGGCCGTCCGAATTCGCGCTCTCGCTGGCCATCCAGGCCGTGCCCGACAGCATCGTTCAGGACGGCGCGTCGCAGTCCTCGGTGAGCATCGAGGCCCGCGGCCCCGATGGCCGTCCCGTGCGCGCGCTCGCGCTGCGGGCCGAGATGCGCGTCAACGGCGTCGTCCAGGATTTCGGCACGCTGTCGGCCCGCACCGTCGTCACCGGCGAGGACGGCCGCGCGCGGCTGACCTACACCGCGCCGCCCCAGCCCGTCGAATCGACCGGGACGGGAAACATCGTCAGCATCTTCATCACGCCGATCGGCGGCGATTACCGGGGTGAGGCCAGCCGCCAGGTGGACATCCGCCTCATTCCGCCAGGGGTGATCATCCCGCCGAACGGCGCGCCCGTGCCCTCGTTCGTCGTGACTCCGACGCCTGTGACCACCTTCACCAACGTCACCTTCGACGCCTCGGGCACGACCGACGAAGGCGTCCCGTGCGGCGGCGCGTGCGCCTATCGCTGGACGTTCGGCGATGGCGGCAGCGCAAGCGGCCAGATTGTCACCTACCAGTACCGCACTGCCGGTACCTTCACCGCCACGTTGACCGTGACCGATGCCCGCGGCACGACGGCCAGCACGTCGCAGTCGGTGAGCGTGACGGCCTCGGCGGCCCCGACGGCCTCGTTCACCTTCTCGCCCACGACGCCCGCGACGAGCCAGGACATCTTCTTCAACGCGTCGGCCTCGCGCCCGGCGGCGGGGCGCACCATCGTGTCGTACCAGTGGAACTTCGGCAGCGGCAGCACGGCCCAGGGCGTGACCGTCACCAAGCGTTACGACACCCCCGGCACCTACAACGTCACGCTCAACGTCACCGACGACGCGAACCAGGTAGGGACGGTCACCCAGTCGGTGACCGTCGGCGGCACGGGCACCGGTCCGCAGCCCGTGTTCACCTTCTCGCCGACCAACCCTGACGTGAACACCACGATCTTCTTCGACGCCAGCGCCACGCGCGGGCCGACGGCCATCGTGGAGTACCGCTTCACGTGGGGCGACAACACGCCGGACACCGTGGGCTCATCGCCCATTGCGCAGCACCGGTTCGCGACCGCCGGCACCTACACGGTGCGGCTGACGGTCCGCGACACGGCCAATCGCATCGCCACGACCACACAGTCGGTGACGGTTTCGGCCACGCCGACGCAGCTCGTGCCGTCGCTGAGCTTCTCGCCAACCAACCCCCGGGTGGGCACGGTGGTGAACTTCAACGCGAGCAGCTCGACAGGGCCCAACCCGATCACGCAGTACGAGTTCAACTTCGGCGACGGGTCGGCCGCGGTGATCGGGACCTCGCCGACGACGACCCATACCTTCACCACGGCGGCCACCTACAACGTGCGCCTGACGATCCGCGACAGCGCGGGCGGCGTGGCGGCGGTAACGGTGACGGTGACCGTGTCGCCGTAGGCCGGGTACACTGGCGCCGTGCCGTTCGAGAACCCACGGATCGCGGAGCTCAGACGCCGGGTCGAGGCCGACCCGGCGTCGATTGCCTTCGCGCAGCTCGCCGAGGAGTACCGGCGCGCCGGTGCGTACGACGATGCCGTCGGCGTCGCCCGGGCGGGGCTGGTCCACCACGCCGGCTACCTCTCCGCCCGCATCACGCTCGGTCGGGCGCTCATCGAGCTCGGCGCGCTCGACGAAGCCGAGCGCGAGCTGGATATCGTCCTTCGCAGCGCTCCCGACAACCTGGCCGCCATCCGGGGCATGGGGGAGATCTACCAGCGCCGCGGCAGCGCCGGCCAGGCGCTGACCTACTACCGGCGCGCGCTGGAGCTGGCGCGACACGACCCGGAACTCGAGGATGCCGTCGACGCGCTCGCGCGCGAGGTCGAGCCCGAGCGGCCGAGCGCTCCGGGTTTGACGTTCGCCGAGCTGGAGCAGGAACTCCTCGGACGGCATCCCGTCCAGCCGCCGCCAGCGCTGGCAGCCCCGCCGTTGGCTGAGCCGACCGAGGTGGGAGCCGCGGCCGCGATGCCCACCGTCGCACCGGCCCCGCCGCCCGAGGCGGCGGACGTCCGGCCCGAGCCGGCCCCCCGCGCCACTGCGGAGCCCGCGGTCACGCCACTCGACGCTCTGGCCGCGTTGTCCGAACCCGAGGAGGGCACCGGCGAGCGCATCGATCTCGACGCCCTGTTCGAGAACCTCGGCGGCGAGGGGGACGCGGCCCCTCCCGCGGTCGAGGCCCTCCTGAGCGCACCAGTCGCGCCGGTCGCACCCCCCGACCCAGCGCCGGCGCCGCCCCCTGGCGTACCGCCGCCGATGATGGCCGACGATCTCCTCGCCGAGCTCGAGCGCGAGCTGCGCCTGGTCACGGGACAGGGCAGCCTGCCGAAGGTCGAGGTCGTCGAGCCGCCGGTCGAGGTCGACCCTGAGGCCGCCGTGCTCGCGGAGCTGGAACGGTGGCTGGCCGCCCTTGCCCAGGACCGGCTGACCCGATCTGCCGGCGCCGCCTGACGGCTGGCGGCGCCCCCCGACATGCACACCGCTCCCCCCGATGCCTTTCGCGATCGCCTCACGCGGCTGCGCGGCTTGTGTGCTGACGCCGGCGTCGACGGGCTGCTCGTCACCAGCATCCACAATCTCGCCTATCTGACCGGCTTGCACGCGTCAGCGGGCGCGCTCATCGTGCTCCCCGGCGAGGCGCGACTCATCACCGACGGCCGGTACGCCGAGGCCGCCGAGGCACGCCGTCTCGCCCTCCCGGATCTGGTCATCCGTCAGGTCGGACGGTCGAGCTACGACGAAACCCTCAGCGCGGAGCTGCGGGACCTGGAGGGCCTGCGGATCGGCGTCGAAGCCGAACACCTGTCGATCCGACGCTTCCGGTTCATTCAGGCCGCGATCTCGGGCCTGGCGCCCCTGAAGCTCGAGCTGGTCGAGACGCAGGGCCTCGTCGAGGGACTTCGCATGGTGAAGGATGCCTGGGAGGTGGAGACGCTGCGGGCGTCGGGCGCCAGGTTGATGGATGTCGCTAAGTCGATATGGCCCAATGTGTTAGCAGGCGCGACGGAGCGGGACCTGGCGGGCCTGATCGAGGCCGGGCTGCGCCGGGCCGGTTTCGACAAGCCGGCTTTTGATACCATCGTCGCGTCCGGACCGCACTCGGCGCAGCCGCACTACCGCGCCGGCGACCGCCGGTTGGAGGACGGTGACCTCGTGGTGGTCGACTTCGGCGGGATGCGGCACGGGTATGCGGTCGACTTCACCCGAACGGTGGTGGTGGGCGGGCGGCCGACCCCGCGGCAGCGGTTTGTGCTGGAGGCGGTCGCCGCGGCGGCTGAGGCGGCGTTCCAGGCCGTCCGGCCGGGGGTGCCGCCTGAATCGGTGGACGGCGCGGCGCGCGCCGTGCTGGAGTCGGCCGGACTGGGCGAGGCGTTCTCGCATGGCACGGGCCACGGGCTGGGGCTCGAGGTGCACGAAAGCCCGCGGATTGCCCGGGCCCTGGCGTCGCATCCGCAGCCGCCGCTGGCCGAGGGCATGGTGTTCACTGTGGAGCCGGGCGCGTACGTCGCGGGCTGGGGCGGCGTCCGGATCGAGAATGACGTGCTCGTGACGGCCTCGGGGGGCGAGCTGCTGACCGAGGCGCCGAGCCTGGGATTCGAATGACCCTGGACGAGATCAAACAACTCATCGAGTTCATCCGGGCGCAGGAGCTGAGCGAGTTCGAGCTCGAGCAGGACGGCATCAAGCTGCGGGTCAAGAGCGGCGTCGCGGCGCCGCCGCTTTCGCCGCTGGCGCCGCCTCTGGGGGCGGCCTTGCCGGCCGGGATGCCTGCCATAGCACCGCCGGCAGCGCCGGCGCCCCCGGCCGCGGGCCCGGAGGCGGACGAGGGGGCCGAGCTCGCCATCGTCAAGTCGCCGATTGTCGGGACGTTCTACCGGGCACCGGAGCCCGGCGCGCCGCCGTTTGCCAGCGTCGGCGACACGGTGAAGAAGGGCCAGGTGCTCTGCATCATCGAGGCGATGAAGCTGATGAACGAGATCGACTCGGAGTACGACGGCGAGATCGTCAGCGTCTATGTCGAGAACGGGCAGCCGGTGCAGTACGGCGAGCGCCTGTTCGCGATCCGGCTGCGGGGCTGATGTTCAAGAAGATCCTGGTCGCCAATCGCGGCGAGATTGCGCTGCGCATCATCTTCGCGTGCCGGGAGCTGGGCATCCGGACGGTGGCGGTGTATTCGGAGGCGGACGAGAACTCGCTCCACGTGCGGTTTGCCGACGAGGACATCTGCATCGGCCCTGCGCGAAGCGGCGACAGCTACCTGAACGTCCCGGCGATCATCAGCGCCGCGGAAATCACCGGCGCCGACGCGATTCACCCGGGCTACGGGTTCCTGTCCGAGAGCGCCTACCTGGCCGAGGTGTGCGAGGCGTGCCACATCCGGTTCATCGGGCCGGATGCCAACGTGATCCGGCTGCTCGGCGACAAGGCGAAGGCCCGCCGCGCGATGAAGAAGGCCGGCGTGCCGATGCTGCCCGGCAGCGACGGTCCGGTCGAGAGCGAAGAGAAAGCCCTGAAGGTCGCGAAGGACATCGGCTACCCGGTGATCATCAAGGCGGTGGCGGGCGGCGGCGGCCGCGGCATGCGCATCGTGGCGGCGCCGGCCGACCTGCCGCACGCCTACAAGACGGCCCAGCGCGAAGCGGAGGCGGCCTTCGGCGTGGGCGACGTCTACATCGAGAAGTACCTGGAGTCGCCGCGCCACATCGAGTTCCAGGTGCTGGGTGATCATCACGGCAACGTGGTCCACCTGGGGGAGCGCGAATGCTCCATTCAGCGGCGCCACCAGAAGCTGCTGGAGGAGGCGCCCTCGAGTGCGGTGTCCGACAAGGTGCGCCGCAAGATGGGCGGTCTGGTGGCCGACGCGGCGCGCGCGGTGCAGTACACCAACGCCGGCACGTTCGAGTTCCTGATGGACGAGAAGGGCAACTTCTTCTTCATGGAAGTGAACACCCGCGTCCAGGTGGAGCACCCGGTGACCGAGATGGTGACCGGCATCGACATCGTCAAGGAGCAGATTCGCATTGCGGCCGGCGAGCGGCTGTCCTTCAAGCAGAGCGAGGTGACGTTCACGGGTCACGCCATCGAGTGCCGCGTGAACGCCGAGGATCCCGAGACGTTCGTGCCGTCGCCCGGCGTCATTCACGCATTCAGCGTGCCCGGCGGGCCGGGCGTGCGCGTCGACACCGCGGCCCATTCCGAGTGCACGATCTCCCCCTACTACGACTCGATGATCGCCAAGGTCATCGCGCACGGGCGCGACCGGCAGGAAGCCGTCGCGCGCATGAGGCGGACGCTCGAGATGTCGGTGGTCGAGGGCATCCGGACGACGATCCCGCTGCACCTGCGCATCCTGAACGACCCGGACTTCCTGGCGGGCCGGCTCCACACGCACTTCATGGAGCGCTACCAGCCCAAGCCCAGGCGCAGCACGCTCGCCGAATCGGCGTGACGCTCCCGCGGCTCTGCGCGATTCTCGACGTCGACGCCTGGGCGGTCGAGGGGCGGGCGGCCATCGACGTCGCCGACGCCTGGCTGGCGGCGGGCGTGCGCTTCGTCCAGCTCCGCGCCAAGCGCCTCCCGGCCGGCGCGTTTCTCGATCTCGCCGTGGCCCTGGCCCCTCGCGTGGCCGACGCCGGGGGGCTGCTCGTCATCAACGATCGAGCCGACATCGCCGCGCTGGCCGGCGCCGCCGGCGTGCACGTCGGACAGGACGATCTCGCGGTCGACGATGCCCGGGCGGTCGTCGGGGCCGATGCCATCGTGGGCCTGTCGACCCACTCGATCGCGCAGGTGGCGGCTGGACTGGACACGTCGGCCACCTACCTGGCGGTCGGGCCGGTGTTCGGGACGGTGACGAAGGACACCGGCTACGCGCCTGTGGGGCTGGCGCTGGTGCGCCGGGCGGCGCAGGCAGCGGGCTCGCGGCCGCTCGTGGCGATCGGCGGAATCACGCTGGCCACAGCGCCCGCGGTCGTCGACGCGGGCGCGGCTGCCGTGGCCGTCATCAGCGATCTGCTGTCGCGCGACGTCGAGGCTCGGGCCCGCCGCTTCGTGGAGGCGCTCGGGTGATTTGCCCGTGGCCCCGCACGGTTTCCCCGTATAATTGCCCGGCCTGAAGGCCGGATGGCGCCGATGCCGCTGAACTCAGTCGTGGAGGACGAATGGATTCGAATCTGATGAAGACCAAGTCCATCGAGCAGCTGGTGGGCGACGTCGAACACGGTGGCCGGGCGCTCAAGCGCACGCTGTCGGCCATCGACCTGACGCTGCTCGGCATTGGCGCCATCATCGGCACGGGCATCTTCGTTCTGACGGGCACCGCGGCCGCGAACCAGGCGGGGCCGGCCATCATGGTGTCCTATCTGGCCGCCGGCCTCGCGTGCGCCTTTGCGGCGCTCTGCTACGCGGAGTTCGCCTCCATGATTCCCATCGCCGGCAGCGCGTACACCTACGCGTACGCGACACTCGGCGAGGTCGTGGCGTGGATGATCGGCTGGGACCTCATCCTCGAGTACGCCGTCGGATCCATGACGGTGGCCATCGGCTGGAGCGGGTACATGCAGAACCTCCTCGCGGGGCTCGGCATCGAGCTCCCGCAGGCGCTGGCCGCCGCGCCGCCCCTCGGCATCATCAACCTGCCGGCCGTGCTCATCGTGCTGCTCATCATGGTGCTGCTCGTCATCGGCATCCGCGAATCGGCGCGGTTCAACGCGGTGATGGTGGCGGTGAAGACGGCCGCCATCCTGTTCTTCATCGTGGCGGGCGCTGCGTACGTGAAGCCGGAGAACTGGACGCCGTTCGCGCCGTATGGGTGGGCCGGCATCATGGGCGCGGCGGCCGTCGTCTTCTTCGCCTACATCGGCTTCGACGCCGTGTCGACCACAGCCGAGGAGGCGAAGAACCCGAAGCGGGACCTGCCCATCGGCATCATCGCGTCCCTCGTCGTCTGCACCCTGCTCTATCTGGCGGTGGCGGCCGTGCTGACCGGCATCGTCCCTGTCACCGAGTACCGGATGAACCCGAACGCCCTCGGCGGCGCGGCGATCGTGGCGCCCGAGGTGGCCAACCGGTTCCTGAACGCGCCCGTCGCGTTTGCGCTGAACCTCATCGGACAGGACTGGGCCGCGGGCCTCGTGTCGGCCGGTGCCGTCGCCGGCATCACGTCGGTGCTGCTGGTGATGCTGATGAGCCAGCCGCGCATCTTCTTCGCGATGAGCCGCGACGGCCTGCTGCCGGAGAAGGTGAGCAAGGTGCACCCGCGGTTCGGCACGCCGTACATCACGACGATCATCACCTGCGTCATCGTTGCCCTCGTGGCGGGCCTGACCCAGATTCAGGTCGTCGGCGAGATGACGTCGATCGGCACGCTGTTCGCCTTCGTGGTCGTGTGCGCCGCCGTGCTGGTGCTGCGCGTGAAGCGTCCCGAGGCCGCCCGTCCGTTCAAGGTGCCGTTCGGACCGGTGTTCCCGATCGCCGGCATCGTGGCGTGCTTCTACCTCATGCTCAGCCTGCCGATCCTGACGTGGATGCGGTTCCTCATCTGGCTCAACATCGGGCTCGTCATCTACTGGGCCTACGGCCGCACGCACAGCCCGCTGGCCGACCGGGCCGAATCCGCGGCCCGAACGGCCGGACAGGGCTTTGCGAACCTGCTGACGGCATTCGGCGCGCTGTTCATCTTCAACGGCGGATGCCTCGCGATTCTGGGCCTCATGACGGAGTTCGGCATCACGACCGAGGAGATCGCCAAGTGGCATGAAATCGGCGTGACGGCGGAGCAGGCGGATCGCTTCGGCTTCATGGTCCTGGCCGTCGCGGTGGGCGTCTACGTCCTCGGCCGCGTGCTGACCAAGGCGACCGGCGAGAAGAGCTGACGGAGGCGACGCTGCCCGCTCGCATCCTCGACGGGGCCGCCGCCGCGGCGGCCATCCGCGCCGAACTGGCGCCCCGCGTGGCCGCGTTCACCGCCACGCGGGGACGGCCGCCGGGTCTGAGCGTGGTGCTGGCCGGCGCGCATCCCGCCTCCGAGGTGTACGTCCGCAACAAGATCCGCACGGTGACCGAGGCCGGATGCCGCGGCGATCTGCACCGTCTGCCAGACACGGCACGGCTCGATGACGTGCTCGCGCTGGTCGCGCGCCTCAACGCCGACGACGCGGTGGACGCGATCCTGGTGCAGTCACCGCTCCCCGCAGCGATGGGCGCCGATGCCGAGCCGCGCGTCTTCGACGCTGTCGACCCCGCCAAGGACGTCGACGGCTTCCACCCGCACAACGTGGGCCGGCTGGTGCAGAACCGCCCGACGCTGGTGGCCTGCACGCCGCTCGGCTGCATCGAGCTGCTGGAGCGCGAGCGCATTCCGCTCGCGGGACGGCGCGCCGTGGTCATCGGCCGCAGCGACATCGTGGGGAAGCCGATGGCGCTGCTCCTGCTGCACCGCCACGCCACGGTGACGGTGTGCCACTCGCGCACGCCCGACGCCGCAACGCTGGCCGCGGAGGCGGACGTGCTGGTGGCCGCGGTGGGCAAGCCGGGCCTCGTGACGCGCGACTGGGTGAAGCCTGGCGCCACGGTCATCGACGTGGGCATCAACACGCTGACCACCGAAGCGGAGGTCCATCGCTTCTTCCCGCCCGGCAGCCGCAAGCGCGCCCAGTTCGCCGAGAAGGGCAGTGTGCTCATCGGCGACGTGCATCCCGAGGTGGCCGAGGTGGCGGGGGCCCTGACCCCGGTGCCGGGAGGCATCGGCCCCCTGACCGTCGCGATGGTCCTGCGTAACACGCTGGCGGCCGCGGAGCGTCGCTCGGGGTAGGGACCGATGGGCGCCCCGTCGCGCACGGTGCACCGCCCAGCCTGGACGCCATGACCAGAGTGGCGCTGACCGGCGGGATCGCCACCGGGAAGAGCTACGTCGCGCGCCGGCTCGCGGCCGCCGGGGTGCCGGTGGTCGATGCCGACGTGCTGGCCCGCGAGGCGGTGGCACCCGGCACGCCGGGCCTGGCGGCGGTGGTCGCGCGGTTCGGCCCCGCGGTCCTGGCGCCGGACGGCACGCTCGACCGCAAGGCGGTCGCCGCGGTGGTGTTCGATGACGCCGCCGCGCGGCGCGACCTCGAGGCGATCATCCATCCCGCGGTGCGCGCCGGCATCGAACGGTTCTTTGGCGCGCTTCCGCCAGCCACGCCGCTGGCCGTCGCCGACATCCCGCTGCTGTACGAGACCGGGCGCGCGCGCGATTTCGACGCCGTTATCGTCGCGGCGTGCCCGCGATCGGTTCAAGTGTCGCGCGTCATGGCCCGTGACGGCGCCAGCCTCGAGGAGGCTGAACAGCGACTGGCGGCGCAGTGGCCGATCGAGGACAAAGTCGCGCGAGCCGATTTCGTGATCGACACCACGGGGTCGCACGAGGAGACCGACCGCCAGGTGCTGGCGGTCCTGCGAACGCTGCGCGGCCCGGCGTAGAGCCGGGCATGGGCCTTGCTGCCGGTGCCGGCGGAGACGCCGCGGGGAGCCCGCCGGCCGGTTCCCCCTGGCGCGCGGTGACGAGATCCCGGCGGTTCCGAGCGAGGGGAGGACCCCATGCAGTTCAGCCGCATCCTCTGCGCCGTCGACCTGAGCGATGCCAGCCCGGCCGTCATTGCGCAGGCCGCGGCGATGGCCTCGTGGTACGGCGCCGCGACGACGGTCCTGCATGTCGCGCCCACCTTCGACGCGATGCTCGTCAAGCCCGCGCGGCCGGCCGAGACCGTACAGGTCGTCTATCCCGTGCCCCGCGAGGAGGTCCTCCGCGCACTCGAGCGAGCGGTCGAGGCGGCCGGGCCGGCCGGCTGGAAGCCGGAGCTTGCCGTCGCCGAAGGCGATCCGGCCGAACGGCTTGTCGAAGAGACGCTCGCGCGTGGCGCGGACCTGCTGGTGCTCGGCACGCACGGCCGGCGCGGCTTCGATCGCCTCCTGCTCGGCTCGGTCACCGAGCGGGTGATTCGCCGGGCGTCGTGCCCGGCGCTGACCGTCCCGGCGCACGCGGCGGTGCGCGCCGCGCCCTTCGGCACGATTGTCTGCCCTGTGGACTTCTCCGAGGCGTCCCTGCACGCGCTCGGGTTTGCGCTGGCGCTCGCGCGCAAGGCGGGGGGGCGTCTCGTGGTCCTGCACGTCGTGGAGTGGCTGCCCGACATCGAGCCGCACACGCACGAGCATTTCGAAGTGCCCGAATTCCGCCGCTACCTGATGGACACGGCGGCGGCGCGACTCGGGGCGCTGCTGGCGGACGAGACCACCGACGGGTGCGCGGTCGAGGCCCAAGTGGCGGCCGGGCGCGCGTATGCCGAGATCCTCCGGGTCGCCGACGCCGCGTCGGCCGACCTGCTGGTGTTGGGTGCCCACGGCCGGAGCGGCCTCCATCGGTCGGTCTTCGGATCGACGACCGCCTCGGTGCTGCGGTCGGCGGGCTGCCCCGTGCTGACCGTTCGCGCGCCGGCCTGAGACGTGCGGTCATGTTGTCCGTCTGTGAGCTACAATAGGATGCCGTTATAGTTCACATAGCGACAATATGTCCTGGCCGTTCATGCACAGTCTGTCCCTGTTGCTCGGCGCGGGCCTCGCGCTCTGGGTGGCGGGCTGTGTCTGGGGGGGCGCCGGCCACCGTGGCCGGCGTGTGTTCACGGCCCTGATGCTGGCGGTGGCGTGGTGGTGCCTGACGTCAGCGGTCCACGGGATCGTCGAGCCGCTGGGGACGAAGGTGCTCGTCGCGCAGGTACAGTATCTCGCGGTCGCCAGCGTGCCAGCCCTGTGGCTGGTCTTTGCAGGACTGCAGGCCGAGCGGGCATGGGCGCGCTCCGGGCGCGCCTGGGTGCTCGCGCTCCCGGGAGTCGCCACCGCCGCGCTGGCGTGGACCAACGGCGCGCACGGACTTGTGTGGCGCGAGATCGTCGCCGTGGACGCCGGCCGTGTGGTGTACGTCCACGGGGCCTGGTACTACGTCTTCCTGGCCTTCAACTACGCCTGCGTGCTGGCCGGCACCTGGCTGCTCGTGGGAACGGCGCGGAGGGGCGGCGTCAACAGCGAGTCGGCGCCGTATCTGCTCACGGGCGTGTTCCTGCCGTGGGTGTTCAACGGCATCTACCACCTGAGGCTGATTCCGGTGTCCGGCCTCGACCTGACGCCGCTGGGGCTGGCGGCGTCGTCGGTGTTCCTCCTGTGGGGCATCTACCGGCAACGCCTGCCCGACCTGGTGCCGCTCTCGCGCGCGAAGGTCATCGATCGCCTGTCCGACGCCGTGCTGGTGCTCGACGCCGAGGAGCGCATCGTCGACCACAACCCGGCGGCGCGGGCGCTGCCAGAGGCCGCGCGAGGCCGGCTCATCGGGCGGCGAGTCCGCGACGTGTTCCCCTGGTGGGAGCATCTGAATTGCACGAGTGGCGGGCGGTCCTCCTCGCAGGTCGTGTTGACCGTCGATCAGGGCGCGACGTTTCTCGAGGTCGACGCGCTGCCGGTGGATGGACGGGCCGGGAGCAGGGGGTCGGTTGTCACGCTGCGAGACATCTCGGTGCGCCGCCGCACCGAAGAGGAAATCCGCGCCCTGCGCCTCCGCATGGAAGAGCAGCAGCGGCTGGAAGGCCTGACGGTGCTGACGGCGGGTCTGGGACGCGAGATCAGGGATCTGCTCCAGGCCACGATCGCGGGGCTGATTCGTGTGGGCCATGCCGGTCCCGGCGTGAACGTCACCGCCGAGGTCGACGCGGCGCTGGGCGCCGCCAGGCGGGGTCTCGACCTCGCCGAGCGGATGCTGCGCGAGAGCGCGCCCGGCGAGGCGATCGAGCGGCAGGTGGATCTCGACGAGGTCGTGCGCGACGTGCTCACGCTCCTGAGCTACTCCGCTCCTCAGCAGCGAAAGGTCGTGTACCGACGTGAGGGGGCCTTGGGCCTCACGGTGTCGGCGGACTCCGATCTCATCCGGCAGGCGGTGTTCAACGCGGTCATGAACGCCTGCGAGGCCACCGAGGAGTGGGACGTCGTGCGGGTCTCGACAGGCGTCGAAGAACTGACCCTCGCGGACACCGCGGAGGCGGTCGTCGGCAAGGACGCGGCGCCGGGATCGTACGCCTTCGTCGAGGTAGCCGACACCGGGCCTGGCATGACCGCGGCCATGCTCTTGAGGGCGACGGAACCCTTCACGAGCACCAAGCGCAAGGGCCGTGGTCTCGGGCTGCCATCGCTCATCAACATCATCCGGGCCCATCGCGGCGTGCTGAAGATCACGAGCGCACCCGGCGCTGGCACCGTGGTCAGAGCCTGGCTCCCCAGAGCCGCCGCGGGGCACGAGGGTGCTTGACGGCGCAAGCCTCACCCCCGGGACCCACGTCTCGAGCCTCGAGCCTCGAGCCTCGAGCCTCGAGCCTCCTGATAGTGCTATCCTCCCCGCACACCTGGAGGAGAGCCATGTCGAGGACTGGCTGGCATCGTCTGGCGGCCGCGGCGGCGCTTGGCGGCCTGTGCTATGGCGGCGCGCTCGTCAGCGCGCAGCAGGCCGGCGCCGCAATGACGTTGGCGGCGGAGCGGTTCCTGGGCTCGCTTACGCCGGAGCTGCGCGCGCAGGCGGTCCTGCCGATGGACGCGGGCGAGCGGCAGCGGTGGCATTTCGTGCCCACCGAGATGTTTCCCCGCAAAGGGCTGCCGATCAAGGCCATGTCGGCCGATCAGCGCGCGCGGGCGCACGACCTGCTCCGGGCCGGGCTCAGCCAGGCCGGCTATGCGACCGTGAACGACATCATCGCGCTCGAAGAGGTGCTGGCCGTCCTCGAAAAGGGCGGCCGGTTCAACCGCGATCCCGAGGGCTATCTGCTGTCCATCTTCGGCACGCCGTCCGCATCCGGGCGCTGGGGCTGGCGCTTCGAAGGGCACCATCTCTCGATGCACTTCACCGTGGAGGGCGGCCGGGTCGTGGCGGACGCGCCGACCTTCGCGGGTGCGAATCCGGCTGAGGTCCGGAGCGGCCCGCAGCGGGGCAAGCGCGCGCTGGGCGCTCGTGAGGACGTCGGGCGGGCGCTCGTCGAGGCGCTGACGGCCGAGCAGCGCCGGGTCGCGATCATCACCGACGTTGCGCCCAACGACATCGTGACCGGCAACGCGCTCGACATCGAGCCGCTCGCGCCTGCCGGCATCTTCGGCTCGGCGCTGACCGACGCGCAACGGGCGCTCCTGATTCGCGTCATCGAGACCTACACGTCGATGATGGCGTCCGACGTCGCGGCGGCGCGCCTGGCGCGCGTCACACGCGATGGGCTCGGCGCCGTGACGTTCGCATGGGCCGGCCCGATTGAGAAGGGCGCCAGGCACTACTATCGCGTGCAGGGGCCGTCGTTCCTGATCGAGTACGACAACACCCAGAACGACGGCAACCACATCCACTCGGTCTGGCGCGATTTCGCGGGTGACTTCGGGCGCGACCTGCTGCGCGAGCATCTGCGCGACGTGGTGCACTAGCGGCGGGAGCATGGGACGCATGCGAATCGGACGCGTCCGGCAGCCCATCGACCAGCTGCCGGTCCGGATGGAGCAGCGCGAGCTGCGGGTCGACGCGGCGCTGTCGGTCACCTACGGCGTGCTGGTTCCGAAGGCGGCGCCGCCGGCTAACGGCTATCCCCTCATCGTCGGGCTGCACTACGCGACGGCGCAGGAGCCGGGCCTTGCGCCGTACTTCGGGCTCGGCTACGTCGGGCAGCTTGTGTATCCCGCCCTCAAGGCGCTCGATGCCGTGATCGTCGCGCCGGATGCTCCCGAGGCCACCTGGTCGCACCCGGCCAGCGCCCGCGCAGTACGCGCCATCGTCGGGGACGTCCGGGGCGGACTCGCCGTCGACATGCGCCGGACGCTCGTGACCGGCTTCAGCATGGGAGGGTATGGCGCGTGGTATTTGGCCGCGACGGCGGGCGACCTCTTCAAGGCGGCCATTCCGATCGCGGCTCTGCCGCTCGTCACCCCGGCGCGGACGACGCGCGAGGTGCAGGCCGCGGTGGCCGCACTGGCGGCGAACGACGACTGGACGACGGCCCTGACGGCGGTGCCGGTTCACGTCATCCACAGCCGCGCCGACGACGTCGTGCCGTTCGAGTCGGCCGAGCGGGCCGTGAGGGTGCTGGCCGGGCGCGGCGGGCAAGTCACGCTCACCGCGCTCGACGGCGTGCCGCATCACATCGTGGCCGCCTACGTCGATCCGCTGGCCGCGGCCGTGCCGTGGGTGCGGGAGGCGTGGGGCCGCTGAGCGCGCCGGGCGTCAGACGTCGATGGGTTCCTTGGCCGGCGCGATGCGCTCCTCGACGAACGAGTTCCATTCGTGGCAGTGCGGGCACTGCCAGAGCAGCTCGGTCGAGCGATAGCGGCACTTCACGCACACGTGGGGATCGAGGAAGAAGACCGACTCGCGGGCGAGCTCGACGTAGCGCTGCACGACCGCGCGGTCGAGTCCCACCTGCAGCAGGACGGTCCAGATGGCCTGATGCACGGTCAGCCCGTGCGGGTTGTGCGACAGGGCCTTGAAGAGCTCCTCGAGACCCGCCGCGGCCTGGCCCCGGTCGGCGAGGTTGCGGCCGAGGGCCAGCCGGGCCCGCCAGTCCTGCGGATTGGCGGCAAGCAGGCGCCTGCAGCGCTCTTCGAACCGCTCCGGGCGGCCGCGCGACGCGTTGAGGCGCTCCAGGCGCTCGAACGCCAGGTACGCGCGATCGGGTGACACGTCGATCAGCTGTTCCCAGGCCTCCTCGGCGCCGGCGGTGTCGCCCTGCTGCAGCCGGACGTCGCCGAGGTTCAGATAGGCCGGCACGGTCTGGGGATCCTGCGCGATGGCCGCCTCGAAATGCCGCGCCGCGTCGGCGGGCCGGTTCTGCGCCAGGGCGTCCAGCCCCCGTGCATTCTCGAGGAAGCCCAGGATGGCCTGGTTGCGCGGCTGCGTGTCAGGGCCGCTCAAGGCCACGAGCTGCTGTCGAATCCGGTAGGCCTCGTCCCAGTTGTGCTGCTCCTCGTGCAGCTTCTGCAGGTAGAGCAGCGCGTACTGGTTGTCCGGGTCCAGCCGCACCACCTCCCGGAACGCCTCGTGCGCCCGGTCCACGAAGCCGCCGCGCTTGAAGTCGAGGCCCAGGCAGAGCAGCCCGTAGGCGTGTTCGAGCCGGGTGAGCTTGGGCCGCTGCAGCAGGGCCTGGTGCACCTGGATGGCGCGGGCCACCTGCCCGCGCTCGCGGTAGACGTTGCCGAGGATCAGGTGGATTTCCAGCGCGTCGCTGTCCACGCGCGCGGCGCGGCTCAGCTCCTCGATGGCCAGGTCGATCTGGCCGGACACGAGGAAGTTCAGGCCGAGCACGTAGTGATGCGAGTCTCGGGCCTTGCGGCGGTCGATCCACCGCCCGTCGCGGAGCTTGTACCGCTCCCAGGCCTTGCCCACGGCGACGCCGGCCAGGCCGGCGAGCAGCGACGCGATGAGCGGCAGGTACGACTCGAACACGGCGGTCGGCCCCCTGTCAGATCATCTCGGTGTGCCAGAGGTCGTGCAGGTGCACGACGCCCTCGACACGCCGGTCGGCGTCGATGACGACGATGGAGGTGATCTTACGCTGCTCGAGCAGGTTCAGCGCCTGGACGGCCAGCGTCCGCCGGTCGATGGTCACCGGGTTGGTGGTCATCACCGCCTCGGCCGTGAGCTCCATGACGTTGGGGGTTGCGGCCATTTTCCGGCGGAGGTCGCCGTCGGTGATGATCCCGACCAGCACGCGGTCGGCGGTCGCCACGCAGGTCATGCCCAGCCCCTTGCGCGACATCTCGTAGATGACGTCGTGCATGGGCGTGCCGGGCTCGACCAGCGGCGTGGCGTCGCCGGCGTGCATCAGGCGCTCGACGCGCATCAGCTTCTTGCCCAGGTTGCCGCTCGGGTGCAGGGTGGCGAAGTCCTCGGGCTGGAAGCCCTTCTCGACCAGCACGGTCATGGCGAGCGCGTCGCCCATGGCGAGCGCCGCCGTGGTCGAGGCCGTCGGCACCAGGTTCATCGGGCACGCCTCTTCCGATACGCTGCAGTCCAGCGTCACGTCGGCGGCCTGGCCCAGCGTGGAGCCGGGAACGCCCGTCAGGGCAATGAGCCGCGCGCCGAGCCGCTTGATGGTCTCGAGGACACGCAGGAGCTCGTCGGTCTCGCCGCTGTAGGAGAGCGCGATCACGACGTCGTCGGCCCGGATGACGCCCAGGTCGCCGTGCACGGCCTCCGCGGGGTGCAGGAAGAAGGCCGGCGTGCCGGTGCTCGAGAGCGTCGCGGCGATCTTGCGGCAGACAATGCCGGACTTGCCCATGCCGGTGAGGATGACCCGCCCGCCGCAGTCCCGGACGAGTTCCACCGCGCGGGTGAAGCCGCCGTCGAGCCGGTCGGCCAGCGCCAGCACCGCGGCGGCCTCGGTCTGGAAGACCCTGCGCGCGAGCGAGAGGTCAGCCATGTCGGTTGACGATCTTATCAATCGCGACGAGCGTGCGGAGCAGGGGCTCCAGGAGGTCGAGGCGGAGGGCGTTGGCGGCGTCGCTCCGGGCCCTGGCGGGGTCGTCGTGCACTTCCATGAAGACGCCGTCCACGCCCGCGGCCACCCCAGCCCGTGCGAGCGGCGCGATGTACTCGGCGAGGCCGGCGGTGACGCCGTCCCCGGCCCCGGGCAGCTGCAGGCTGTGCGTCACGTCGAAGACCACCGGGTAGCCCAGCTCGCGCATCATCGGCAGCGCGCGCATGTCGACGACGAGGTTGTTGTAGCCGAACGAGACCCCGCGCTCGGTGAGCAGGATGCGGGAGGTGCCCGCCGCCGTCAGCTTGCCGACGACGTGCCGCATGTCGCGCGGCGCGAGGAACTGGCCCTTCTTGACGTTCACGACGCGTCCGGTGGCGGCGGCCGCGACGAGCAGGTCCGTCTGGCGCGAGAGGAAGGCCGGAATCTGGAGGATGTCGGCGACGTCCGCCGCCGGCGCGGCCTGGGCAGGCTCGTGGATGTCGGTCAGCAGCGGGAGTCCGGTCGCCGCCTTCACGTGGGCCAGCGCGCGCAGCCCGTCGGCCAGGCCGGGCCCGCGGAAGGATCCGAGCGAGGTCCGGTTGGCCTTGTCGAACGACGCCTTGAAGACGCAGGGCACACCCACGCGCGCCGTGATGTCGCGGACGGCGTGCGCGATCTCCAGCACGTGCGCCGCGCTCTCGATGACGCAGGGGCCGAGGATGAACGCGAG
The DNA here is from genome assembly GCA_040754955.1 of Acidobacteriota bacterium. Classification (GTDB taxonomy): domain Bacteria; phylum Acidobacteriota; class Vicinamibacteria; order Vicinamibacterales; family UBA2999; genus JBFMCA01. The sequence continues at coordinate 36,381 of JBFMCA010000019.1, read as the reverse complement.
CGGATGCCCGCCCCCGAACGTCACGGACCCGGCCTGGACGGCAGCGGTCACGCGTTGGCCCTGGCCTCGGGAGCGGTCACGCCCCTCTTGCGCGCGTACCCGGCGGCGACGAAGCTCGCAAAGAGCGGATGCGGCCGGAGAGGCCGCGACTGGAACTCGGGGTGGAACTGGACGGCCACGAACCAGGGGTGGCCTGTCAGCTCCGCAATCTCCACGAACTTGCCGTCGGGCGATCGGCCCGAGATGCGCATGCCCTTCTCGGCCAGCGCAGGCTCGTAGAGGCAATTGAACTCGAACCGGTGGCGGTGGCGCTCGTAGATGACATCGGTGCCGTAGATGCGGCGGGCGAGCGACCCTTCCGCCAGCTCGCACGCGTAGCGTCCGAGCCGCATGGTGCCGCCCAGCTCATCGACGCCGAGCAGGTCGCGCAGCTTGTAGATCACCTTGTGCGGCGCGGCCTCGTCGACTTCCGTGGAATCGGCGCCATCGAGCAGGCAGACATTGCGCGCGAATTCGACGGTGGCCCACTGAAAGCCGTAGCAGATGCCGAAGTAGGGAACGCCGTGCGTGCGCGCGTGCTCGGCGGCCTTCATCATCCCCCGCGTGCCGCGGGACCCGAAGCCGCCCGGGACGAGGATGGCGTGCGCTCCCTCGAGCAGCCGGGCGCCGCCGTCCTGCTCGAGGGCCTCGGACTCCACCCACTGGATGTTGATGCGCAGCCGGTTGGCGAAACCGCCGTGGTAGAGCGCCTCGTTGAGCGACTTGTACGAGTCCTCGTAGCCGGTGTACTTGCCCACCACGTGCACGGTCAACTCGTCGTCGGGGTGCTTGATGCGATCGACCAGCTCACGCCACGGGCCCATCCGCGCTTCGGTCTGCGGGAGGCCGAGCAGGTCGAGCACCACGCGATCGAGCCCTTCTTCCTGGAACACGAGGGGCACTTCGTAGATCGACGAGACGTCCTTCGCGGTGACGACCGCCCGCTCCTCGACGTCGCAGAACAGGGCGATCTTCTGCTTGATGTCGCGCGGGAGGAGGCGATCGGTGCGGCAGAGCAGGATGTCGGGCTGGATGCCGATGGACCGCAGGTCGCGCACGCTGTGCTGGGTCGGCTTGGTCTTGAGCTCGCCGGCGGCGCCGATGTACGGCACGAGGGTCAGGTGGATGTACAGCGTGTTGTCCCGGCCGACGTCCTGCCGGAACTGGCGGATCGCCTCCAGGAAGGGCAGGCTCTCGATGTCGCCGACCGTGCCGCCGATCTCGACGAGCGCCACGTCCACGTCCCGCCCCTGCGCCCGGATGCAGTCCTTGATCTCGTTCGTGATGTGCGGAATGACCTGGACCGTGCGCCCGAGGTAATCCCCGCGCCGCTCCTTCTGGATGACGGACATGTAGATCTTGCCGGTCGTCCAGTTGCTGTTGCGCGTCGCGGTCGTGCTCGTGAACCGCTCGTAGTGGCCCAGGTCGAGGTCGGTTTCCGCCCCGTCGTCGGTGACATACACCTCGCCGTGCTGGTACGGGCTCATCGTGCCCGGATCGACGTTGATGTACGGATCGAACTTCTGCAGCGCCACGCGGTAGCCGTGGCCTTCGAGCAGCGCCCCGATGGAGGCCGCGGCCAGCCCCTTGCCGAGCGAGGAGACGACGCCACCGGTGACGAAGATGTATTTGGTCGGACGTTGCTGTTCCATGGGCCTGTTCATTCCCGGGTCGCCTGAAGGAGGAACTGCTGCCGGACCCGCTCGAGATCGGCGGGCGTGTCGACGCCCGGCGCCGCGTGCGCCGTCTCCACGACCGTGATGGCAATGCGGTGCTCGAGGGCCCGCAGCTGCTCGAGCGACTCGGCCCGCTCGAGGGGCGACGGGGCGAGCGCGGCCAGCCGCAGGAGGACGGTGCGCCGGTAGACGTACAGGCCGACGTGCGCATAGCACGCGGCGGCGGCTGGGTCCCGCGGGTAGGGAATCGCGGCCCGCGAGAAGTAGAGCGCGGTGCCGTCGAGGGCCCGCACGACCTTGACCACGTCGGGGCGGGCCGCCTCGTCGGCGGCGAGGGGCCGGCACAGGGTGCTCATCCCGACTGCGGGATCGGCCAGCAGCGGCGCCACCGCGGCGTCGATGGCCGCCGGGTCCAGGAGGGGCTCGTCGCCCTGGACGTTGACGAGGATGCCGGCGGGCAGCTCCGCAGCGAGTTCGGCCAGCCGGTCGGTACCCGAGGGATGGTCGGCGCGGGTCATGCAGGCTACACCCCCGAAGGCCGCAACCGCCTCCACGATCCGGGCGTCGTCGGTGGCTACCACCACGCCGGCCACGGTGCGGGCGGCCGAGGCGCGGCGGTAGACGTGCTCAATCATCGGCCGGCCACCGATGTCGGCGAGGGCTTTGCCGGGAAGGCGTGTGGAGTGGTACCGCGCGGGGATGATCGCGAGGACCGACGTTTCAGTCAGCGTGAAGGGCAGACGCCTGACCGGAACAGCGGGCACGTCGAATCATAGCACGGCTGGTCCGGGCGCCAGGCCCGGCGTCCAACCTCTGTGTCCCGCCGCCGGTCGTACCGATACAATGGGGAAGAGCGCGCGCGTGCACACGAGAACCGCCGCCCTGCTCGGCGTCATCTGCCTCGCGATCGGATGGGTCGTGGCGTCGGTGTTGTCCCCGCCCGTGGCCACGACGCAGCCTCGATCTGCGCGGGTCCAGCCGCAGCCCAGGATCGACGCGCCGGCCCCGTTCACCGAGCGCCTGCAGACGCGCCTGCAGGAGGCGCCCCCGCCGCCGGATACCGGCCGCAACCCGTTTCTATTCGGCCGTCGCGCGCCCGTGCCGGACTCTGGCGCCCGCTTGGTGCTGAACTTCACGCCGACCGAGCCCGCGCCGCCGGCTGCCGAGGACGCCGGGCCCCGGCTCAGCCTGACGGGCGTGGCGACGACACAGGCGGAGACCGGCGTCACGCGGACGGCCGTGCTCTCCGACGGGCGCGACGTCTACCTGGTCGCCCCCGGGGACCCCATCGGCGGCTACACCGTCGAGCGCGTCGACGAAACGACCGTCGTGCTGGTCGACGCCGCCGGCCGCAAGGCGACGCTCCGGCTGCCCTAGCGGGCTCCGACCTGCGGGCTTCAGGTCTCGCGCCTCACGCTGCACGCCTGACGCCCGAAGCCTGAGGCCGGAAGCCTGCTACACCCGCGCGAACCACGCCTTTCGGACCGGCTTGACGGCGCGTATCTCCCTCAGCAGCGCGTTCCAGTCGACGTCGCGCTCCGGATCGTCGATGTTCACGACGCCGACCGCGCCGGTCTCGCTTCGCCCGAGCGCGAAGTTGGCGATGTTCAGATTCGCGCGGCCGAGGATGGTGCCGACGGCGCCGATGACGCCCGGCTCGTCGTTGTTCTCGAGAATGAGGTTGCGTCCCGCGAGCGGCGCGTCGGTCGCCACGCCGTCGAGCAGCACGAGGCGCGAGTGGCCGTTGACGACCGTGCCCTCGACCCAGCGGTCGCCGCTCTCGGTTCGCAGGAGCACCGACACGACGCCGGCGAACGTCCGCGCGCTGGCGCTCTGCGACTCGGAGATCTCGATGCCGCGCTCGGCCGCGACCGCCCGCGCGTTGACGGGCGTGACGGTCTCCGACGCGATCGAACGAAAGAGACCAGCGAGCACGGCGCTGACGATGAGCGGGTGCGATCCCCGCGCGAGCTCGCCGTAGTAGCGGAGGCTGACGCCGACAATGCGGGCCTCGCCGAGCTGGCCGAGCAGACTGCCGAGCTGTTCGGCCAGCGCCACGTACGGCTGCAGCTGCTGGTACTCCTCAGAGCGGAGCGAGGGGAAGTTCACCGCGTTGCGAATGACGCCCGCCTTGAGGAAGTCGCGGAGCGCCGTGGCCGTCTCCATGCCGACGAGCTCCTGCCCCTCGCGGGTCGAGGCGGCAATGTGCGGGCTGGCCACGACCTGCGGCAGCGCCTGCAGCGTGTGGTCGGTCGTGGGCTCCGACTGCCACACGTCGAGCGCGGCTCCCGCCACGTGGCCTGCGCGGATGGCGTCGGCCAGCGCGGCCTCGTCGATGAGCTCGCCGCGCGCGGTGTTGATGATCCGCACGCCCTTCTTGCACCGGCGGATGCGCTCGGCGTTGAACAGATGCCTGGTGTCCGGCGTCGCCGGCAGGTGCAGCGAGATGTAGTCGCTGCGCGCGCAGAGCTCGTCCAAGGACACGAGCTCGATGCCGAGATCGGCGGCGAGCTGCGTGGCGATGAACGGATCGTGCGCGATGACCGTCATCTCGAACGCCTTGGCCCGACGCGCGACCTCCTGGCCGATGCGCCCGAGCCCCGCCAGTCCGAGCACTTTGCCGCGCACCTCCTCGCCGAGAAACGACTTCTTGTCCCACTTGCCGGCCTTCATCGACGCGTCGGCGGCCGGGAGTTTTCGGGCAAGTGCCAGCAGCTGGGCCAGCGCCAGCTCGGCGACGCTGATGCTGTTGGCGCCGGGCGCGTTCATGACGACGATGCCCCGTGCGCTCGCGGCGGACACATCGACGTTGTCGACGCCGGTGCCGGCGCGGGCGATGGCCCGCAGGCGCGGCGCCTTGGCGATGAGCGCCGCCGTGACCTTCGTGGCGCTGCGCACGACGAGGGCGTCCGCGCTGGCCAGCGCGGCTTCGAGGTCGGCCGGCGGGCGGCCAGCTGTGGCGTCGACGGTCCACCCTTCGGCGCTGAGCAACGCCAGCGCCGACCTGGGCAGATCGTCGGCGACTACGATGTGCATGGTGATGACTCCGAGCGGGAACGAATGAGCCGCGCTTCGGCGGCGGCGATCAGTCGCTTATAATGCCATGTTGGCCGGTCGCGCGAGAAGCGGCCTGGCGGCGGCGAGTGCACCACGCGTGATGCAATCCGCTGTTTTGTTCGGGAACGCGCGATGTTGCACCGTCTTCATCCGGTGTTTTCCACAAGGTTTTCCACAGAAGTTGTGAACAGGCGGGCGCGGCGGAAGGGCAGGTTGCCCTAAACGGCGGCCACCCGGCGTCCGGCGGATGCGGAGCATTAGAGGAGTCATCATGAATCGTAAAGTGACCGTGGTCGGCGGCGCGGGCAACGTCGGCGCGACCGTCGCGCGCGCGATTGCCCAGAAGGAACTCGCCGACGTCGTCATCATCGACATCGCCGACACCAAGGCGGCCGGGGTGGCGCTCGATATCTTCCAGTCGTGCGCCATCGAAGGGTCGGCGTCGCGGGTGCTCGGCGTCGGCACCGGCGAGTTCGAGGCCAGCGCCGGCTCCGATGTGGTCGTCATCACGTCCGGGATGCCCCGCAAGCCCGGCATGAGCCGCGACGATCTGCTCAACGTCAATTACAAAATCATGCAGGACGTGACGGCTCAGGTGGTCGCGCACTCGCCGAACTGCATCATCGTGCCCGTCGCGAACCCGCTCGACGCGATGTCGCAGGCGGTGTTCCGCCTGTCGAAGTTCCCGAAGAGCCGCGTGCTGGGCATGGCTGGCGTGCTGGACTCCGCTCGGATGCGCACGTTCATCGCGATGGAGCTGAACGTCTCGGTCGAGAACGTCTCCGCGTTCGTCCTGGGCGGTCACGGCGACACGATGGTGCCGCTGCCGCGGTATTCGACAGTGGCCGGGATTCCGATTACAGAATTGTTGCCGCCGGACCGCGTCAAGGCCATCTGCGATCGCACCGCCAACGGCGGTGCCGAGATCACCAAGCTCGTCGGCACGAGCGCGTGGTACGCGCCGGGCGCCTCGGCCGCCGAGATGGTCGAAGCGATCCTGAAGGACCAGAAGAAGATCATGCCCTGTTCGGTCTACCTGGAGGGCGAGTACGGCATCCGCGACCTCTTTGTCGGCGTGCCCGTCAAGGTGGGCGCCGCCGGCGTCGAGCAGATCATCGAGATCACGCTGACGCCGGAGGAGCATGCGGCGCTTCAGAAGTCGGCTGCGGCGGTCAAGGAGCTCGTCGACGTCATCGGGGTCTGACGCCAGCGCCTACTTCGCGAGGAGCGCCGCCTTCAGGTAGTCGCGGTGCATCCTCGCGATGTTGGCGATCGAGATCGACTTCGGGCAGACGGCCTCGCACTCGCCCTCGTTCGAGCAGGTTCCGAAGCCCTCCTCGTCCATCTGCTCCACCATGCGGACCACGCGCACGTAGCGCTCGGGCTGTCCCTGCGGCAGGCGGCCGAGGTGCGCGATCTTGGCGGCCGTGAAGAGGTGCGCGGCAGCGTTCTTGCACGCCGCCACGCAGGCGCCGCACTGAATGCACTGCGCGGCGTCCATCGCCGATTCGGCCTCGGCCCTCGGCACCGGCACGACGTTGGCCTCCGGCGCGCTGCCGGCGTTCACCGACACGTAACCGCCTGCCGCGATGATCCGGTCGAGGGCGCTGCGGTCGACCACCAGGTCCTTGACGATGGGGAAGGCCCGCGCCCGGAAGGGCTCGATGACGATGGTGTCGCCGTCGCGGAACCGACGCATGTGCAGCTGGCACGTCGTCGCGCCCGCGTCCGGGCCGTGCGGAATGCCGTTGATCACGCAGCCGCAGCTGCCGCAGATGCCCTCGCGGCAGTCCGAGTCGAACGCGATCGGGTCCTGGCCCTGGCGGATGAGATCCTCGTTGACGACGTCGAGCATCTCCACGAAGGACATGTCGGGATGGATACCGCGCGCGACGTAGTCGACGAGCCGGCCCGGGGCCTCGGCTCCCGCCTGCCGCCACACCTTGAGATTCAGAGTCATCGCCACTACTTGTAGCTCCGCTGCGTCGGGTGCACTTCCTCGAACACGAGGGGTTCGGCGTGGAGCACCGGGTCGCGGCCGACGCCCTGGAACTCCCAGGCGGCCACGTAGGAGAACTCGTCGTCGCGCCGGAGCGCCTCGCCGTCGGGCGTCTGGTACTCCTCGCGGAAGTGCCCGCCGCACGACTCCTCGCGCCGGAGCGCGTCGAGCGCCAGCAGCTCGGCGAACTCCATGTAGTCGGCGACGCGGCCGGCGTAGTCGAGGGCCGGGTTGAGGTTGTCCGGTGTCCCCGGCACGGAGACGTCCTGCCAGAACTCGTCACGAAGCTGGCGGATGCGCGCGATGGCGGTCTGCAGGCCGTCGCGCGTCCGCGCCATCCCCACATAGTCCCAGCAGATCGCGCCGATGGCCCGGTGGAAGTCGCGGATCGTGCGGCGCCCGTTCACCTGCAGCACCCGCGTGATGCGGGCCTGCGCCGCGTCGGCGGCGTCCGCGAACGCGTCGTCGGTGGTGGCCACGGCCGGCAGCGTGGTGCCGCCGAGGTAGTTGGCAACCGTGTAGGGTGCGATGAAGTAGCCGTCGGCCAGCCCCTGCATCAGCGCGCTGGCCCCGAGGCGGTTGGCGCCATGGTCCGAGAAGTTGGCCTCGCCGAGGACGAAGAGGCCCGGCACGGTGGACATGAGGTTGTAGTCCACCCAGAGCCCGCCCATGGTGTAGTGCACGGCGGGGTAGATCCGCATCGGCACCTGATACGGATCCTCGTCGGTGATGCGCTTGTACATGTCGAAGAGGTTGCCGTACCGGTCGCGGATGGTGTCTGCGCCGAGCCGCCGGATGGCGTCCGCGAAGTCGAGGTAGACGGAGAGCCCCGTTTCGCCCACGCCGCGGCCCTCGTCGCACACGGCCTTCGCGGCCCGGGACGCGACGTCGCGCGGCACGAGATTGCCGAAGCTGGGATAGCGCCGTTCGAGGTAGTAGTCCCGGTCGGCCTCGGGAATCTCGGCTGGCCGGCGGCGGTCGCCCGGCGTCTTCGGCACCCAGACGCGCCCGTCATTGCGGAGGCTCTCGGACATCAGGGTCAGCTTCGACTGGTGGTCGCCGCTCACCGGGATGCAGGTGGGGTGAATCTGGGTGAAGCAGGGGTTGGCGAAGAAGGCCCCCCGCTTGTGGGCGCGCCAGGCGGCCGTGACGTTGGAGTTGACCGCGTTGGTGGACAGGTAGAAGACGGTGCCGTACCCGCCCGTGCAGAGGAGGACCGCGTGCCCATGGTGGCGCTCGAGCTCCCCATTGACCAGATTGCGCGCCACGATGCCCCGCGCCTGGCCGCCGGCCACGACGAGGTCGAGCATCTCGCGGCGCGGGAACAGCGTGACGGTGCCGGCATCGACCTGCCGCATGAGCGACTGGAACGCGCCGAGCAGGAGCTGCTGGCCTGTCTGCCCGCGCGCGTAGAAGGTGCGGGACACCTGGGCGCCGCCAAACGACCGGTTGTCGAGCAGGCCCCCGTACTCACGGGCGAAGGGCACGCCCTGCGCGACGCACTGGTCGATGATATTCACCGACAGCTGTGCCAGCCGGAAGACGTTGGCCTCGCGCGCCCGGTAGTCGCCGCCTTTGACCGTATCGTAGAAGAGCCGATAGACCGAGTCGCCGTCGTTGCGGTAGTTCTTGGCCGCGTTGATGCCGCCCTGCGCCGCGATGCTGTGGGCGCGTCGGGGGCTGTCGTGAATGAAGAACGCCTTGACGTTGTAGCCGAGCTCGCCCAGCGAGGCGGCCGCGGAGGCGCCCGCGAGGCCCGTCCCCACGACGATGACCTCGAACTTGCGGCGATTGGCCGGGTTGACCAGCTTGTTCTCGAACTTGCGGCGGTCCCACTTCTCGGCGATGGGGCCACCCGGAATCTTCGAATCGAGTGCCATGTGCGCCCCCTACGCCGGCCGCGACAGGAAAAAGGTGTAGACGGGCAGCACGAGGAACCCGCCGGCGATGATCACCGTGAGCACGCGGCCGAGGGTCAGGATCCGAGGCGTCCACTGGGGGTGGTCCACGCCGAAGGACTGCGCGGCGCTCGACAGGCCGTGCCACAGATGGGCGAAGACCAGGCCCATGGACACGAGGTAGTACGCCACGTAGGCGGGCTGGCTGAAGATCTCGAGCTGGAGCCGGTACAGATCGCGGATGCCGTCCGGCGTCTCGTAATACGTCCCGAACTTGAACGTCGCGAGGTGGGTGACGACGAACAACAGGATGAGCGTCCCGGTGACGATCATCGTCGTGGAGGCCAGGCTCTTGCGGCTGACCGGGTTCTTCGTCCGCGCCCACCGGCGGACATGGTACCGATCGGGCCGCGCGGCCTGGTTGGTCAGCCAGTTCATCACGGCGCGCGCGGCGTGCACCAGGAAGACGGCGAGCAGGCCGGCTTCGGCCAGGTAGATGAGGGGGTTGCTGACCAGCCCGTGCGCGTAGTCGTTGAACGGCCCCGGGCCGGCGATGAAGAGGACGTTGCCGGCGAGATGCGCGACGAGGAACAGGAAGAGGCAGAGGCCGGTGAACGCGATGAGGAACTTGGTGCCAACCGAGGTCGAGAGTGCCTGCAGAAGTCGCGACGGCATACGGATCGATCGATTGTAGCCCATGCGCGCTTGACGTGCGCCGGAGCGCGCCACTACCATTTGTGCGTCTCGAACACGGGGGCAGGCCCCGCTTCGTAGGACGCAAGAGGCGGGGGCCGCGTCCCCCGCGGTGCGGCACCCACACCGTGAAAATCCACGAGCATCAGGCCAAGGCCATTCTGGCGCGCTACGGCGTGCCTGTCCCGCGCGGCGAAGTCGCGTTCACGCCGCAGGAAACCAGCGAAATCGCCCGCCGCCTCGGCGGCACCGTCGTCGTCAAGGCGCAGATCCACGCCGGCGGCCGCGGCAAGGCCGGCGGGGTCAAGCTGGCGCACTCGGCCGACGAGGCGGAGCGCATCGCGCGCGACCTGATCGGCCGCACGCTCGTCACCTATCAAACCGGGCCCGCCGGGCAGGCCGTGTCGCGGCTCCTCGTCGAGGAAGGCCTCGGCATCGAGCGGGAGCTGTACCTGAGCCTGCTCATCGATCGGTCCACCCGCAAGCCGGTCCTGATGGTGAGCGCCGCCGGCGGCATGGATATCGAAGAGGTGGCCCGCAGCACGCCGGAGCGGATCCACAAGGCGTTCATCGAGCCGGGCGTGGGTCTCGCGCCGTTCCAGGCGCAGCGGCTGGCGTTCGCGCTGGGCCTGGGCGGCGACCAGGTGAAGAAGGCGACGCGGATGATGCTGGCCCTCTACGAGGCCTTCACGAGCGTCGACGCCGCGCTCATCGAGATCAACCCGCTCATCGTCACCAAGGGCGGCGACCTGCTGGCGCTCGATGCCAAGATGACCTTCGACGACAACGCGCTCTACCGGCACCCCGACGTGCGGGAGCTGCGCGACCTGAGCGAGGAGGACCCGCTCGAGGTGGAAGCCTCGAAGTACTCGCTCAACTACATCCGGCTGGACGGCAACATCGGCTGCATGGTGAACGGCGCCGGGCTTGCGATGGCAACCATGGACATCATCAAGCTGGCGGGCGGCGAGCCGGCCAACTTCCTCGATGTCGGCGGCGGCGCCACGGCCGAGCAGATTCGCAACGCCTTCAAGATCCTCATGTCGGACGCGAACGTGAAGGCGGTCCTCATCAACATCTTCGGCGGCATCCTGCGGTGCGACATCCTCGCCGCGGGGGTCATCGCCGCCGTCAAGGAGCTCGGCGTGCCGGTGCCGATCGTCATCCGCATGAAGGGCACCAACGTCGAGGAAGGGAAGCGCATGCTCGCGGAGAGCGGACTCAACTTCGCGACGGCCGACACCATGGGCGAGGCCGCCGACAAGGTCGTCGCGGCAGCCCGGGCCGCGGGCGGGAGGCGGGGCTGAAATGGCGGTGCTGCTCGACGGACGCACGCGCCTCATCGTCCAGGGCCTGACCGGCCGCGAGGGCACGTTTCACGCGAAGGCCGCCGCGGCCTATCACACCAACGTCGTTGGCGGCGTCACGCCCGGCAAGGGCGGCACCACGCACGAAGGGTGGCCCGTCTTCGACACGGTGGCCGCCGCCGTCGCCGAGACCGGCGCCAACGCGTCGGTCATCTTCGTCCCGCCGCCGTTTGCGGCCGACGCCATCATGGAGGCCGCCGACGCGGGCGTGGAGCTGGTCGTCTGCATCACGGAAGGCATTCCCGTGCTGGACATGATGCGGGCGATGACGTTCCTGGCCACGCGTCCCCGGACGCGGCTCATCGGCCCGAACTGCCCCGGGATCATCTCGCCCGGCAAGGGCAAGGCCGGCATCATCCCCGCCAACATCTGCCAGGAAGGGCGGATCGGCATCGTCTCGAAGAGCGGCACGCTGACCTACGAAGCCATCGACCAGACGACCCGGCTGGGACTCGGGCAGTCCACGTGCATCGGCATCGGCGGCGACCCGCTCATCGGCACGCTCTACATCGACGCGCTCCAGCTCTTCGCGGCGGATCCCCAGACCGAGGCTGTGGTCATGATCGGCGAGATCGGCGGCTCGGCCGAGGAGGAGGCGGCGGAGTGGATCCGCGCCAACTTCCGCAAGCCCCTCGTCGGCTTCATCGCGGGGCAGACCGCCCCGCCGGGACGGCGGATGGGGCATGCCGGCGCCATCATCGCCGGGGGCAAGGGCACGGCCGCCGAGAAGATGGCGGCGCTCGAGGCGGCCGGCGTCCGGGTGGTGAAGAGCCCGTCCGACATCGGCCAGGCCGTCCTCGAGGTGATGGGCCGCTGAGCTGGCGTATAATGAGCGCCTCCATGCGAACCGGGTGTGCGCGTTTCGCCTTTACGAGCGGCGGCTTCTGGGCCGCCCTGGGGCGTGCTGCGATCCGGACAGCCATGGGCAGGGCATAGACGGGCGTCGCAGACGCCGTCAGGGGGACCTCGAAGCCGCCGCTCCGGATCGTCCGGAGCGGCGGTTTTGCTTTTGGGGGCGGACGCTGCCGCCCTCGCGGGAGACCGGTCATGGGTGCAGACGATCTGGCTTCGCTCCGACGGCGGCTCGACGATATCGACGCCGTCATCGTCTCGGCGCTGGGCGAGCGGGCGCGCCTCGCGCGGGAGATTGCGTCAACCAAGGCATCCGGCGAGGAGCCCGTGCGCGACACGGCCCGCGAAACGGCGCTGCTGCAGCACCGCGCCGCGTTCGGGGAGCGGGTGGGCCTCGATCCGGGGTTCGTCCGGCGCCTGTTTCGCGAGATTCTCGACGACTCGGTGCGCCGGCAGCACGACGCGCTCCACACGTTGCCGGAAGACCGCGAGCGCGAGCTGCGAGTGGGCTTTCAGGGAACCCAGGGAGCCTACGGCCACCAGGCGGCCCGCCAACACTTCGGCGTGTCGCGGCGGCCCATCGTTTTCAAGGCCTATCCGACGCTGCGCGAGATGCTCGAGGCCGTGGTCGACGGACGCGTGGACCGGGGCGTGCTGCCCGTCGAGAACACCACCGCGGGCTCGGTGTACGAAGCGTACGACCTGCTGCTGCGCTTCAATTTGTCGCTCGTCGGCGAGGAGATCGTCGACGTGCGCCACTGCCTGATGGGGCCGGGCGACGTCGAACTTGGGTCGCTCCGGCGCGTCCACTCGCACCCGCAGGCCCTGGCGCAGTGCAGCGAGTTCCTCGAGACCCTCAAAGACTGCGAAGCGGTAGCGGCGGCCAACACGGCGCTCGCCGCCGAGCACGTGCGGGACCTGGGGGATCCAACCCAGGCCGCCATCGCCAGCGAGGACGCGGCGGGTTATTTCGGGCTGCACGTGCTCCGGCGCGGCATCGCCAACCAGCCGGAGAACTACACGCGCTTCGTCGTGGTCGCCGCCAGCCCGGTCGAGTGCGATCCACGGGTGGCGGCCAAGGTCTCGCTGGTGCTCATCACGCGCCACGAACACGGGGCGCTCGTGCGCTGCCTGAACGTGGTGGCCGAGGAGGGGCTGAACCTGACCAAGCTGGAGTCGCGGCCGCGGCCGGCGACGCCGTGGGAGTATGCCTTCTACATCGACGTCGAGGGGCACCTGGCGGAGCCGCGGATGCAGGCGGCGCTCACGGGGCTGGCCGAACGGACCGTATCGCTCAAGGTGCTCGGCTGCTACCCGGCCCGGACGCGGCCCGGCCGAACTGACTGACGCCGCGCCAAAGCTGCACTACTGTGCGGCGACAAAGATCTCATTTGTCGTTGCGAGGCAGTCTTCGTCTACTGTCGCGCGGCTGGAAACGCTGCTCGTGATGGTCGCTCCGAGTTACCGGTTTGCCTCGAGCTTGAATCTGCCGCGGGGGGGTAACCTCGGTTTCTGATCGTCCCCCCGGTCACGGCAACAACGTGGAGAGGAGGAGATCATGGTGAAGCGGACTGCGCTGGCCGCATGGGTTGGCGCTTTCTTGCTACTGTTGCCACCGGGTTCAGCCTCCGCGCAAGACTGCTGGACCTGTCGGCTCGCAACCAATCCTCCGGATCTCGACTGCGTCGCGCGTGACAGTGGGCGGCAGTGCACGATCACATGCGCTGACGGCCACTGTCGCTGTGTGACCTCGTTTGCGTGCGAGGCCAGCGTTTCCATCGGGGTGTTCGCTGGCGCCTCAGACTCCCAGCAGTCTTCGTCAACGGCGCCGTCTGCGGAAAAATGGCTTCGGGAGGGCGTCGCGCAGACGGGCCAAAGCCTCTCGCTGGGAATGAACGCTCAGGCACGCGCGGCACTGCGACGGCTGCCGGAGCCACTGCAGCTCACGCTGGAACTTGCCAACCGAGACGGCCGATTGGAGCCTGGAGTCACACCACACGCCGTGTACCTGGACAAGAGGACAAGGGATTCGGGTACCTACACGGCTCGGATTGCGATCGAGGGCAGCATTGCGACGATCGAGTTGGAGCTTCTGGAGCATCCGACGCTTCAGGGCATCCGCGGCACGGTGTGGAACGCAGGCAACAGCGGCATGTTTGTGATTACCGACCGGACGGGCGCGGCGTCGACGGTGTCCTGGTGACAAGGGGCTTCCCGCGGTCCGGTCGCAGCTGAGTGCGTCCGCGCCGCCGGGAGGCCTCTCGCTTCGTCGCGGCGTACAGGCTCTCATCTTTGAACTGCAGGCGAGTTTCCGCCCTTCTGACAAGCGACTCCACCCCCGACCACCGCTCGCTCCTTCCGACCAGCCATCCGCTATAATCGGTCGGATATGGAACGCACGTTCGCAATCATCAAGCCGGACGCCGTCCGCCGGAAGGTGGCGGGGGCCATCCTGAGCCGCATCGAGGGGGCGGGCTTCGTCGTCCGCGCGATGCGCATGCAGCACCTGACGAAGGCCGAAGCCGAGGGGTTCTACGCCGTCCACAAGGACAAGCCGTTCTTCAGCGGGCTGACGACGTTCATGTCGTCGGGGCCCTGCATCGTGATGTGCCTCGAGGCGCCGAACGCCATCAAGGCGTGGCGGGATCTGATGGGCGCCACCGACCCGGCGAAGGCGGCCGCGGGCACGCTCCGCAAGGACTTCGGCACGTCGATCGACAACAACGCGACGCACGGGTCGGATGCGCCGGAGACGGCGGCGTTCGAACTCGGCTACTTCTTCCGCGGGATGGAGCTGGGCTAGAGGTCCGGAAAGGTCCGGAAAGGTTCGGGAAGGTCCGACGAGGACCGGAAGGGTCCGGAGAGGTTCCGTGGGGCAGGTGCTGGTCGTCGTCGGCCTCGTCATCGCGGTCATCGGCGCCGCGATCTGGGCGGGCGTGCCGCTCGGCCGGCTGCCGGGCGACCTCGTCATCCGGCGGGACGGGTTCACGCTCTACGTGCCGATTGGCACATCGATTCTGGTGAGCGTCGTGCTGACGCTCGTGGCCATGGCCCTGCGCAGGTGAGTGAACCGATGGCGATCAAGGCGGACCGCTGGATTCGCAGGATGGCGCTCGAGCACGGAATGATCGAGCCGTTCGAGGATCGCCAGGTGCGGCAGGGCGTGGTGTCGTACGGCCTGTCGTCCTACGGCTACGACATCCGCGTGGCGAACGAGTTCAAGGTGTTCACGAACGTCTACAACACGGTCGTGGATCCGAAGCGCTTCGACCCGCAGTCGTTCGTCGACATCACGGCGGAGGTCTGCATCGTGCCGCCGAACTCATTTGCGCTGGCCCGGACCATCGAGTACTTCCGCGTGCCGCGAGATGTGCTGACGATCTGCCTCGGCAAGTCCACCTACGCGCGCTGCGGCATCATCGTGAACGTGACGCCGTTCGAGCCGGAGTGGGAAGGGCACGTCACCATCGAGATCTCCAACACGACGCCGCTGCCGGCCAAGATCTACGCCAACGAAGGCATCGCGCAGGTGCTCTTCTTCCAGAGCGACGAGCCGTGCGAGGTGTCCTACCGCGACAAGCAGGGCAAGTACCAGGCGCAGCGCGGGGTCACGCTGCCGAAGATCTAGAGCGACGGGCTCGATGGGGACCCACGCGTGATTCGACCGTTCAGAGGCATCGTCCCGCAGGTGGACCCGTCGGCGTACGTGGACGAGAGCGCCCAGGTCGTCGGCGACGTCCACATCGGCGCGGAGTCGTCGGTGTGGCTGAACGTGGTCATCCGCGGCGACGTGCATCGCATCCGGATCGGGCGGCGGACCAACGTGCAGGACCTGACGATGGTGCACGTGATGCGGGACACGCATCCGACGACCATCGGGGACGAGGTCACCATCGGACACTCCGCCGTCATCCACGGGTGCACGATCGAGGATCGCGTGCTCATCGGCATGGCCGCCGTGCTGCTCAACGGTGTCCACGTCGGCCACGACTCCATCGTTGCCGCCGGGACGCTCCTCACGGAGGGCACGCGGGTGCCGCCGCGCTCGCTCGTCATGGGGCGCCCGGGCACGGTGCGGCGGGCTCTCAGCGACGAAGAAGTCGCCGGGATTCGCGGGTACGCCGACAGCTACGTCGGCTACAGGCTCGACTATCGCTCGTAAGGCCATGCGCCGGACGCCATGAACACCCATCCGCCCCGCGGCATGCGGGACTTCCTGCCCGACGACGTGAGACAGCGCCAGTACGTGATGGGCGTGGTGGCCGATGTGTACCAGCGCTACGGGTTCGAACCGCTCGAGACGCCGGCCGCCGAGAACATCGAGACGCTGATGGGGAAGTACGGGGAAGAGGGCGATCGCCTCATCTTCCGCATCCTCAAGCGCGGCGAGGGCGCCGAAACCGGACAGGCGGACCTGGCGCTGCGCTACGACCTGACGGTGCCGCTCGCGCGCGTCGTGGCCGAGTACCGCGCGCGGCTGCCGAAGTTCTTCAAGCGGTTCCAGATGCAGCCGGTGTGGCGCGCCGACCGCCCGCAGAAGGGGCGGTTCCGGGAGTTCTACCAGTGCGACGTCGATGCCATCGGCTCC
The DNA here is from genome assembly GCA_040754955.1 of Acidobacteriota bacterium. Lineage (GTDB taxonomy): Bacteria > Acidobacteriota > Vicinamibacteria > Vicinamibacterales > UBA2999 > JBFMCA01. The sequence continues at coordinate 20,212 of JBFMCA010000019.1, read as the reverse complement.
GCGTCCATGCTGGTCGAGGCGGAACTGCTCGCGGCGGCGGCCGACGTCCTCACGCGGCTGGGGTTCGAGCAGTTCACCATCCGCCTGAACCACCGGAAGGCGCTCAACGGGCTGCTGGCTGCCGCGGGCGTCGCCGACGCTCAGCAGGGCGAGGTGCTGGTCACGCTCGACAAGCTCGACAAGATCGGCGCCGACGGCGTGCGCGCCGAGCTCGGCGATCGCGGCCTGGCTGGCGATCGGACCGACGCGCTCGTCCGCCTGTTCGCGACGTCGAGCGGCGACGCGAACGACGCGCGCCTCGCGCGGCTCGAGGAGGCCGTCGCCGGACACGCGCAGGGCCTGGCGGGCATCGCGGAGCTCGAGGAGATTCTGACGCTCAGCCGCGGGACGGGCGCCGGTGCACGCATCGTGATCGACCCCAGCCTGGCCCGTGGGCTCTCGTACTACACCGGCGCGATCTTCGAGGTAGCCGTGCCCGACCTGGCTGGCAGCCTCGGCGGCGGCGGCCGCTACGACAACCTCATCGGCATGTTCCTCGGCCACGAGGTGCCCGCCTGCGGCATCTCCCTCGGTCTCGAGCGCATCCTGGTCGTGATGGGGGAGCGGGGCATGTTCCCTCCGGCGGTGGCGGCCGCGCACGCCGATGTCATGATTACGTGCTGGAGCGCCGCCCGGGCGCCCGCGGCGCTGGCGCTGGCCGCGGAGCTGCGCGCGGCCGGCCTGCGCGTGGACGTGTACCCGGAGCCCGACAAGGTCGGCAAGCAGTTCAAGTACGCCGCGTCACGCAAAGTCCGTCTCGTGGTCGTCGAAGGCGACGACGAGGCCGCGCGCGGTGAAGTGGCCGTCAAGGACCTCGCGACCGGCGAGCAGACGGCCCTGCCGCGCGCCGAGGCGGCGGCGAGGATGGCGGAGTTGAAGGTGGCTCTGGGCTCTGGGCTCTAGGCCCTGGCCAGAGCCCAAACCCCAGAGCCCAAAGCCCAGAGCCCAGAGCCCAAAGCCCAACCATGCCCCACCCACTTGGTTCTCTCGCCCGCACCCACACCTGTGGCGCGCTCCGCGCCGGCGACGTCGGCCGCGACGTCGTGCTGCTCGGGTGGGTGCACAGGGTTCGTGACATCGGGTCGCTGCTGTTTCTCGACATCCGCGACCGCCATGGCCATACCCAGGTGATCGTCGAGGGCGACGAGGCGCTGCTCGATCAGGCCAAGCGCCTGCGGTCGGAGTACGTCGTCGCTGTGCTGGGCACGGTGGAGCAGCGCTCGGCCGAAACCGTCAACCGGCAGGTGCCCACGGGCGAGGTCGAGGTGCGCGCACGCGAGATCCGCCTGCTCAACGAGGCGCGGACGCCGCCGTTTCAGATCGCCGAGGAGCAGCAGGTCTCGGAGGAGACGCGCCTCAAGTACCGGTATCTCGACCTGCGGCGCCCGACGCTGCAGCGGGCCATCGGCCTGCGGCACCGGGTGACGCTGGCCCTGCGGAAGTACTTCGACGAGCAGGGCTTCTACGAGATCGAGACGCCCATCCTGACGCGGTCGACGCCCGAGGGCGCGCGGGATTTCCTCGTGCCGAGCCGCGTCCATCCGGGTGAGTTCTACGCGCTGCCGCAGTCACCGCAGATCTTCAAGCAGATCCTGATGATCGCCGGCTTCGACCGCTACGTGCAGATCGCCCGCTGCTTCCGCGACGAGGCGCTGCGCGCCGACCGCCAGCTCGAGTTCACGCAGGTCGATCTCGAGATCTCGTTCGCCACGCCGCCGCTCGTGTTCGAGATCGTCGAGGGGGCCCTGGCGGCCTGCTTCAGGGAGATCGGCGTCGAGATCCCGCGGCCCTTCAGGCGGATGCCGTACGCCGAGGCCATCGCGAAGTACGGCAGCGACAAGCCGGACCTGCGCTTTGGCCTGGAGATCCAGGACTTCGGGCCGCTCTTCGCGGAGTCGCCCTTCGGCATCTTCCGCGAGGCCGTCGCGCACGGCGGGACCATTCGGGGTTTCGTCATTCCCGGCGCGGCCCGCTACTCGCGGCGCGAGGTGGATGGGCTGGTCGAGCAGGCGAAGCAGGCCGGACTGGCGGGCCTCGTCTGGGCGCGCCACACCGCCGACGGCGTGCAGGCCAGCGCCAAGGCCATCGGCGAGCCGGGCATCCGCGCCGTGCTCGACGCCAGCGGTGCGGGTCGAGACGATCTGCTCGTGCTGGCCTCAGGCGCGCCCGACGCGGCATCGAAGGGCCTGGGCCAGCTTCGGCTGTGGGTCGCCAAGCAGGAGAACCTCATCCCCGAGGGCGCGTGGGAGCTGCTGTGGGTCACCGACTTCCCGCTCTTCGACTGGAACGCCGACGAGAAGCGATGGGACTCGGTGAATCACCCGTTTACGGCGCCGCGCGACGAGGATGTCCACCTCCTCGCCTCGGATCCCGGGAAGGTCCTCGCCCAGGCGTACGACGTCATCCTCAACGGCTGGGAGCTGGGCGGCGGCAGCATCCGCATTCACGACCGGGAGACCCAGGCCGCCGTGTTCCGGCTGCTCGGCATGTCGGACGAGGACGCGAAGCAACGGTTCGGCTTCTTCCTGGAGGCGCTCGAGTACGGCACCCCACCCCACGGCGGGCTGGCGCTCGGCCTCGACCGCATCTGCGCCCTGCTCGCCGGCGAGACGTCGATTCGCGAGGTCATTCCCTTCCCGAAGACGACGCAGGCCGTCGATCTGATGTGCGACGCGCCTTCACCCGTCGACCCCCGGCAGCTCCTCGAGCTGCGCATCCGGGTGACGTCTTGACCGCGCGGCGGGCGCTCTGCTACGATGAGTTCGATAAACTCCTTTGTTACAAGGAGATAGCGCAATAAGCACGGCCTCCTTGCGTAAGATCAGCGTGCCGGAGACGGCGGTCGAGACCTTGTTCGGGTCGCTCGACGAGAACCTGCGGCATTTCGAACACCTCCTGAACGTACGGATCCGTACGCAGGGCCACGAACTGATCGTCGAGGGGGCGACCGGGGACACCGCCAAGGTGGCGCGGCTGGTGGACCAGCTCGGGGCGCTGCTCGACGAGGGGCACCTCCTCTCGGACCGCGACGTGAAGACGGCCTCGCAGCTCGTTGCCGAAGACAGCGGCGTGGACCTGCGGGAGCATTTCCTGCGCGGCGGGCGGCAGGCCGGCCGGCGGCGCATCACGGCCAAGTCGGCGAACCAGCGGCGGTATCTGGACGCCATCGAGCGCTCCGACATCGTGTTCGGCATCGGCCCCGCCGGGACCGGCAAGACGTACCTGGCGATGGCCCAGGCGGTGACCTACCTCCTGGCCAAGAAAGTGAGCCGCATCATTCTGGCGCGCCCGGCCGTCGAGGCGGGGGAGAAGCTGGGCTTCCTGCCGGGCGACCTGCAGGAGAAGGTGAACCCGTACCTGCGGCCGCTCTACGATGCGCTGTACGACATGCTCGACGTCGAGCGCGCCGAGCGGCTGCTCGAGCGCGGCACCATCGAGGTGGCGCCCATCGCGTTCATGCGTGGCCGCACGCTGAACGACGCCTTCGTGATCCTGGACGAAGCCCAGAACACCACTTCCGAGCAGATGAAGATGTTCCTGACGCGTCTCGGCTTCGGGTCGAAGGCCGTGGTGACCGGGGACATCACGCAGATCGACCTGCCGACGGGACGAACCTCGGGTCTCGTGGAGGCGATCCACGTCGTCGGCCAGGTGGAGGGCGTCGATTTCGTGTACTTCGATGAGCGCGACGTGGTCCGCCACAAGCTCGTGCAGGCCATCGTCAAGGCGTACGAGGCGCACGGCAACGGACTTCCCGCCACGCGCCCCGCGAACGGCCGTGGCTGAGGGCGGGGGACCGCGCGCCGGGCGCGCCGCTCCGGGGCGGCTGACGATCAGCATCGCGGCCCCGGACGGCCAGCGGCGGGCGGCTCGCGGTCTGGGGCCGTGGCTGGCGCGCGTCGCGCCGGCGCGGGCCCGAGGCGAGGCCACAATCGCGCTCGTCAGCGACGGGCGCATGCGCTCGCTGAACCGCACGTTTCTCGGCCGTGACTACGCCACCGACGTGCTGTCGTTTCCGGCGGTTGACGCGGCGCCGCGCGGCGGCGCGCGGTATCTCGGGGACATCGTGATCGCGACCGGCGTGGCTGCGCGCCAGGCCGACGAGGCGGGCCATGCGCTGTCCACCGAGCTGCGCGTGCTGGCGCTCCACGGCCTGCTGCACCTGCTCGGCCACGATCACGAGCGCGACGGCGGCGCGATGGCGCGGCTCGAGGCGCGGCTCAGGCGCAAGGGCGGCCTGACGGCCGGCCTCATCGAGCGCGGCAGACGATGACACCGCTGCTGCTGTTCCTCCTGGGGTGTGCCGCCGTCTACCTCGGCACGGTCTCGGCGGCCTTCAGCGCCCTGATGCGGTTGTCGCTCCGGCTCGAGGCCGAGCGCAGCGGGCGCGACGACCTGCTGGGGCTCTACCTCGACGACCCGCTGCGCCTGTTCATCCCGGCACGCCTGCTGCTGGCCCTCATCCCCGTCGTGGCGGCCATCCTGCTCGCGCGGGTGACGGGCGTCGATTTCACGGGGGGGCTGCCCGTGCTGGTGGTCTCGGTGCTGGCGCTGGTGGTGCTGTGCGAACACCTGGTGCCCCTGGCGCTGGTGCGGGACAACCCCGAGCGCGTTCTGGATGTGCTGCTCCCGTCGTTCCACGTCGTGGCCCGGGCGCTGGCGCCGGTCACCGCGCCGCTCGTCCGGATGGGCCGGGTGCGGCGCGAGCGGCCCGCCACCGACGCGGAGGTGGCCGACACGGCCGCGTCGGGGGAACCGTCCACGGCCGAGGAGCCTGCGCCGCCGCCCGACGAAGGCCAGGAGGAGGAGCGCCAGGCGCGGCAGCTCATCCGGTCGCTCGTGGATTTCCGCGAAACGATGGTCCGGGAGGTCATGACGCCCCGGCCTGACATCGTGGCCATCGAGGGCTCCCGGACGCTCGGCGACCTGCTGGCGCTCTTCCGCGAACAGCAGTACTCGCGCATCCCCGTCTACAAGGGCACGCTCGACAACATCCTGGGCTTCATCTTCGTCAAGGACGTCATCCACCTGTCGGGCGCCGATCCGGGACAGTCGCTCACCCCGCTCATCCGCCCGGCGCACTTCGTTCCGGAGACCAAGCGTGTCCCCGAGCTGCTCCGCGAGTTCCAGCGCAGCCGCGTCCAGAGCGCGATCGTGGTCGACGAGTACGGGGGCACGGCGGGCCTGGTCACCATCGAGGACCTCCTCGAGGAGATCGTCGGCGAGATCCGCGATGAGTACGACGTGGAGGTCGAGCCGGTCGTCGACGAGGGCAACGGCAGCTACGTCTTCAGCGGCACGGCGCACGTCGAGGACATGGCGTCGCTCCTCCGGCTTGCCATCGCCGGCGAGGGCTTCGAGACGGTCGGGGGGTTCCTGCTCACGCATCTCGGGCGCGTGCCCGCGGTGGGGGAGACGTTCGACATCGACGGGGTGACCGTGGAGGTCCTGGAGGCCGAACGGCGCCGGGTGACGCGGGTCCGGATGCGCCGCCGGGACGCCGTCGAGGCGGTCGCGGAAGCCCCTCGATGAAGAGCGGCTTCGTCGCGCTCGTCGGCCGTCCCAACGCCGGCAAGTCGACGCTGCTCAACCGCCTGGTCGGCCAGAAGCTTGCCATCGTCTCCGACAAGCCACAGACCACCCGCAATCGCATCCTCGGCGTGCGCAACTACCCGGAGGGCCAGGTCGTCTACGTCGACACCCCAGGGGTGCACCGGCCCCTGCACCGGCTGAATGTGCGCATGGTCGACGCGGCGCTCGACACGTTCGGGGAGGTCGACGTCGTGGGCGTCGTGGTCGACGCCTCGGAGGCTCCTGGCGGCGGAGACCGGTTCCTGATGGACCGCGTCCGGACGGTGACGGTGCCGCGGGTCCTCATCCTGAACAAGGCGGATCTCGTGGACAAGCCCGCGCTGCTGCCGATGATCGAGCGGTACGACCGGGAAGTCGGCTTCGCCGACATCGTGCCGGTGTCGGCGCTGACCGGCGACAACATTCCCCGGCTCGAGCAGGTGCTCCTCGCCCACCTGCCCGAGGGCGAGCCCCTGTATGACGAGGACTATCTCACCGACCAGCCCGAGAAGTTCTTCGTCGCCGAGATCGTCCGCGAGCAGGTGCTCGGTCTGACGCACGCGGAGCTGCCGTTCTCGACGGCCGTGGTGGTGGATCGGTTCGAGGAGTCGGACGGCACGCGGCCGCTCCGGCTGTACTGCACCATCCTCGTCGAACGCGCGTCCCAGAAGCCGATTCTGCTCGGGCGCGGGGGCGCGATGATCAAGGCCATCGGCACCGCCGCGCGGCTCGATCTGGAGCGCTTCTTCGGCACCCGCGTGTTCCTGGATCTCCACGTCAAGGTGCGCGCCGACTGGCGCGAGGATCCCCGCACGCTCGACGAATTGGGACTCCCGGCCCGCCGTCGAAACAGGTAAACTCAGACGGTTGTGGCTCTGCAGCGGCGAATCGACGTCGTCCGGGACTCGGTCAAGCGTCTGCTCAGGATTGGTGCGACCGCCAACCTCCTGAACCTGCTGCAGAAACAGCACCCGGCCGACCTGGCCCAGGTGTTCGGCACGCTCCACGAGAACGAGCGCACGGCCGTCTTCAGCCTGCTCGTGGAGCGTAACGCGCGGCTGGCCATGGAGGCCCTGAGCGAAATGGGCCCCGAATCGGGCGCCCAGCTCCTGACCGGCCGGGCGGCCGACGAGATCGCCCGTCTCCTGCAGGAGATCCCCTCCGACGACGCGGCCGCGCTCATCGACTACCTGCCCGAGGAGCTGTCGGCCGAGGTGCTCGACCTGATGCGCCGGCGCGAGTCGGGCCAGGTGGAGAGCCTCCTCGAGTACGGCGAGCAGACGGCCGGCCGCATCATGAACCCGGCCGTGTTCGCCCTCAACGAGGACCTGACGGTGGGCGAGGCCATCGCCGCGCTTCAAGGGTCGCGCGATGTGGAGATGGTCTTCTACCTCTACATCGTGGATGCGCGGCGGCACCTCGTCGGCGTCACCTCGCTGCGGCGCCTCCTCCTGGTGTCGCCCGAGACGCCCCTCAAGCGGATCATGACGCCCGAGGTGACGAGCGTTCGCGTCGACACCGACCAGGAAGAAGTGGCCCGACAGGTGGCCTCGTACAACCTGCTGGCCGTGCCCGTGGTCGACGAGGAGAACAAGCTCGTCGGCGTCATCACGGTGGACGACGTCATCGACGTCATGAAGGACGAGGCCACCGAAGACCTCTACCGGCTGGCCGGTGTGTCGAGCGACGAGCGCATTGCGACCCCGCCCTTCGAGGCGCTTCGCAAGCGCATGCCGTGGCTGGGCGTCAATCTGGTCACCGCGTTCGTCGCGGCGTCGGTGGTGGGCCTGTTCGAGACGACCATCGCGAAGGCCACGGCGCTGGCGGTGTTCATGCCCATCGTGGCGGGCATGGGCGGCAATGCCGCAACCCAGACGCTCACGGTCACGGTCCGGGGGCTGGCGCTCGGCGAGCTGTCCTTCGGCAATGCCCGGAAGGCCCTGTTCAAGGAGGCGGCCATCGGGCTCGGCAACGGCGTCGCGCTCGGCGTCATCGCGGCGGGCGTGGCCTGGGCCACCAAGGGCGATCCGATGCTGGGCCTGCTGCTGGGCATGGCCATGGTCTGCAACATGCTCGTGGCGACGACGGCCGGCACGCTGGTGCCGCTCGGACTGAAGGCCCTGAAGGTCGATCCGGCGCTGGCCTCGTCGGTCTTCATCACGACCTTCACCGACGTCGTCGGCTTCGCCTCGTTCCTCGGGTTCGCGACCATCTTTCTCCGGTACCTCGGCTGATGGGAGGCCAGTCGGAGCCGTCTTTTTGGCCTAGAATTGACGGGACGTGCCGCTCTACTCGGCTGACGCCCTCGTCCTCCGGACCTACAAGCTGGCCGAAGCCGACCGCATCGTCGTGTTCCTCACCCGGGACCGCGGCAAGAAGCGCGGGGTGGCGCCGGGGGCGCGACGGCCGCGGTCGCGGTTCGTCGGAGCGCTCGAGCCGCTGACCGAGGTGCGGGTCGCCTACTTCGAGAAGGAGCGCCGGGAGCTGGTGAGCCTGAACTACGCCGAGCCAGTGCGGTCTCCGCTCGCGGCGACGAGCGCCGAGGCGCTCGGCTACAGCCACTACTTCGCCGAGCTCATCGATGCGTGGGCCGCCGACGCCGATCCGGACGAGCGGCTGTTCCGGCTGGGCACGGCGGTGCTCGACGCGCTCGCCGGGGGCACGCCAGTGGAGCCGCTGGCGCGGTACTTCGAGTGCTGGCTGCTGCGGCTGCAGGGCGTCTATCCCGGCGATTTGACGCTGTCGCCCGCCGCCTCCGCGTTCGTGGCTTCCGCCTGGAGCGCGACGCCGCGGGATGCCGGCGAGCTGGGCGCGGGCGCAGACGCGCTGCGGGAGCTGGAGCGGAAGCACCGCGCGCTCATCGCGGCGCTGCTCGAACGTGAGCTGAAGTCGGTGCGGGTGGTCAACGAGTTGAAGCGGACATCGTGACGTTACAGGACCTGATTCTCAAGCTCTCGGCCTTCTGGGCCTCCCGGGGCTGCCTTCTCCAGCAGCCGCTCGACCTCGAGGTCGGGGCGGGCACCTCGCATCCGGAGACCCTGTTCCGCGTGCTCGGTCCCCAGCCCTGGAGCGTCGCCTACGTCCAGCCGTCGCGCCGGCCCGACGACGGGCGGTTCGGGCAGAACCCGAACCGGCTGTTCAAGCACCTGCAGCTGCAGGTGCTGCTCAAGCCCGCGCCCGACGAAGTCCAGCAGCTGTACCTCGACAGCCTGGAAGCGTGCGGCATCAACCCGCGACTTCACGACATCCGCTTCGAGGAGGACAACTGGGAGTCGCCGACGCTTGGCGCATGGGGCATCGGCTGGCAGGTGATGCTCGACGGCCAGGAGATCACGCAGTTCACCTACTTCCAGCAGGTGGGCGGCGTCGATCTCGATCCGATCTCCGCGGAGCTCACCTACGGGCTCGAGCGCATTGCCATGTTTCTGCAGAAGGCCGACAACGTCTTCGACCTCGAGTGGGCGCCCGGCGTGAAGTACCGCGAGGTCCGGATGCGCGAGGAAGTCGAGCAATCGCGCTACGCGTTCAACCAGGAGACGGGCATCGACGCCTCGGCGTTCGCGGCGTTCCACCGGGAGCAGTTCGAGGCCCTGTTTGCGTTCGGCGGGCGGCTGCTCGAGGCGGGGCTGCTGCTGCCGGCGCTGGAGCACTGCCTGAAGTGCTCGCACCTGTTCAACCTGCTGGATTCGAGCGGCAGCGTCGGCGTCACCGAGCGCACGGCGTACATCCTGCGCGTGCGTCAGCTCGCCGTGGCCATCTGCCGGCAGTACGCCGCCGAGGCCGAAGCCGCGGCCGCGCGCGCCGCGGACGACGAGTTCTGACCCATGGATCGCGAACTGCTGATCGAACTCGGGACCGAAGAGATGCCGGCGTCGTGGCTCCCGGGCCTGACCGCCGACATCGGCACACGGCTCGAAGCGCGCCTGGCGACCCTTCGGCTGGCCCCTGCGGCTCCGATTGAGACCTTCAGCACGCCCCGCCGGCTGGTGGCGCGCATCGCCAGGCTGGCGGAGCGCCAGACCGACCTCGAGGAGGTTGTGACCGGACCGCCCGTGTCGGCGGCCTTCGGCACGGATGGGCAGCCGACGCCTGCGGCCCTGGGTTTCGCGAAGAAGCACGACGTCGAGGTCACGGCGCTCGAGCGGCAGGAGACGCCAAAGGGCACGTACCTGGCCGTGCGCAAGCAGCACCGCGGCCGGGCGGCCGTCGATGTGCTGCCGGAGGCGCTGTCGGGGCTGCTGCGCGACCTGACGTTCCCGAAGGCCATGCGGTGGGATGCGACGCTCGACGACGGCCGGGGCGAGCTCACCTTCGGCCGCCCGATCCGCTGGATCCTCTTCCTGTACGGGGGCCGGGTCGTGCCCTTCACGATCTTCCGGACACCCCACGCACAGGGGCCCCTCGTGCAGGAGGTGCGGGCCGGCGCCGTCACCTACGGCCACCGGTTCCTGACGACCAGCGGCCGCGCGGGTCGGGCGATCAAGGTCAAGGGCTTCGACGACTACCGCAAGCGCCTGGCCGAGAACTTCGTGGTGCTCGAGCGCGACGAGCGCCACTCGCGCGTGGCCCGCGAGCTCGACGTCGAGGCCCGCCGGCGCGGCGGCCGCGTGGCGACCGCGCTCGTCGGGCACACGCTGCTCCGCGAGGTGCCGGACCTCGTCGAATACCCCGCGGTCGTCTCGGGGACCTTCGCGGACGAGTTCCTCAGGCTGCCCGAAGAAGTGCTGACGACGACGATGATCCACCATCAGCACTTCTTCCCGGTGGCCGACGATCAGCACCGGCTGCTGCCGGTGTTCCTCGCCGTCCTCAACCTTCAGCCCGACAAGCCGGAGGCCATCAGCAGGAACCTCGAGCGCGTCCTGACGGCCCGGCTCCGGGATGCGCGGTTCTTCTGGGACGCCGATCGCGAGAAGCCGCTCGACGCCTTCGTGGATCGGCTGGACACGCTGCTGTTTCACAAGGCGCTCGGCACCTACCGGGAGAAGGCGGCGCGGATCGAGGCGCTGGCCCGGTGGATTGCCGCCGACGTTCTGGGCCGGCCGGAGGCCGCCGACGACGCCGCGACCGCGGCGCGGCTGGCCAAGGCGGATCTCGCCACCGACATGGTGCGCGAGCTCACCGAACTGCAAGGCACCATGGGCGGCATCTACGCCCGCGAAGACGGCCAGCCCGAGGCGGTCTGGAAGGCGATTTACGCCCACTACCTCCCGGTGGGCGTCGAGGCCGAGGCGCCGCCCAGGGCGGAGCAGCTCGGCGCCGCGAAGGTCACGTGGGCCGCCGTGTCGATGGCCGACAAGCTCGACACGGTCGTCGGCATGTTCGCCGCCGGCGAGCGGCCCACCGGCTCCCGCGACCCCTACGGCCTCAGGCGCGCGGCGCAGGGCCTGGCGCGGCTGCTCATCGATCTGCCGGAGCTGACCGGGCTCGACCTGCCGCTGACGCTCGGGCCGCTGGTCGAGCGGGCGCGCTCGGCGTTCGCCGAGGCCGGGTCGGCTGCCGAGGAGTCCGAGCTCCGGCAGGCGCTGTGGGCGTTTCTGGCCGATCGCATCCGGTTCGTCCTCGAGCAGCGGGGCTACGACGTGCGGAACGTGCGCGCGGTCACCAGCGGCGCCGCCGACGCGCTCAGCCCCCTGCTCGCGCGACGCAAGCTCGAAGTGCTGCCGGAGTTCACCGACTCGAGCGACTTCCGACAGCTCGCCACGCTCTTCAAACGCGTGCGCAACATCGCGAAAAACCTCGACGGCGCGGACGCGGCCGGCCCCGCGGATCTCGCCGGCGTGCTCACCGAGGGCGCGGAGGTGACGCTGCTGGCCGAGCTGGACCGGCGCGCGCCGATCATCGAGGGCGCGGTCGCGTCCGGCCACGGATTCCGGCAGGCCTTTGCCGAAGCCGCGAAGTTCGGTCCCAGCGTGGCGACGTTCTTCGACGAGGTGCTCGTCATGGCCGAGGACGCGCGCCTGCGCGCCGCGCGGCTGAGGCTGATGCGGCGACTCGAGGTACTCATTCTGCAGCTCGCGGATATTTCCGAGATGGTTCCTGAGGAGAAATGACGTAATGGCTAAGAAGGCGGCGGGTAGGGCGGGTAGGGCCGGTAGGGCGGGTAGGGCCGGTAGGGGAGCGAAGTACGTCTACTTCTTCGGCAACGGCAAGGCCGACGGCGACCGGACGATGAAGGACACGCTGGGCGGGAAGGGCTCGGGGCTGGCGGAGATGACCAATGCCGGTCTGCCGGTGCCGCCGGGGTTCACGATCTCGACCGACGCGTGCAACCTCTACTACCGGCTGGGCAACAGCCTGACGCCTGCCATCGAGAAGGAGATTGAGGCCAACCTCGCCAAGCTCGAGAAGGCGGCGGGAGCCACGCTGGGATCAGCGGCGAACCCGCTGCTCGTGTCCGTCCGCTCCGGCGCCAAGTTCTCGATGCCGGGGATGATGGACACCATCCTCAACCTCGGCCTGAACGACGCCACCGTCGAGGGCCTCAAGGCGCGGACGAACAACGGACGCTTCGCCTACGACAGCTACCGCCGGTTCATCCAGATGTTCGGCAACGTCGTGCTGGGCATTCCGAAAGACCTGTTCGAGCACGAGTTCGAGGCGGTAAAGCGGGAGCGGGGCGTCGATCTGGACACCCAGCTCGACGAGGCGGCCCTCCGCGAGGTGGTGAGGCGGTACCTGGCCGTCGTCAAGGCGCGCACGAAGCGGCCGTTTCCGCAGGACCCGCACGAGCAGCTCCGCATGGCCCGCAACGCCGTGTTCCGGTCGTGGAACAACCCACGCGCGCGCGAGTACCGGCGCATCTATGACATCCCGGACACGCTCGGGACGGCGGTCAACGTCCAGATGATGGTGTTCGGGAACACCGGCCCGCGATCGGCGACCGGCGTCGGCTTCACGCGCAACCCCGCCACGGGGGCCAAGGAGTTCTACGGCGAGTTCCTCATCAACGCGCAGGGCGAGGACGTCGTCGCCGGCATCCGCACGCCGGAGCCCATCAGGAACCTGGCGTCGGAGATGCCCAAGGCGTACAAGCAGCTGCGGGACATCACCACGCGGCTCGAGCGGCACTACCGGGACGTCCAGGACTTCGAGTTCACCATCCAGGACGAGCGGCTGTACATGCTGCAGACCCGGAGCGGCAAGCGCACCGGGTACGCCGCAGTCATCATCGCGACCGACATGGTGAAGGAGCGGCTGATCACGCCGAAGGAGGCAGTGCTGCTCGTCGACCCCGAGTCGCTGTCGCAGCTCCTCGCGCCCGGATTCGATCCCCGGGAATGGGCCCAGATTCCGCTCGCCACCCGGGGGCTGCCCGCGTCGCCGGGCGCCGCGTCGGGCCACGTCGTGTTCACGGCCGAGGACGCGGTCACGTGGAGCGATGCCGGCAAGCCCGTCATCCTGGTCCGCCGCGAGACCGTCCCGGATGATATTCACGGCATGTGGGTGTCGCAAGGCGTGCTCACGGCAACCGGGGGCATGACCTCGCACGCCGCCGTCGTGGGGCGGCAGATGGGGAAGCCGTCGGTCGTCGGCGCCGGAGAGGTGGTCATCAACGAGCACGGCCGGCAGTTCAGCGTGAAGGGCCAGACCGTGAAGGAAGGCGACTTCATCTCGTTCGACGGCCTGACCGGCGAGGTGAAGATCGCGAAGGTGGCGCCGCACCCCAGCGAGATTCTGCAGGTCGTCTCGGGCCAGTTGAAGCCGGAGGCCTCCAACATCTACCGGCGGTTCGTGCAGCTGCTGGCCTGGGCCGACAAGGTCCGGACGCTTGGCGTGCGGGCCAACGCCGACCTGCCCGACCAAGCCGAGCTGGCCTATGCCTTCGGGGCGCGGGGCATCGGCCTCTGCCGCACCGAGCACATGTTCTTCGGCGAGGGCCGCATCCCGATCGTGCAGCGGATGATCCTCGCCGACACGGAGGAAGAGCGCCGGAAGGCGCTCGACGAGCTGCTGCCGCTGCAGCGCGACGACTTCTACGGCGTGTTCAAGGCGATGAAGGGCGAGCCGGTCACGATTCGCACCATCGATCCGCCGCTGCACGAGTTCCTGCCGAAGCGCGAGGAGCTCATGGTCGAGATCGCGAAGCTCGAGGCGACTGGCGTGACGGGACCCGAGCTCGAGCGCAAGCGGACGCTGCTCGCCCGCGTGGAGCAGCTGCACGAGTTCAACCCGATGCTGGGCCACCGGGGCTGCCGGCTCGGGATCACCTATCCGGAAATCACCGAAATGCAGACGCGGGCCATCATCGGCGCCGCCTGCCGCCTCCGGAAGGAGGGACTGCGGGTAGTGCCCGAGATCATGATCCCGCTGGTCGGACACGTGAGGGAGCTGCGCGACCAGAAGGCCGTGGTCGACAGGGTCGCCGCCGCCGTGATGAAGGAGGAGGGCGTCAAGGTGACCTACCTCGTGGGGACCATGATCGAGGTGCCGCGCGGCGCGATGACGGCGGACGAGGTGGCCACCGAAGCGCAGTTCTTCTCGTTCGGCACCAACGACCTGACGCAGCTCACCTTCGGCTTCTCGCGCGACGACGTCGGGAAGTTCCTGCGCGTGTACCAGGAGAAGAAGATTCTGGACCGGGACCCGTTCGCCACGATCGACACCGCCGGCGTCGGCAGCGTGGTGCGCACCGGCATTACGCTCGGGCGCAAGACCCGGCCCGACCTCAAGGTGGGCATCTGCGGCGAGCACGGAGGGGATGCGGCGTCGGTGCACTTCTTCCACACCGTCGGGATGAACTACGTGAGCGCGTCGCCGTACCGGGTGCCCGTCGCCCGCCTGGCAGCGGCCCAGGCCGCGCTGCAGGTCAAGGTCGGCGACTGACGAACCGGAAGCGGGGGTCGAGGTGATCCGCTGCTACGTCCACCGCGCAGGGAAGACGGAACGGGCGGATCGACTCGATCCCGCCTGGCTGGCGCCAGGCAGCGGCGCGGTCGTCTGGGCCGACCTCAGCCAGCCCGGCCCGGACGAAGCCGCGATCCTCTCGGACACGTTCGGCTTCCACGAGCTGGCGGTCGAAGACGCGCTCCAGGCCGTGCAGCATCCCAAGGTGGAGCACTATGCCGACCACCTGTACATCGTGCTGCACGGCATCGATGTCCAGCTGGCGGCCCACACGATCGTCACCCACGACACCGACTTCTTCCTGGGCCCGACCTACCTCGTCACGGTCCACGACGGCCGCCGCCGGAGCATCGCGCACGTCAGCGAGATCTGCGAGCGGTCGGGACTGGTGCTGGCCGAAGGGCCGGTCGCGCTGCTCCACCGCATTGTCGACACGATGGTCGAACACTACCGGCCGGAGATCGAAGAGCTCGAGGATCGGCTGGATGAGATCGAGCGCCGGGTCCTGGAGGGCGAGGCGTCCCTGACGGCCGACCTCCTCGCGGCCAAGCGGGACATCGCCATGCTGCGCCGCGTGCTCATCCCGCAGCGCGACGTCATCGCCCGCCTCTCGCGGCGGGAGTTCGACCTGATCGACCAGGAGATGGCGTACCGGTTCCGGGACGTGCACGACCAGCTCGTGCGCCTGACCGACGACCTCATTCTCTTCCAGGAGCGCGTCACCGGCATCCTCGACGCGCACCTGGCCAGCGTCTCGAACCGGCTCGCGCAGGTGTCGAAGATGCTCGCGGTCATCGCGGCGCTCTTCGGCCCGCTGACCGTCATCACCGGGCTCTACGGCATGAACATCCCGCTGCCGGACCTGCCGGGAAGCGGGACGGCGGAGTTCTGGCAGGTCATCGGCCTGATGGCGCTCGCGAGCGGCGGCATGCTGCTGTGGTTCCGTCACGCGGGCCTGTTCTGACATGGGACGAATCACCCAGCTTCCCGACGACCTGGCCAACCAGATCGCCGCAGGCGAGGTTGTCGAGCGCCCGGCGTCGGTGGTCAAGGAGCTCATCGAGAACGCGATCGATGCGGAGGCCCGCCGCGTCGCCATCACGGTGGAATACGGCGGCAAGAAGCTCATCCGCGTCGACGACGACGGCATCGGCATGGACCCGGACGACGCGCGGCTGTCGGTGGAGCGCCACGCGACCTCGAAGATCCGCCGGGCCGACGATCTGGCCGCCATCGTCACGCTGGGGTTCCGCGGCGAGGCGCTGCCCAGCATTGCCTCCGTGTCGCACTTCCGCCTCCGCACACGCGCGCGCGGCGCCGCGGCGGGCACCGAGGTCCGCGTCAACGGCGGCATCGTGGCCTCGGTCGTCGAGGCGGGAGGGCCGGAAGGGACGCTCATCGAGGTGGCCGACCTCTTCTACAACCTGCCGGCGCGCCGGAAGTTCCTCAAGTCGGACGCGGCTGAGGCGGCGCAGGTGTCGCGCGTCGTGACCCAGCTCGCCCTCTGCTATCCCGAGGTCGGCTTCACGCTGACCAGTGCCGGCCGCACAGTGCTGCAGTACGCGCCGGTCGCGCGGCTGAGCGACCGGCTGTACCAGATGTACGGCGAGCGGCCGGACCTGGTGGAAGTGACCCGCGAAGCGGCGGGTGTCCGCCTGCACGGCTTCGTGGCGGCGCTGGCGGAGCACGGTCCCGTCCGCGGGCCCCAGCACGTCTTCGTCAACCGGCGCATCGTCAAGGACCGGACAATCGCGCACGCCGTGCTCGACGCGTACAGCGGCGCGTCGAACAAGGAACGGAGCCCCGAGATTCACCTGTTCCTGCACATGCCGCCGGATCGCGTGGACGTCAACGTGCATCCGACGAAAGCCGAGGTGCGCTTCAAGGAGCAGTCGCTCATTCACGAGCTCGTGCGCCGCGGTGTCGGCGACGCGCTGGGGCGCGGACCCGCGCCGGAGCTGGAGCTGCGCCCCGTTGCACCCGGTTCGGCGCCGCTGCCGCAGGCCCAGGCCATTCCCGGCGTGCTCGCCGGGGGCGTCTACACGAGCCGCTGGGCGCCGGCCGGCGGCCCGGCGGCGAGCGGGGATGTACCGCGCGCGGAACCGCCGCGGGGAACGGGCCGTGAGGAACCCCAGTCCGGAACACCCGTCCGGAGCCCTCGTCCGTTGATCCCGCTCGGCCAGTTCCGCGACACGTTCATCATTGCCATCGACGATGACGGCATCGCGATCATCGATCAGCACGTGGCGCACGAGCGCGTGCTGTTCGAGCGCATCGTCGAGCGGCTGACCCGCGGCCCCCTCGAGAGCCAGCGGCTGCTCGTGCCGCTGGTGCTGGAGCTGCCTCCGGCCGCCCGCCAGGCCCTTGCGGGCCGCGGCGACACGCTGGCCCGGCTTGGCTTCGAGCTGGAGGAGTTCGGCGGCGACAGCGTGAAAATCACCGCGGTCCCGGCGCTCCTGCCGAGAGAGGCGTGCGAGGCGTCGGTGCGCGCGCTGGCCGAAGACCTCGAGGGCCTCGACCGCGGAGCCCGCGTCGACGAATCGCTTCGGCGCCTCGCGGCGACCATGGCGTGTCACGCGGCGGTGAAGGCCAACGACCCGCTGACCGTCGAGAAGATGCGGCACATCCTGGATGAACTCGCCGCGACGGCGTACTCGACCGTGTGCCCGCACGGGAGGCCGGTGATGCTCCGGCTGACGCGGCGCGAAGTCGAGAAGAACTTCGAGCGGATATGACCGCGCCTGCGCCCGCGCTCTACGGGAGGCTGGCCGCGTGGTGGCCGCTGCTGTCGGCTTTCGGGGACTGTCCGGAGGCGGCGGCGTTTCTATCAGCGCACGCGACAGCAGAAGCGGCGTGGTGTTCGCCGGCCGGCGGGGCTGACGAGGATCAGCGGCCCTCCCGGCGCCGGCGCTTGAGATCCTTCCAGCCGTCCAGCCGGCGCTTGATCTCCTTTTCGAAGCCGCGATCGGTGGGCCGGTAGAACTCCCGCCCCTTGAGGCCGTCCGGCAGGCAGTCCATGTCGGCGATGGCTTCGGGCTCGTCATGCGCATACCGGTAGCCGCGGCCGTACTCGAGGGCCTTCATCAGCCGCGTCGGGGCGTTTCGAAGGTGGAGCGGCACGGGCGCGGCGACATCGTTCCGGGCGGCATCGGCCGCCTTGGCATACGCCGTGTAGACGGCGTTGCTCTTGGGCGCGGTCGCCAGGTAGATCGCGGCCTGCGCGAGCGCCGCATTGGCTTCGGGCATGCCGAGCATGTGCGCCGCGTCCTTCGCCGCGACGGCGACCCCGAGCGCCTGCGGGTCGGCGTTGCCGACGTCCTCCGAGGCGAAGCGGATCAGCCGGCGCGCGACGTACATCGGGTCTTCGCCGGCCTCGAGCATGCGGGCCAGCCAGTAGACCGCCGCGTCGGGGTCGGAGTTCCGCATCGACTTGTGGAGCGCCGAGATGATGTTGAAGTGCTCCTCGCCGGCCTTGTCGTAGAGGAGCGCCTTCTGCTGAAGCGTGCGCTCCAGGTGGGCCAGGTCCACGACGGGCACCCCGGTGGGGCGGGGCGCGGTGGACACGGCGAGCTGCAGCAGGTTGAGCGCGGCGCGCGCGTCGCCGTTGGCGAGGCGGGCCATCGCCGCGAGTGCCTCGTCGCCGGCCTCCGGGCGCTCGCGGCCCAGCCCCCGCTCGCTGTCGGTCAGGGCGCGACGGAGGATCGCGCAGAGGGCATCCTCGGTCAGCGGCTTGAGGACGAAGACGCGCGAGCGGGAGAGGAGCGCCGCGTTGATCTCGAACGACGGGTTCTCGGTCGTGGCGCCGATGAGGACGATGTCCCCGGCCTCGATGCGCGGGAGGAACGCATCCTGCTGGGCCTTGTTGAAGCGGTGAATCTCGTCGATGAACACGATCGTGCGCCGGCCGAGACGGCGCCGGCGCTGCTCGGCGGCGGCCATGACGTCCTTGACGTCCTTGATGCCGGAGAGGACCGCGCTGAAGGCGACGAAGTCGGCCGACGTGAGATCGGCCACGAGGCGCGCCAGCGTCGTCTTGCCGGTTCCAGGCGGCCCCCAGAAGATGATCGACTGGAGCAGGTCGCGTTCGATCGCCTCGCGCAGGGGCCGGCCAGGCCCGACGAGATCGTCCTGGCCGACGACGTCGTCGAGCGTGCGCGGGCGCATGCGCTCGGCGAGCGGCACCGACCGCGGGTCGACCGGCGGGGCCGGTTCGTCGAAGAGGTTCATCGTCGGCTCCGCTGGCGATCGGCCTCGTAGACGAGCAGCGCGGCTGCAACCGCCACGTTGAGCGACTCGACCGGCGCGCGCATGGGGACGGTGACAGCAGCATCCGCCAGGCTCCTCACAGCGCGTGGGAGCCCCGCGCCCTCGCCGCCGACGAGCAGCGCCAGGGCAGACCGGAGGTCCGCGTCGTGCATGGGCACGCCGCCGTGGGGCACGGCCGCGACGAGCCGCACGCCCTGGCCACGGAGCGCCGCGCACGCGGCGACCGCCTCGCGCGCCCGCCGGACGGGCAGGCGGAACGTGCTGCCCATGGAGGCGCGAAGCGCCTTCCAGCTCCACGGATCGGCCGATGCGCCGGCGAGCACCACGCCCGTGGCGCCTCCCGCCTCGGCCGCGCGGACGAGCGCGCCGGCGTTGCCGGGGTCCTGGATGTCGAGGCCCACGACCACGAGGGCGGGCGGCGGGGCGACGAGCGCCTCGGGCGGCGGTTCGCGGCGCATGACGAGCGCCGCCACGCCGCTCGGCGTGCGCACGGGCGACAGCGCATCGAGCACTGCCGGCGCGACGTCGACGACAGCCGTGCCGGCCGCTTCGAGGCGCCGCCGCAGCCGCGGCGCCGCGGGATCGCGCGCGTCGGTCGACACGGCGACGGTGTGCAGGGGCACGCCGGAGGAGAGCGCCTCGGCGACGAGGTGCCAGCCGTCGATGACCGTCAGGTCCCCGGGCGTGCGGGCCGCGTCGCGGAACGTCTTGACGAGCGCGTGGCGGCGGCTGGTGATCACCCCTGGAGAATACATCGCGTTGCCGTTCGTGCTAAACTGCGAGGTTTGAGGCGATGAAAGAGAAGCTGCTCAAGCGGTTCGAGGAAGAGATTGCGGGGCTCGAGCGCGAACTCAAGATGGAGCTGCCCAAGGAGATCAAGCGGGCGCGCGAGCTGGGCGACCTCCGCGAGAACGCCGAGTACCAGGCCGCCAAGGAGCGCCAGAGCTACGTGCAGGCGCGCATCGCCATGCTGAAACGGCGGATGCACGAGATCGCGCTGATGAACCTCGACCGCATCCCGCACGGCAAGGCCGGCTTCGGCTCCACCGTCACGCTCCGCGAGCCGAGCGGCAACGAGATCGTGTACCAGCTCGTGATGCCCGAGGACGCCGACGCCGAGAAGGGGCTCATCTCCACCTCGTCACCCATCGGCCGGGCGATTCTCAACAAAGAAGAGGGCGACGAGGTCGCGGTGACCACGCCGGCCGGCGCCCGACGCTTCGAAATCATCAAGCTCGTCACCATCCACGATTGAGCGAGCCCCGCGACCTGTACTCTCCTGAGCGGAGAACGGCCCTCGTGCTGACCGGCACGGGCGCCGACGGGGCGTACCACGCGGGCGCGCTGCGTGCGCTGGTCGAGGCCGGCGTCAAGATCGATCTCGTGGCCGGCCGCGGCATCGGCGCGATCGGCGCCATGCTCGCGGCCGTCGACGGCGCCGCGCGACTGTGGGAGCCGGGCGGGCTGTGGCGGTCGCCGGCGGTGGCCG
>JBFMCA010000018.1:0-56872 GCA_040754955.1 Acidobacteriota bacterium | reverse complement strand
GGGGGGCGGGGGCGCCGCAACGAACGCCATCATCGACGGCGGCGTCGGCAACACGTCGGCGGCCATCAACGGGATGATGATGAGCGCCGCGACGATGGTCCCCTCGATCAGCATGGTGAGCGGCACTGTGTACCAGGCCTTGTTCCCCATCTTGATCGACGGATCGACGACATCTCCGAACATGTCGCGTGGCACGTGCGTTTTCCTCCCTTGTCACCGCCGGCGGCGAAGGCCGCCGATTATAGCGAGCGCTGAAAAAAGGTGTCAACGAACGGTCCGGGCAGCCCCGCGCAGCGCTGCCGGCCGATTACCGGGATTAGACACCGGTTTCAGAAAAGTGCTCCACCAGCGCGCAAAACCCGGTGATTCTATGCGGCGCTCGGACTCCGCGTCAACGCTCGCGGCGGCGAAAATCGGGCAATTTCCCGCCCAAAGACGAACTTTTACAAAACGCTGGCCGACAACGGCCACGGCGCGTCCCGGTCGAGGTGCATGGAGCGGCGGTCACGGCGACCACCCCTCCGGCACCTGCCCTAAACGAGCGCCGGCCTCTCAGGCCTGCTCAATCCGCATGTTGTAGAACGACCGGTAGACGAACACGATGCCGGTCACGAAGAACGCCGCTGCCAGGCCCATCGTCAGGCGCGTGCTCTGGGTCGCCGCCAGGTACACGCCCAGCTCGACCGCGAGCAGCCCGAAGAGCGTCGTGAACTTGATGACCGGGTTGAGCGCCACCGACGACGTGTCCTTGAAGGGATCGCCGACCGTGTCGCCCACGACCGACGCGGCATGCAGCTCCGTGCCCTTCATCTTGAGCTCGGTCTCGACGATCTTCTTGGCGTTGTCCCACGCCCCGCCGGCGTTGGCCATGAAGATGGCCTGGAACAGCCCGAAGAGCGCAATCGAGATCAGGTACCCGATGAAGAAGTACGGCTCGACGAACGCAAAGCCGAGCGTGGAGAAGAAGACGGCGAGGAAGATGTTGAACATCCCTTTCTGCGCGTATTGGGTGCAGATCTCGACCACCCTGCGGCTGTCTTCGACCGACGCCTTGGTCACGCCTTCCAGCTTGATGTTCGCCTTGATGAACTCCACCGCGCGGTAGGCGCCGGTCGTCACGGCCTGGGTGGAGGCGCCGGTGAACCAGTAGATCATCGCGCCGCCGGTGATGAGCCCGAGCAGGAAGGGCGGATGCAGGATCGAGAGGTTCGCGATCGCCGCCTGGTCCGCCAGCCCCTGGGTGAGCGCCATGATGATCGAGAAGATCATCGTCGTCGCGCCGACGACCGCCGTGCCGATGAGCACAGGCTTGGCGGTCGCCTTGAAGGTGTTGCCCGCCCCGTCGTTCTCCTCGAGCAGGTCCTTGGCGACGTGGAAGTTCGGCGTGAAACCGAACGCCTTCTGGATGTCGCCCTCCACGTTCGGCAGCTGCTCGATGGTCGACAGCTCGTAGACGGACTGGGCGTTGTCGGTGACCGGGCCGTAGGAATCCACGGCAATCGTCACCGGGCCCATGCCCAGGAACCCGAAGGCCACCAGGCCGAAGGCGAAGATCGCGGGCGCCTGCATGAGGGCGCCGAGCCCCCAGGTGGACACCATGAACGCGATGGCCATGAGGCCCATGATGGCGATGCCCAGCCAGTAGGCCGAGAAGTTGCCGGCCACGAAGCCCGAGAGGATGTTGAGCGACGAGCCGCCCTCGCGCGAGCTGGTGACCACCTCGCGCACGTGCCGCGAGTTGGTCGAGGTGAACACCTTGACGAACTCGGGGATGATGGCGCCGGCGAGCGTCCCGCACGAGATGACGGTCGAGAGCTGCCACCACAGGCTGGGCTGGCCGCCGAGGTCGGGAATGAGGAGGTAGGACAGCACGAAGGTGAGGGCCACCGAGACCAGCGAGGTGAGCCACACGAGCGAGGTCAGGGGCGCCTCGAAGTCCATCTTCTGGACGCCCTTGTACTTCGCGGCCGCGACGGCGTTGTTGACGAGGTACGACCCGGCCGAGGCGAGCACCATCATCACGCGCATCATGAAGATCCACACGAGCAGCTGGACCTGCACGTCGGTGGCCGGCACCGCGAGCATGATGAACGCGATGAGCGCCACGCCGGTGACACCGTAGGTCTCGAAGCCGTCGGCCGTCGGGCCCACCGAGTCGCCGGCGTTGTCGCCGGTGCAGTCGGCGATGACGCCGGGGTTGCGCGCGTCGTCTTCCTTGATCTTGAAGACGACCTTCATCAGGTCCGACCCGATGTCGGCGATCTTCGTGAAGATGCCGCCCGCGATGCGCAGCGCCGCCGCGCCGAGCGACTCGCCGATGGCGAAGCCCAGGAAGCAGACCCCGGCGTACTCGCCCGGGATGAAGAGCAGGATCGCGAGCATGAACAGCAGCTCCACCGAGATGAGCATCATGCCGACGCTCATGCCCGACCGGAGCGGGATGTCGCAGACCGGGAACGCCTCGCCCTTCAGGCTCGCGAAGGCCGTGCGCGAGTTGGCCAGCGTGTTGATGCGGATGCCGTACCACGCCACCCCGTAGCTGCCCGCGATGCCGATGAGGCTGAAGAGCACGATGATGGCGATGCGATACGCGGGGAACCCGATCATCGCGAAGTAGGCGACGATGATGGTGCCGATGAAGACCTCGAGAATCAGCAGGAACTTGCCCTGCTGGATGAGGTAGGCCTTGCAGGTCTCGTAGATGAGGTCGGAGATCTCCGCCATCGACCGGTGCACCGGCAGCTTCTTCACGCCCGTGTAGGTCCACGCCCCGAAGAGCAGCCCCAGTACGCAGACGACGAGACCCGACAGCAGGATCTCGTGTCCCGTCAGCCCGAGGAACTCGCCCGTGTTGAGGTCGGGCAGCTGGATGTTCACCTCGCCCCCGGGCGTGTGCCCGGCGGCGTGAGCCTCCGCCGGCTCGGGCTGCGCGGCCAGGGCCGCCGCCGGGGCCGCCAGCATCGCCCCGCACACGGCTGCAAGCAGGATCGTCGTCATCAGCATCGGTCTCATAGTCTGCGCTCGGCTCCTACACCCGAAAGTCCTTCACCCGGTCTCCGCCCGGCTGGCCCCGCAGCCGCCCGGGCAGGGCCATCCCCCCCGTCAGGAAGATCCGGATCCCCTCTTCCACCGTCACCTCGGGAAAGAAGGCCTGGTCGCGCGGGAAGACGACCACGTCCCCGAGATACAAATGGTTCGTCGGCACGTACACCGCGACGAACGCTTCGCTGCCACGCCCGCGATCGAGCGTGAACTCCCTCGTCAGGAACCCGAGCACCAGCCCGCGCCCCTGCACCTCCACCACGACCACCCGCTTGAAGCCCGCCTCGTTGTCCGGCGAGAACGCCGCCACGAGCTGCTTCACCGGCGAGTAGATCGTCTTGAACACCGGCACGTGCAGCAGCCAGGACTCGGCGCGCTGCAGCACGCGCTTGCCGATCACGTTCGTCGCCGTCGCGCCGACCGCCACGACCACCACGGCCGTCATCGCCACGCCCAGCCCGGGCACCTCGCGCCCGAAGATCGCCTCGCCGACCGGCGACGCCACCGCGTCGAGCACGCGGAAGATCCACACGAGCGCCGCCACCGTGATGACGAGCGGCACCGTGACGACGAGACCGGTGATGAAACTCCGCCGCAGCCAGGTCACCCCATCAACCACGCGAGCGTCACGCCGGACAGCGCGAAGCGGTAGACCGCAAACGCCGTCAGCGTGTGGCTCGCCAGATAGCGGAGGAAGTACTTGATCGTCAGGTAGCCCACGCCGGCCGACACCACCAGCCCCACCGCGAACAGGCCCGCCGGCACCGTCCCACCCGCCTCCGCCAGCTCCAGCCCCGCCTTCCCCGCCGCCGCCAGCACCGCCGGCAGGCTGAGCAGGAACACGAACCGCGCCGCCGGCTCGCGCCGCACGCCGAGCAGCAGCGCCACCGTCAGCGTCGCGCCCGACCGCGACACGCCCGGCACCAGCGCCGCGGCCTGCGCGACGCCGATGGCCAGCGCGCCCGCGTACCCGATGGCCCCGGCATCGTGCGCGTGCCGGCCGAGCCGCTCCGCCGCCACCAGGCCGACGCCCCCGAGGGCCAGCATCGCGGCCACCACGGCCGGCGACCGCACCGGACCTTCGACCCAGTCCGAGAAGAGCAGGCCGGCGGCCACGATGGGCAGCGTCCCGACGGCGACCAACCGGACCAGCCGCTCGGGCCCTCCCTCGCGCAGCGCCACCGCGCCGGGCGTCGCCGCCACCATCGCGGCGACGTCGCGGCGGAAGTACAGCGCCACGGCGAGGAACGTGCCCACGTGGCACGCCACGTCGAAGGCGACGCCGAACGCGCCGGCGTCCCACCCGAAGAACGCGCGGGCCAGGATCAGGTGACCGGAACTCGACACGGGCAGGAACTCGGTGAGCCCCTGCACGACGCCGAGCGCCGCAGCCGCCAGCAGATCCACGAACGCGCCGCTAGGATGCCTTCCGGCCGGCGCGGGCCGTCCCGGACGCCTGCCGGTTCTTCGCCTGCGGGCCGCTCAGGACGATGGCAATGGCCGCCGCGATGAACACGGTCGAGTAGGTGCCGCTCACGATGCCGACCAGCATGGTGAACGCGAAGCCCTCGAGGACCTCGCCGCCGAACAGGTACAGGGCCATCACCGCCAGGAACGTGGTGCCGGCCGTGATCACCGTGCGGCCGAGCGTCTGGTTGACGCTCGTGTTCACCACCTGCTCGAGCGTGTCGCGGCGCATCAGCCGCAGGTTCTCGCGGACGCGATCGAACACCACGATCGTGTCGTTCACCGAGTAGCCGGTAATGGTCAGCAGCGCCGCGACGACGTTCAGCGACAGGTCGTAGCCGAAGAACGAGAGGAACGCGAGCGTCACCAAAATGTCGTGGAACGTGGCCGCGATGGCGCCGATCGCGAAGGCGAAGCGGAACCGCAGCGCGATGTAGACCGTGATGCCCACGATCGATGCCAGCGTCGCGTAGATACCCTTGAGCTGCAGCTCGCGGCCGATGACCGGGCCCACGATGTCGGTCTGGATGACGTGGAACGTGCCCAGCCGGGCCTGCTCGAGGCCGCGTTGAATGGCGCGGGCGCCTTCCTCGAGGCTCGTGCCTTCCTCGGTGCCCAGCTGGGGCAGGCGGATGAGCCACCGGCGCTCGGCGGCGTCCCCGTACTGCTGAATCACCTTCTCGCCCGGCACCGTTCCCTCGAGCGCGCTGCGCACGGCGTCGGCGGTCACGGCCTGCTCGAACTCGACCACGACCAGGGTGCCGCCCGAGAAGTCGATGCCGAGCGGCAGCCCGCGCGTGAACATCAGCGCCACGCCGGCCGCCACCACGAGGGCGGACAGCGCGATGGCGTGCCACCGCCACTGGATGAAGTTGTAGTTGGGGTTCTGAAAGATCTGCATGGGCTAGATGCTCAGCTTGACGACCTGTCGCCGCGTCAGCACCAGCTCGAACATCGTGCGCGACACGAATACGGCCGTGAACACGTTCGACAACAGGCCGATCGTCAGCGTCGTCGCGAAGCCCCGGATGGGCCCGGTGCCGAACTGGAACAGGAACGCCGCGGCGATGAGCGAGGCCACGTGGGTGTCGAGAATGGTCAGGAAGACACGGTCGAAGCCCGCCGCCACCGCCGCCTTGACGCCCTTGGCCGTCGCCAGCTCCTCCTTGATGCGCTCGAAGATGAGCACGTTCGAGTCGACGCCCATGCCGATCGTCAGGATGAACCCCGCGATGCCCGGCAGCGTCATCGTCGCGCCCAGGTACGCCATGAGCCCGAGCAGGATGACGAGGTTGACGACGATCGACGTCATCGCGTTGATGCCGGCGAGCCGGTAGTAGAAGAGCAGGAAGAGCAGCACCAGCAGCAGTCCGCCGATCGACGCCGTCACGCCGGCCCGCACCGAGTCGGCGCCGAGCGACGGTCCGACGGTGCGCTCCTCGAGGTAGGTGAGGTTCGCCGGCAGCGCGCCCGATCGCAGCACCAGCGACAGGTCCGCCGCCTCCTGCTGCGTGAAGTTCCCGGTGATGCGGCCCTCGTCGTCGATGCGCGTCTCGATGCGCGGCGCCGAGAACACGCGTCCGTCGAGCACGATCGCGAGCTGGCGGTTGACGTTGGCCTGCGTGAACGCGCCGAACTTGCGCGCGCCTTCGTTGTTGAGCGAGAAGCCCACGGCCGGCCGGCTGTTCTCGTCGAGCGTCGGCCGCGCGGTGCGCAGGTCCCGCCCCGTCACGGCCGCGACCCGGCGCACGACGTAGTACGCGGCGCTCGGCACCTCGCCCGGCTGCCGGCCCTCCGACTGGCCGGGCAGGATCTGGAGGTCCGGCGGCAGGTTGTTCCCGTACGCCTGGCGCGCCGAGGCCTCGTCGGGGAACGGCCCCTGCTCGACCAGCTTCAGCTCGAGCAGCGCCGTGGAGCGGATGACCTCCTTCGCGCGGTTCACGTCGGTCACGCCGGGCAGCTGCACCAGGATCTGGTCCGCCTCGCTGTGCCGCGCCACGATCGGCTCGGCCACGCCCAGCTCGTTCACGCGCCGCTCGATGGTCTGCAGCGCCTGGCTGACCGTCTCCTCGCGGAGCTGGACGGCGATGTTGGGCTTGAGGTCGAACGTGTAGGTCCCGCTGGCGCCTGACGCGCGGTTGTAGACCAGCTCCACGTCGGTCAGGGCCTGGCGGAACGCCGCGTCCTGGTCGGCGGGCACGCCGTCGACGCGGAACTGTGTCGGGCTCACCACGGTGATGGCCCCGACCGTGATGCCCGCCGTCCGCAGCTGCTCGCGCAGCCGCTCCACCGTGGTCTCCGTCTCGAGCCGCAGCGCGTCGTCGGTCTGGACGCGCATGACAAGGTGCACGCCGCCCTTCAGGTCGAGCCCGAGGCGCACTTTCTCTTCGGGCGGGTAGAACGACCAGACCGACAGGCCGATCACGCCGAGGATGACGATGATTTTCCAGCGCAGGTTCTTGGCCATGTGACACTCAGGACGTCGGCCCTTCCACCACGGGCGCCTGGCCCTGGTAGCCGATGATGGCCGACCGCGACACGTCGACGCGCACGTTCTGCGCGATCTGGAGCTGCACGACGCCGTCGGCGAGCTTCGTGATCGACCCGTGCAGCCCGCCGGTCGTGACGACCTTGTCGCCGACCTTCAGCGCCGCCAGGAACTCGCTGACCTTCTTCTGCCGCCGCTTCATGGGCAGCAGGATGACGAAATAGAAGATCGCCAGGACGAGGACAAAGGGAATGAGCTGGACGAGGGGACTCGCCGCCGAGTTGGGCGGCGCGGCCATGGCCAGCACGAAACCAGCATCGGTCATCACCGTAGACATCATGGAGCGAGCGGGCGGAGAGCAGAGAACGTCCGATGATAGTCCTGTCTGAACTTTTCGAACGCTCCAAACGATACAGCCTCTCTAATCCGGCGCATCGTGTCAAGGTAAAAGTATAGATTATGCAACGTGTTAAGGGTGGATCCGGTGATTTCGCCCGCCATGAAGAGATGCCGCAGGTACGCGCGTGAGAAGTGCCGGCACGTGTAGCAGCCGCACGCCGGATCCGGCGGCGCGTCGTCTTCCGCGTACCGTGCGTTCTTGATGTTGAGCGGCCCTTCGCTCGTGAAGAGCTGCCCGTTCCGCGCGTTCCGCGTCGGGAGCACGCAGTCGAACATGTCCACGCCACGCGCGACGGCCTCCACGAGATCGAGCGGCGTGCCGACACCCATCAGGTAGCGTGGCCGGTCGGCCGGCAGCCGCGCGGCCGTGAACTCGACCACGCGGTACATCTCCTCGCTCGGCTCCCCGACGCTCAGCCCGCCGATGGCGTAGCCCTCGAAGCCGATCTCCAGCGTCCGATCCGCGCTCTCCGCCCGCAGCGCCGCGTCGGTGCCGCCCTGGACGATGCCGAACTGCGCCTGGCCCGGGTTGGTCACCCCGACGTCGGCGTCCCCGGCCTGGAGCGCCAGCCAGTGCCGGCGGCCGCGGGCCGCCCAGCGCGCCGTCAGCTCCAGCGAGGCGCGCAGCCGCGCGGCATCGGCCGGCAGCGCCGGGCATTCGTCGAGCACCATCGCGATGTCCGACCCGAGCCGCGCCTGGATATCGACGGCCTTCTCGGGCGTGAGCAGGTGCGCGCTGCCGTCGAGGTGCGATCGGAACCGCACGCCCTCCTCCCCCACCGTCCGCCGTTCCGCGAGGCTGAACACCTGGTAGCCGCCGCTGTCGGTGAGCATCGGCCGCCGCCAGCCGGTAAAGGCGTGCAGCCCGCCCCGCCTGGCAATGAGCGCGTCGCCGGGCCTGAGATAGAGGTGGTACGTATTGCCGAGGATGATGGCCGCGCCGACGTCCTCGAGGTCGCGCGCCGTCATGGCCTTGACGGCCCCCTGCGTGCCGACCGGCATGAAGACCGGCGTCTCGACGTCGCCGTGCGGCGTGCGGAGCACCCCGCGCCGCGCGAGCCCGTCGCGGGCCGTCACGGTGAAGCCAAAGGCCGTGGTCACGAGTTCCACTATTATTTCCTCAATGAAGAAGCTGCGGGTCGGCGTGCTCTACGGCGGGCGATCGGGC
The DNA here is from genome assembly GCA_040754955.1 of Acidobacteriota bacterium. GTDB lineage: Bacteria > Acidobacteriota > Vicinamibacteria > Vicinamibacterales > UBA2999 > JBFMCA01. The sequence continues at coordinate 48,308 of JBFMCA010000018.1, read as the reverse complement.
GAGCACGAGGTGTCGGTGGCCTCGGCGGCGTCCATTCTCAGGCACATCGACCGGACCCGCTACGAGCCCTTCGCCGTGCGCATCGAGAAGGACGGTCGCTGGGTCATCGCGGACCGTCCGCCCACCGCCATGTCGGCCGCCGAGGTCATCGAGCAGGCGCGCGTGCAGGCCGCGCGTCCCGTCCGCCGCGGTCGCGACACGCTCCTCGTCGCGCACCCGTCGCCCGAAACGCTCGTCACCATCGAGCGCCAGCCCTCCGCCAGCGGCGACGTCGACGCGGCGCGCATCACCACCCTCGGCCTCGACGTGGTGTTCCCCGTGCTCCACGGCCCGTACGGCGAGGACGGCACCGTCCAGGGTCTGCTCGAGCTCGCCAACGTCCCGTACGTCGGTCCGGGCGTGCTGGCCTCGGCAGCCGGCATGGACAAGGCCGTCATGAAGCAGCTCTTCGCGGGCCGCGGCCTGCCGCTCGTGAAATGGATGGGCTTCATCCGGCGCGACTGGGAGCGCGATCCGGCCGCCGTCACCGCGTCGGCCGTGGCGCTCGGCCTGCCGCTCTTCGTCAAGCCCGCCAACCTGGGCTCGAGCGTCGGCATCTCGAAGGTGAAGACCGCCGACGCCTTCGCGGCCGCCGTCGAACTGGCGCTCGAGTTCGATCGCAAGGTGATCGTCGAGGCGGGCGTCGAGGACGCGCGCGAAATCGAGTGTGCCGTGCTCGGCAACGACGACCCGGAAGCGTCGGTGCCGGGTGAGATCCTTCCGTCGCGCGAGTTCTACGACTACGAAGCGAAGTACGTCGACGCCGCGTCGCGGACCGTCATCCCGGCCGAGTTGACGGCCAGGCAGGCGGCGACCGTCCAGCGCCTGTCCCTCGAGGCGTTCCGGGCCATCGACGCCGCGGGCATGGCGCGGGTCGACTTCCTGATGGCCCGGCGCAGCGGCAAGATCTACGTCAACGAGATCAACACGATTCCCGGCTTCACCACCATCAGCATGTTCGCCAAGCTCTGGGAGGCCTCGGGCGTCGGCTACGCTGCGCTCGTCGACCGCCTCATCCAGCTCGCGGTCGCGCGGCACGCCGAGAAGCAGCGGCTGCGCACGAGCGTGCTGTGATCCCCCGCTGGCTGGCGGCCGCGACGGCCGCCGGCGCGTTGGCCGCCGCGATGCCCGCCGGCGGCCAGCCGGGCGCGGCCGGGCCCATCGTGGGCCTCACGGCCGTCGCCGAGGTGACCGCGGCGTACGACGCGGCGTTCGACGCCGACTTCGAGGCGCTTCCGGCGCGCCTGGCCGCGGCGTGTGGTCCCGCTCCGCCCGAGGCATGCGCCGTGGTCGACGCGGCCGGCCTCTGGTGGCGGGTGCAGCTCGACCCGGCGAGCCGCGCGCGCGACGGCGCGCTCGTCGCCGCGTTCGAGCGCGCCATCGCCGCCACCGAGGCCTGGACGGTCCGGGAGCCGGTCCGCGCCGAAGCCTGGTTCTACCGCGGCGCCGCGCTCGGCGTCCGCGTCCAGTACAAGGTGCTGCGGGGCCAGCGGACGTCGGCCGCGCGCGATGGCAAGCGGGTCAAGGACCTTGTCGAACGCGCCCTCGCCCTCGATCCGGCCCTCGACGATGCGCGCCTCGGCCGAGGCGCGTACCGCTACTACGCCGCCGTCGCCCCGGCGGTGCTGCGCGTCCTGCGCTGGCTGCTCCTGCTGCCCGGCGGCGACCGCACGCAGGGACTGTCGGACCTGCAGCACGCCGCCGACCACGGCCGGCTGACGCGCTGGGAGGCCCTCTACCAGCTGCACCTTGCCTATCTCTGGTACGAGCACCGCTTCGATGATGCGCTCGCCATCGTGGGCCGGCTGCAGGAGCGCTTCCCCCGCAACCCGCACTTCTGGCAGCTCGAGGCCGAGATTCGGGACGTGTACTTCGGCGACGCGGCGGGCAGCCTTCGCGCCTCCGACGCGCTGGAGCGCCGTGCGCGCGACGGCCTCGTGCACATGCCCGACCTGGCGCGCACCGTTGCGCGCCTCAACGCCGCGAAGCAGCATGCGGCGCTCGGCGATCGCGCCCGCGCGCTTGCGCTCGCGCGCGCCATCGTCGACGAACGGCCCGAGGCGCCCGCCGATGCCGCCGCGCGCGCGAGGGCGTTCGTCCGCGAGTGGTCTCGCTGAGCCCGGACGACTACAGGGACGCGCCGGTCGATCCGAGAGAAGAGATCGAGGCCAGTTGACAGGCGATGGTGAGATGACGTTGAGGAGCAGGCCGCGCCGGGCGGTGTCGTTTTGACAACCAGCCGCGCTTTGTGCTTGACATCGCGTTTTTCTCATCCATAATCTACATCTGGTATGAGGGTGGAAGGCTCAGACAACGGGTTGTAACGCAATCCGGTGTTGCCACACGGCAGAGCCGACCCCTTTCAGGAGGAACAATGGCGAAGAAGGCGAAGAAGGCGGCCAAGAAGGCCAAGAAGGCGGCGAAGAAGAAGTAAGGCCGCTTCACCAACGGGGCGGTTTCAACGAACTGCCCCACCTTTTCTTCTTCCAGTTCTTGTCAGTTGGCGCGCCCGATCCGCACGGGGCGCGCACCGAAGCGCGAAGACAGCCGGCTCGCGCGGGCCGAGTGCCAGGCGGCAGAGGCAATCGCAGCGGCGCGGCGACACTTCGACGCATAGCCCAACCTGAAGGGGGGGATTAGACCGATGGCGAAGAAGGCGAAGAAGGCGGCCAAGAAGGCCAAGAAGGCGAAGAAGCGGTAGGCGCTTCGTCCGCGAGATTCGCAAGGGGGCGGCCAGCGGCCGCCCCCTTTTTTCTTTGTCGTACCGGCTCTACTGGTCCCCGATCCAGCTCACGCCGTCCCACACGCGGATCGAGCGAATCACGTCGCCGGCGCGCAGCCGATCCAGCACGTCGAGGCCCTGCGACACCTGACCGAAGACCGTGTAGCGGCCGTCGAGGTGCGGCTGCGGCGCGAGGGTGATGAAGAACTGGCTGCCCCCGGTGTCCGCCCAGTCGAGCGCCATGCCCACGGTGCCGCGGAGGTACGGCCGCTGGTTGATCTCGTCGCGCAGCGTGTAGCCCGGACCGCCTTCCCCGTCGCCGCGCGGATCGCCGTCCTGCACGACGAAGTTGGGCACCACCCGGTGCAGCGGGAGCCCGTTGAAGAACCGCTTGCGGGCGAGCTCGATGAAGCTTGCCACCGTGCGGGGCGCGTCGAGGACGGCCAGCTCGATCTGGACCTCGCCGCGGGTCGTGTCGAGGTAGGCCACCGGCGTGACCGCCGGCGCGATGAACCGATCGACGTCGGCCAGCGCCGGCACGGCGGGGGCGGGCGCGGGCCGGCGCGGCGCGGCATCGCCTCCCAGCAGCTCCGCCGCGCGCACCCGCACCGCCCAGTCCTTGTCGTCGAGCGCGCGCTCCAGCACCGGCCGCGCGCCCGCGGGGTCCACGGCGGCGAGGGCTGCCAGGATGGCGGCACGCGCCACGTAGGTCGTGTCGAACTCGGCCGACACGTCGTACGCCTTCGCCAGGGCCGGCGCCGCCGCTGGCGCCTTCAACGCCGCGAGGCCGTTGGCGGCCGCCAGGCGCAGGCCGAAGTCGTCGGCCTCCAGCGTGGCGGTGAGCACCGAGACCGCGTCGGGTGCGCGCAGCCGGGCGAGCGTGCCCAGCGCGGCAGCGACCACCCGCCGATCGGCATCCTGCAGCAGCACATCGAGCCGCGGCCGGGCGCGCGCGGCGTCGAGATCGCCGAGCGCCCGCGCCAGGGCCGCACGGACCTGCCAGTCGGAGTCGGGATCGAGTCCCGACAGCGCGGTCAGGAGCAGATCGGGGTCCGTCGCGGCCAGCGCGGCCAGCGCGCCCGCCCGCAGGGCCGGCCATGGGTCGACGAGCAGATCGACGTACAGATCCACCGCGTCGGGCACGCGCAGGCGCGCGAGCGCCGTCAGCGCTTCGAGGCGCAGATTGGCGTCCTCTTTCGGCTGCGTCAGCAGCCGCGTCAGCGGCGGCGCGCCGCGGGCATCGCCGAGCGCCGCAAGCGCCCGCACGGCCTCGACCCGCACGGGCACGGGGTCGCCGGCGTTGCCGGCGATGGCCGTGAGCGCGGGCAGCGCGCTCGCGTCCTTGAGCGCGCCGAGGCCGCGCGCCGCGTACGCGCGCCCGATCTGGCCATCGCCCTGAAGCAGCCACTGCAGCACCGTGGCGGCTTTCGGGTCGCCGACGCGCTGGAACGCCCACGCCACGGGCCACCATCGGCTCACCGGCATGCCGCTGCTGTCGAGCAGCGCCGACGCGAGCCCGTCGTAGTGGTTGAGCCGCACGAGCGCGAAGGCGCCCAGGCGCACGGCCTCGGCGGCGGCGGGCGCGGGCCACCGCAGATCGTCGGCCGCGAGCCCGTCGAGCGCGCCGGCAGTGACGTGCGCCGCCATCATGCCCGCGATGGGCATCGCTGCGGCCGCGTCGCCGACGCGGCCGAGCGCCTCCGCGGCCCGTCCCTGCACGAGGGGCTCGGTGTCGGCCAGTGCCGCGGTGAGCGCGGGCGTCGCCGCGCGATCGCCGATGAGCCCGAGCGCGAAGGCCGCCATCTGACGCACCTCGGGCTCCTCGTCGCCCGCCAGCAGGCGGACGAGGTCGTCGACGCCGTCGGGCAGACCAACGCGGCCGACGGCCAGTGCGGCCCGCCGTCGGATGCGCGCTTCGGGATCGCCGAGCAGCGTCAGCAGGTCGGGCTCGGGCGGCCGGGGCGGCACCGGCGCGACCGCGGTGCGGCCGCGCGCGGACGCGATCGCGGGCGGAAGCGACGGCTCGCCGGCGCCGGGCGCCCGGAGCTGTCGCTGGTCCTCGAGCGTGAGAATCCACCGCATCTTCTGCTCGTACGGCGTCACGGTCGGCGCCACGACCACTGGCGCCGTCGCGCAGGCGGCGCCGGCCGCCGCGGCGAGCAGCATCGCGGCCAGTCGGGTCATCGACCCACCGCCGGCCGATCGAAGACCTGCGCGCGGAGCGTGGCCTGCTCGACGCGCGCCGGCACGATGCGCACGCCGATGCCCGGGCCCTCGGGCACGCCGATCGTGCCGTCCGGCGCTACGTCGATGGGCGGGTCGATGAGGTCGGGCTCGTAGTAGCGCCGGCTCGCGGCGATGTCGCCCGGCAGCGTGAAGTTGGGCAGGCTCGCCAGGTGGATGTTGTGCGCGCGGCCGATGCCGGTTTCGAGCATGCCGCCGTGCCAGACGGGGATGCCGTGCGCCGCCGCGAGATCGTGAAGGCGGATGGACTCGCCGTGCCCGCCCACGCGGCCCGGCTTGATGTTGATGATGCGGCACGCGCCGGCCGCGATGGCGTCCCGCGCCACCCGCACCGTGTGGATCGACTCGTCCAGGCAGATGGGCGTCCGGAGGGCCCGCTGCAGCTCGGCGTGGTCGCTCACATCGTCGTAGTCGAGCGGCTGCTCGATCATCATCAGGTCGTGCGCGTCGAGGCGGGCCAGGTGCGGCGCGTCGGCCACGGTGTAGGCGGCGTTGGCATCCACCATCAGCGGAATCGGTCCGAAGCGGGCCCGGATCATCTCGACGGCCTCGACGTCCCAGCCGGGCTTGATCTTGATCTTGATGCGCCGGTACCCGGCGGCCAGCTCCTTCTCGACCTTGGCCGCCAGATCGTCGAGCGAGTCCTGGATGCCGATGGAGACGCCAGAGGCGATCCGCGGCCGCGTGCCGCCGAGCGTCCGGGCGAGCGGCTCGCCCTGCGCGCGGGCATAGAGGTCCCACGCGGCCATCTCGACCGCCGCCTTCGCCATGTTGTGGCCGCGGATGCGCGCGAGCGCCGGGAAGACCTCGCGCGGGTGCACGACGTCGCGATCCAGCACCAGCGGCGCGATGAACTCCGTGATGATGTGCCAGGCCGTCTCCGTCGTCTCGGCGCTGTAGTACGGATTGGCCTCCGCCACGGCCTCGCCCCAGCCCTCGTGGCCGTCGCCCTCGAGCCGCACGAGCAGGAACGTGCGGTCGTACGACCGGCCGAAGCTGGTCTCGAAGAAGCTCACGAGCGGGAGTCGGCAGAGGCGGAGTTCAAGGCGCGCGATACGCACGGGAAGCCTTTCGGTCAGGTCCGAACCAATATATACTCGCGCCCGCCGTGGCGTTCCGCTACATCGCCATCGAGGGGCCCATCGGCGTCGGGAAGTCGCGTCTGGCCGAGCGCCTCGCCCGCCGTCTCGAGGGCGCCGCGATCCTCGAGGACCCCGAGAACCCGTTCCTGCGCGACTTCTACGACGACCGGCCCGGCGCGGCGCTGCAGGCGCAGCTCTTCTACCTGCTCAGTCGGCATCGTCAGCTCTCGCCGCTCCGGCAGGCCGGGCTCTTCGACCAGACGATCGTCTGCGACTACCTCTTCGACCGCGACAAGATCTTCGCGTATCTCAACCTCGACGACAACGAGCTGTACATCTACCAGCGCCTGTACGATCTGCTCGCGCGGGACGTGCCGGCGCCAGACCTGGTGGTCTACCTCCAGGCCCCGACCGACATCCTGATCGAGCGCCTGCGCCGGAAGCCCGCGTCCGCCGACGACGCCGACCGGCGCGCGTTCCAACCGGGCACCGATTACCTCCGCGAGGTGAACGAGGCGTACCAGCACTTCTTCTTCCACTACACGGCCACGCCGCTGCTCGTCGTGGAGACCACGGGCTTCGATCCGGAGGCGAGCGACGAGGCCTTCGACGACCTCGTGCGCCAGGTGCGGGGCATGGGCAAGGGCACGCGCTACTACGTCCCCCGCACCTGATCTAGAATCGCGGGATGGCGTGGTTCAAGAAGGCCCGCAAGCCGATCGCGGCGCCGGAGAAGACCAGCCGGGTGCCCGAGGGCCTGTGGGTCAAGTGTCCGGGGTGCGAGTCGGTCATCTACACCAAGGACCTCAACAAGAACCTCAGCGTCTGCCACAAGTGCGCCCATCACTTTCGTTTGAGCGCGGCCGAGCGGCTGCGCACGCTCTTCGACGATGAGCAGTGGGAGGAGCGCGACGCGGCGCTCCGATCGAGCGACCCGCTGCGGTTTGCGGACACCAAGCCCTATCGCGACCGCCTCGCGGCCAGCCAGCAGGCCACCGGCCAGAAGGACGCCATCATCGTGGCCGTCGGCCGCCTCGAAGGCCTCGAGGTCGTCGTCGGCGCCATGGAGTACGCGTTCATCGGCGGCAGCATGGGCGTCGTCATGGGCGAGCGCCTCGTGCGCGGCATCGAGCTCGCCATCGAACGGCGCGTCCCCGTCATCATCGTGTCGTGCTCCGGCGGCGCGCGCATGATGGAAGGCGCGCTGTCGCTCATGCAGATGGCGAAGGTCTCGGCCGCGCTGGCGCGCCTCGACCGCGCGCGCCTCCCGTACATCTCCGTCCTCACCGACCCCACGACCGGCGGGGTCACGGCGAGCTTCGCGATGCTGGGCGACCTGAACATCGCCGAGCCCGGCGCCCTTATCGGCTTTGCCGGCCCGCGCGTGATCGAGCAGACGATCCGGCAAAAGCTGCCCGACGGCTTCCAGCGCAGCGAGTTCCTCATGGAGCGCGGCATGCTCGACCTCGTCGTCGATCGGCGCGAGCTCAAGCCGACCATCGCCCGGGCTCTGCGGTACATGGGCGCGCGGTGACCCCGCGCGACCGCCTCGCGTCGCTCGAACACTTCGGCATCAAGCTCGGGCTCGACACCATCGGCCGGCTGCTGGCCGCGCTCGGGTCGCCGCACCGCGCGTGGACGCCGGTCCATGTCGCCGGCACCAACGGCAAGGGCTCGGTCACGGCGATGGTGGAGCGGGCGCTGCGCGCGGCGGGCCATCGCACCGGCCGCTACACGTCGCCGCACCTGCATCGGCTCGAGGAGCGCTTCGCCATCGACGGCGCCGAGGTCCGGCCCGAGGAGCTCGACGCCGTGCTGGCCGACGTCTTCGCCGTCGTCGATCGCCTGCGCGCGGACGGCGCCATGGCGCACTGGCCCACCTACTTCGAGGCGACCACCGCCGCCGCTTTCGAGCTGTTCCGCCGCGCCGGCGTCGGCTGCGCGGTCATCGAGGTCGGCCTGGGCGGCCGCTTCGACGCCACGAACGTCCTCGATCCCATCGCCACCTGCATCACGACCATCGCCTTCGACCACGAGCGGCACCTGGGCCGGACGCTGGCGGCCATCGCCGGCGAGAAGGCCGGCATCGCGCGGCCGGGCGTGCCGATGGTGGCCGGCCGGCTCCCGGCCGACGCGCTCGCGGCGGTGGCGGCGCGGTGCGCGGACGTGGGCGCGCCGCTGACGCTTGCCCACGACGGCGTCGCGCTCGAGATCCGCATGGTCGAGGGCCGCCACGTCGCGCGGTTCCGCACGCCGCGCCATGCCTACCCCGAGACGATGCTGGCGCTCGCCGGCCGCCACCAGGTGGACAACGCGGTCGTGGCGCTCCGTCTCCTGGAAACGTGCGACGAAGCCGGACTGGCGGCGGGCCCGGAGGCCCGCGTGACGGGCCTGGCCGCGGCCGAGTGGCCCGCGCGCCTCGAGTGGGTGGCCACCGCCGGCGGCCGCGTGCTGCTCGACGCGGCCCACAATCCCGCGGGTGCGGCCGCCCTGGCCGCGTACCTGGCCGACGCCGGGCTGGGGCCGCTGCCCGTCGTGCTGGCCATCATGGCCGACAAGGACGTCGAAGGGATCGTCGCGGCGGTGGCGCCGGGGGCCAGCCGGATCGTCGCCAGCGAAGTGCCGTCGCCCCGCTGCCTGCGGGCGGCGGAGCTGGCCGCCCGCGCGCGCGCCGTCGTCCCCCAACTGCCCGTCGACGCCGAGCCCGACCCGATGGCCGCCGTCGCGCGCGCGCTGGCGGAGGGCGGCCGGGCCGCGGTGGCGGGCTCGATCTTCCTCGTCGGACCGCTGCGCGCGCGGCTGCAGGGCTGACGGATGAACGGAAGTGGTATCCTGCGACTCGGTCCCTCGGCCCCGCGCTCGATGATCCGCCGACTCCCCGCTGCCGTTGCCTGCTGTCTGCTGCTGACGCCCCTCGCCGCTGCGGCGCAGGTCATTCCGGGCTGGAACGCGCGCCAGTTCACCATCGAGCGCCTCGACGAAGATCGCCTCCGCCTCGCGCGGGAGGTCGACATCGAGGGCGATCCCTCGGGCCCGAATGCCGGCCAGCGCATCTTCGCCGACGAGGTGCAGTGGAACCTCCGGACCGGCGAGTTCATCGCGGTGGGGAACGTCGTCGTCTCGTCGCCGACGGCGCGGATCTCCGCCGAGCGCGTCGTCTTCAACACCAGGGCTGGCACGGGCGTCTTCGAGTCGGCGTCGGGCATCGTCTCGATCGCCGAGCGCATCACCGCCGAGGAGCGCAGCATGTTCGGCACGCTCGAGCCGGACATGTACTTCTACGGCGAGACCATCGAGAAGCTCGGGGAGAACCGGTACCGGATCCGCAACGGCGCGTTCACGACCTGCGTGCAGCCAACGCCGCGCTGGGAGGTCGTGACCACCTCGGCGACGATCAACGTCGGCGACTACGCGATCCTGCGCAACGCGGTGATGCGCGTGAAGGACGTGCCGGTGTTCTACCTGCCGGTGCTCTACTACCCGATCCAGGACGACGACCGCGCCACGGGCTTCCTCCTGCCGAGCTACGGGAGCCAGACCTACCAGGGCCAGTCGCTCAGCAACGCGTTCTTCTGGGCGATCAACCGCAGCCAGGACGTGACGCTCTTCCACGACTGGTACTTCTCGACGGGCCAGGGCGCGGGATCGGAGTACCGCTACGTGGCGGGGCCGGGCTCGGAAGGCCAGCTGCGCGCGTACTGGCTCAACGAGCGCGAGGCGGAGCGCAACTTCGGCGGCGGCGCCATCACCACGCCGGCCCGCCGCGCCTACGAAATCCGGGGCAGCCTGGCGCAGCAGCTGCCGGGCGGGCTGCGCGCCCGGGGCCGCGTCGACTACTTCTCGGACATCGCCACCCAGCAACTGTACAACTACAACGTCTTCCAGGCGACCAACCGCCAGCGCGAGGTGAACGGCAGCGTCTCGGGCACCTGGGGCGGCCTGTCGGTCACGGGCAACTTCCAGCGGCGGGAGCTCTTCTTCAACGACACCGACTCGGTGGTCAGCGGGCAGGCGCCGGGCGTGATGGCCAACCTCTCCAGCCGGCGCATCGCGGGCCTTCCCGTCTATGTCTCGCTCACGAGCGAGGCGGGTCGCCTGCTGCTGATGGAGCGGCGCGGGCCGGCGTCGGCGCCGGTGGAGCTCGATCGGAGCCTGGGCCGCGTGGATATCCTGCCCAGCGTGCGCGCGCCGCTGACCAATTGGCCCTTCCTGACCGTCACGGCGCAGCTCTCGTACCGGATGACGTACTTCACGCAGAGCCTGAACGAGAACAACGAGCAGGTGGCCGAGCCGCTGGCGCGGCGCTATGCCGATATGCGGGCCGATGTCATCGGGCCGGTGTTCAGCCGCGTGTTCAATCCGAACAACGCCTTCGCCGACCGGCTGAAGCACATCATCGAGCCGAACTTCTCGGTGAGCCGGCTGACGGCCATCGAGAACCAGGATCGCGTGACGACGGCCGTCAACTCGAGCGACGCCGTGGTGGGCGCCGCGACGCGCCTCAACTACGGCCTGACGAACCGGTTCCTGGTGCGCAAGGCCCCGGCGGGGACCACGCCGGGCAGCCAGCCCCAGGGCGGCGCCCCGCGCGAGTTTCTCACGGTGGGCGTGACGCAGAGCTACTACACGGACGAGCGCATCAACCTCATCGACCAGCAGTTCCAGTCGAGCCTCGGCCCGCGGCCGCCCAGCCGGTTCTCGCCGGTGGCCGTGTCGGTCCGGGCGCAGCCCACCGACGTGAGCAATGCGACGCTCCGCCTGGAGTACGACCCCCGCGAGTTCTTCCTGCAGGGCCTCAGCGCGTCGGGTGGCGTGAACTACCCGCGGACGCAGGCGTCGATCGGCTGGAGCCGGCAGCGGATCGCGGCCGATCGGCACAACAACGCGATGAACGGCTCGACCACGCTGAAGTTCCGCGACGGGCGCATCGGCGGCACCTACTCGTTCGACTGGAACATCGCCACCGGCACGCTGATTCAGCAGCGCTGGATCGGGTACTTGAACGCGCAGTGCTGCGGGCTCGCCGTCGAGTACCAGGAGTACAACTACGGGACCGCGGCGCCCGGCTTCCCGCCGCGGAACCGGCGGTTCAACCTCTCGTTCTCGCTGGCCGGCATCGGCACGTTCTCGAACTTCTTCGGGTCGTTCGGCGGCTCCCGCTTCTAGGAGCGCATCAAGTAAGATCGTGGGCTGACATGAAGGGACTCATCCTGAGCGGCGGCAAGGGCACGCGCCTGCGCCCGCTCACCTACACCAGCGCCAAGCAGCTGGTGCCCGTCGCCAACAAGCCGGTGCTCTTCTACGGCATCGAAGCGCTGGTCGAGGCCGGCATTCGCGACATCGGCATTGTGGTGGGGGACACGCGGGACGAGATCAAGGCGGCCGTGGGGGACGGGTCCCGCTTCGGCGCCCGCGTCACCTACATCGAGCAGGACGCTCCCCGGGGGCTCGCCCACGCCGTGCTCATCGCCGAGCCCTTCATCGGCACCGACCCGTTCGTGATGTACCTGGGCGACAACCTGCTCAACAAGGGCATCGTGCCGTTCGTGGAGCAGTTCATGGCCCTGAAGCCCGCGGCGCAGATCCTGCTCACGCCGGTGCCCGATCCCCAGATGTTCGGCGTCGCCGAGCTCGACGACGGCCAGGTCCGCCGGCTCGTGGAGAAGCCGAAGGAGCCGCGGAGCAACCTGGCGCTCGTCGGCGTCTACATGTTCGGTCCCGACATCTTCACGTCGGTCAAGCGGATCACGCCGAGCTTCCGCAACGAGCTCGAGATCACCGACGCCATCCAGGACCTCATCGACCGCGGGCTCACCGTGACGCCGCACCTGGTGGACGGCTGGTGGAAGGACACGGGCAAGCTCGAGGACATGCTCGAAGCCAACCGGCTGATCCTCGAGACCCTCGAGCGCCGGATCGACGGGGTCGTCGACGACGAGTCGCGCATCGAAGGCAAGGTCGTCATCGAGGCCGGCGCGGTGGTGGAGCACTCGGTCGTCCGCGGCCCGGCCATCATCGGCGCGCGCGCGCGCCTCGCGCACGCCTACGTCGGGCCCTTCACGTCCATTCACGACGACGTGCAGATCCGGCATTCGGAGATCGAGCACAGCATCGTGCTGGAGGGATCGGTGATTCAGGATCTCGAGACGCGGGTGGCCGACAGCCTGATCGGTCGCGGCGTCCGCATCCACCGGCTGCCCCTCAAGCCGCGGGCGTACCGCTTCATGCTCGGCGACAACTCGGAAGTGTGGATCCGCTGGTGAGCGACATGACGACACCGACGAAATACGGCGCCCAGGGGGTGAAGCACCCGCGCATCGACGGCGTGAAGGTCAAGGCGCTCAAGGTGATTCCCGACGAACGGGGCTACCTGATGGAGATGCTGCGGGCCGACGAGGCGGACCTCTTCACCCGGTTCGGCCAGGCGTACATCTCGGCGACCTATCCGGGCGTGGTCAAGGCCTGGCACTACCACCGCGTGCAGATCGACAACTTCGTCTGCATCGCCGGGATGGTGAAGCTCGTGCTCGTCGACACGCGCGACGGCTCGCCCACCAAGGGGGCCGTGAACGAGTTCTTCGTGGGCGAGGACAACCGGATGCTCGTGCAGGTGCCGAACCTCGTCTACCACGGGTGGAAGTGCATCAGCCCGCACATGTCGCTGGTCGTCAACATCCCGACCGAGCCGTACCATTACGCCGAGCCGGACGAGTACCGCCTCGACCCGCACGGCACGCTTCCCTACGACTGGACACGCCACGATGGTTGAAGTGCTCGTCACCGGCGGCGCGGGTTTCATCGGCAGCAACTTCGTCCGCTACGCCCTCAACACCCATCCCGACTGGAAGGTGACGACGCTCGACAAGCTCACCTATGCCGGGCGCCGCGAGAACCTGCACGACGTGCAGTCCAATCCCCGGCACGCCTTCGTGCACGGCGACATCTGCGACGCCCCGCTCGCGGGACCGCTCGTCGAGCGCGCCGAGATCGTCGTCCACTTCGCCGCCGAGACGCACGTCGACCGCTCGATCATGGCCGCCGGCGAGTTCATCAAGACCGACGTCGAAGGCACGTTCGTGCTGCTCGAAGCGGCCCGCCGGGCGCCGCGGCTGCGCCGCTTCGTCCAGATCTCGACCGACGAGGTGTACGGGAGCGTCCCCACGGGCCACAGCCGCGAGACCGACGAGCTGAAGCCGCGCAATCCGTACTCCGCCAGCAAGGCGGCCGCCGATCGCCTGGCCTACAGCTACTGGGCCACCTACGACGTGCCCGTCGTGATCACGCGCGCGTCCAACAACTACGGGCCGTACCAGTTCCCCGAGAAGGTCATCCCGCTCTTCGTGACCAACCTCATCGACAACCTGCCGGTGCCCCTCTACGGCGACGGCGGCAACGTGCGCGACTGGCTCCACGTCCTCGACCACTGCCGCGCCCTCGACCTGCTCATCGAGAAGGGCGTCAACGGCGAGGTGTACAACGTCGGCGGCGGGAACGAAGTGAAGAACGTCGACCTGACGCACCAGCTGCTGGCGCTCGTCGGTCGGCCCGACTCGCTCATCCAGCGCGTGCAGGACCGGCAGGGTCACGATCGCCGGTACGCGCTCGACACCGCCAAGCTGCGGTCTCTCGGCTGGGCGCCGCAGGTGGCGTTCGACGCCGGCCTGGCTGACACGGTTACCTGGTACCGCGAGCACGAGTGGTGGTGGCGCCCCGTCAAGGAGCGCGATCCGAAGTTCAAGGCGTACTACGAGGCGCAGTACGGCAAGCGATCCTGAGGCGCGCCCGGCCATGTCCTCCGTGACCCTGGTGACCGGCGCCGCCGGGTTCGCCGGCGGCCACCTCCTCGACCTGCTCGTCGGCGAGGGCACGCCGGTCGTCGCCTGGCGCCGGCCGGGCGGGCCGCCGTCGCGGCGGTGGGCCGCGGACCCGCGGGTCCGCTGGGCCGATGTCGAGCTGCTCGACCGGGAGGCGGTCGCGGCCGCGCTCGCCGACCTCCGGCCGGCGGCCGTCTATCACCTCGCCGGCGCGCCGCACGTCGGTCTCTCGTGGGCCAACACCCGCGAGTTCTACGAAGCCAACGTCCGGGCCACCCACCACCTCTTCGAGGGCTTGCGCCGCGCCGGCGTGGCGCCGCGCGTGCTCGTGTCGTCGTCGGCCACCGTCTACAAGCCCGCGGATCGTCCGCTGCGGGAGGACGATCCGACCGGCGCGACGAGCCCCTACGGCACGAGCAAGCTCGCGCAGGACCTGCTCTGCCGCGCGGCCTGGGAGTCGGACGGCCTGCCGGTGCTGATCGCGCGGGCGTTCAACCACACGGGGCCGGGGCAGGACCCCTCCTTCGTCGCGCCGGGCATCGCGCGCCAGGTGGCGCTCATCGAATCGGGCCAGGCGCCGCCCGTGCTGGCCATGGGCAACCTCGAACCGAAGCGCGACCTGACCGACGTCCGCGACGTCGTGCGCGGCTATCGCGCGATGATGGCCGCGGCCACCCCCGGCGTGCCCTACAACGTGTGCTCCGGCCGGCCGATCGCCATTCGCACGCTCGTCGACACGTTCCTCGCCCGCACCCGGGTGACGATCCGCATCGAACGGGACCCGGCGCGGTTCCGTCCGAACGACGTGCCGTTCCTCGTCGGCGACCACAGCCGGCTCACCGCCGACACCGGGTGGCGGCCCGAGATTCCCATCGACGACACCGTCGATGCACTCCTCGCCTACTGGCGCGCCGAGGTGGCGCGGGGTTAGCCCGAGACATGCGGGTCCTCGTGACCGGCGGCACCGGGTACCTCGGCCGGGCGGTCGTCGCCGCGCTGGCGGCCGCCGGCCACGTCCCGGTCGTCTACGCGCGCACCGCCGCCGATGCCGGGCTGCCGGGGGACGCGGTTGCCGGCGACATCCGGGACGAGGCCGCGCTCGCGCGGGCGGCCGCGTCGTGCGCGGCCATCTGCCACATGGCGGCGCTCGTCAGCCTCTGGCGTCCGCGGCCCGCGGACTTCGACGAGGTCAACGTCGGGGGCCTCGAGGCCGTCCTCCGGGCGGCGGCGCGGGCCGGCGCGCCCAAGATCGTCTACACGTCCTCGTTCCTCGCGCTCCCGCCCCGCGGACGCGCCGCGCCGCTCGAAGCCAACGACTACCAGCGAACCAAGGTCGCCGCCGAGCGCGTGGCGGCCGACGCCGCGCGCGAAGGGCGGCCCGTCGTGCGGCTGTATCCCGGCGTCATCTACGGGCCGGGAGCGGCCACCGAGGGCAATCTGGTCGGCCGCCTCGTGCGCGATCACCTCGCGGGGCGACTGCCCGGCGTCATCGGCGCCGATCGTCCCTGGTCGTACGCGTGGATCGACGACGTGGCCAGGGCGCACGTGGCCGCCGTCGAACGGGCGGCGCCAGGGACGCGGTACGTCCTCGGCGGCGACAACGTTCCACAGATGGCGATCTTCGCGCGGGTGCGTGACCTGACCGGCCGGCCGCTGCCGCGCCGCATCCCGTTTGCGCTGGCCCACGCGGCGGGCGTCGTCGAGGAGGCCCGCGCCCGGCTGACCGGTCGGCCGCCCCTCCTCACGCGAGGCGCCGTGCGGATCTTCCGCGAAGACTGGTCGCTCGACAGCGCCGACGCCGTGCGCGACCTCGGCTTCCGCGTGCGGCCGGTCGGCGAAGGTGTGGCAGGATTACTCGCGAGCCTGTGAGCCGCTATTCCGAAACGAGCCGGCAGATCGTCCACGTGGCGATGATCGGCTTTGCCTTGCTGCTGCGCTACCTGTCCTGGCCGGGCGCCGCCGCCCTGGCGGCAACGGCGCTGGCCTTCAACTGGTTTCTCCTGCCGCGCGTCGCGCCGGGCATCATGCGTCCCGCGGGGCACGCCCGGTCGGGCCGCACGGGCGTGGTGTGCTATCCGCTCTCGGTCCTCCTCCTCGTGCTCGTGTTTCGCGATCGGCTGGACCTGGCGGCCGCGGGCTGGGCCGTGATGGCCTTCGGCGACGGCGCCGCGACGCTCGCGGGCACGCGCATCGGCGGGCCGCGCCTGCCGTGGAACCCCGAGAAGACCTGGAGTGGAATGGGGGCCGGCGCCGCGGCCGGCGCCGTCGGCGCGGTGGGCCTGTTCCTCTGGGTCGGGCCGGTCATGGATCCGGCGCCTTCGATGACGTTCATCGTGTGGGCGTCGATCGCCGCCGCCGGGGCGGCCGCGCTCGCCGAGACCATCCCCGCCGGCCTCGACGACAACATCACCGTGCCCTTCACGGCCGGCGCCGTGCTGTGGCTCGCCGCGGCAGCGGACCCGTCCGCCGTCGCGAGGTTGCCGGCCCTGGCGGCGCGCCTGCCGATGGGCGTCGCGCTCAACGGGCTGATGGCGTGGTCGGCGTACCTGCGGGGCTCGCTCACGCTGACAGGCGCCATCGTCGGGGCGATCATCGGACTGGTCGTCTACCTCGGCGCCGGCCTGCCGGGATGGCTGCTGCTCTTCGCCGCGTTCGTGGCCGCCGTCGTGTCCTCGCGCCTCGGCCTCGCGCGCAAGGAGGCCCTGGGCATCGCGGAGGAACGGGGTGGGCGGCGCGGCGCGGGCAACGCGCTCGCGAACCTCGTGGTGGGCGCCGCCGGGGCGTGCCTGATGGCGGCGTCGGGCGGGTGGTGGGCCGCGCCCATCGTGTTCATCGCGGGCGTCGTCGCGGGCGCATCCGATACGGTGGCGAGCGAGATCGGCAAGGCCTTCGGCGGCACGCCGCGGCTGGTGCCCTCGGGCCGCCCGGCCCCGCCGGGCACGCCCGGAGCCGTGTCGATCGCGGGCACGCTGGCCGGGCTCGTGGCGGCGCTCATGATGGCCCTCCCCGCCGCGGACGCGCTCATCGGCATGCCCGACACCATTCCCGCAACCGTGGCCGTCGTCGTCGGCGCCACGCTGGGCGCGTTCCTCGAGAGCGCGTTGGCCGCGCGCTTCGAGGCGCGCGGGATCCTCACGAACGACCTCCTGAACTTCATCAACACGGCCGCGGCGGCGCTGGCGGCCGTGCTGCTGTTTCAGCCCATCGCGCGGATGCTGGAATGAGCCGACTGGCCCTGTATCTCGAGTTCTCGCGTCCCTTCACGCTCGTCGCGCCGGCGCTGGGCTTCCTGTCCGGCGGCATCACCGCCATCGGGGCGCATCCGGTCGAGCCGCTGACGGCAGGGGCACTCGTCTACCCGCTCGTCGGCGCGCTGATGGCCGCGGTGCTGAACGCCGCTTCGAACGCGCTCAACCAGATCTACGACCTCGAGATCGACCGGGTGAACAAGCCGAAGCGGCCGCTGCCGAGCGGGCGGCTCGCGCTCGGCGAGGCCTGGGCGTTCACGTGGGCCACCTACGCGGCGGCCTGGGCGCTCGCGTGGATGGTCGCGCCCGGCGGCCGGCACGAGTGCTTCTGGATCGTCGTCGTCGCCACAATCATCACGTTCGTCTACTCGGCGCCACCCTTCCGGACCAAGCGCCTCGGCATCTGGGCGAACGTCACCATCGCGATCCCGCGCGGCGTGCTGCTGAAGGTGGCGGGCTGGACGTCGGTGAAGACCATGGCCGGCATCGAGCCCTGGTACATCGGCGCCATCTTCGGGCTCTTCCTGCTGGGCGCCTCGACCACGAAGGACTTCGCCGACATGGAGGGCGACAAGCGCGGCGGCTGCCGCACGCTGCCGATTCAGTATGGCGTCGTGAAGGCCGCCTGGATGATCTCGCCGAGCTTCATCGTGCCGTTCCTGATGATCCCGCTGGGCGCGTGGCTGGGCATTCTCACCGGCAACTTCTGGCTGCTCCAGGTCCTCGGCGCCGGCATGGTGGCCTACGGCGCGTATGTCTGCTACCTGATGCTCCGCCGCCCGGAGGAGCTGGCCGTCGAGGAGAACCACGTGTCCTGGGCGCACATGTACCGCATGATGTTCGTGCTCCAGATCGGCTTCGCGCTCGCGTACGTCATTCGCTGACTGCCCGGTTGACAGGCGAATAAAAAACGAAATAATGAGACCGGGTCCTCTTTCCCATGGAAACCCGGCCCTTGCTCTTCCACCTCGGGCCGGCGGCGCCCACGACGCGCGACGTGGCCCGCCTGGTCAAGGCCGGCGGCGTGGCCGCGTTGCGGGAGGCGGAGCTTCGCGCCGACGAGGCGCGGTACCAGGAGATCCGCTGCCGCTCCGCGCTCAACGCCGTGCGCGGCATGCCGTTCAAGTGGACCCTGAACCCCTATCGCGGCTGCACGCACGGCTGCCACTACTGCTTCGCCCGCCGCTACCAGCACCAGCTCGAGCTCGGCGAGGGAGACGAGTTCGCGTCGGTGATCCTCGTGAAGACCAACTTCGTCGAGGTGCTGCGCCGCGAGCTCGATCGGCCGGCCTGGACGCCCACGCTCGTCGCGCTCGGCACGGCCACCGATCCGTATCAGCCCATCGAGGGCCGCTACCGCCTCTCGCGCGGCGCGCTGGAGGCGCTCGCCGACGCCCGCACGCCGGTGGGCATTGTCACCAAGGGCCCGATGGTCGTGCGGGACATCGACGTGCTGCAGCGGGTGGCCGCCTCGGCGGCCTGCACGGTGGCGGTGAGCGTCCCCACGGTCGACGAGGACGCCTGGCGCGCGCTCGAACCGGGCACGGCCTCTCCCCTGCAGCGGCTCCGGGCCGTACGGGCGCTCGTTGACGCAGGCATCGACGCCGGGGTGCTGATGGCGCCGCTCGTGCCCGGGTTCTCCACGCAGCCGGCGCGGCTGGAGCGCACGGTCAAGGCGGCCGCCGATCACGGCGCGCGCTTCGTTGGGGCGCAGGTGCTGCACCTCGAGGGCGGCACGCGCGCGCACTTCGTCCGGTTCCTGCGGGCGGAGTTCCCGCACCTGGCCGATCGCATGGAGCGGCTCTACGCGGCGAAGTACGCGCCCGCGCCCTACCAGCGGCGTGTGACGGAGGTCGTAGGGCTGCTCAAGGCGCGCTACGGCGTGCGCGCCCGGCGGGACGCGGGGGATGCCACCGGCGGGGCGACCCGGGGACCGGCCTCCTCATCCGAGGAGCGCCGACCGACCCAGGCTGCCTTCCGGTTCCCTCGCTAGCTTAGCTATAGCTAAGCTAGCAGGCGATCGGCGCGGCGTGCAGCCCGCCGGTAGAGACCGCCTCGATCCGCGGCTCGCCGTCACGCACGACGAGGCGGAACTCGTCGGCAGCGTGCCACTGCTCGCTGATTGGAATCTTCACGCGGTCGTCGATGACGCGCTTCAGGTACCGCGCGCCGTACGCCAGGCTGTGCCCCTCCTCGACAATCGCGTCCATGGCCTCCGGCGCGCACCAGAGCCGCTTGCCGTGGCTGGCGAGCGTCGCCGCCACCGCGTCCACGTGCATGTGGGCGATGCGCGCCACCTCGTCGCGCCCCAGCGGCGCGAAGATGACCACGTCGTCGATCCGGTTGCGGAACTCGGGGGTCAGCCGCCGCTCCACCTCCCGCGTCACCTCGCTCCGCACGGCGTCGAGCGTCGCCTCCGTCGTCCGGAAGCCGAGCGGCGTCGTCAGCTTGCGGAAGTGCTCGGCGCCGAGGTTCGACGTCATGATGACGATCGCGTCGCTCAGATAGGTCCGGCGGCCGCGGCCGTCCGTGATCCACCCTTCGTCGAACGCCTGGAGGAACAGGTTCAGCACCGAGGGGCTGGCCTTCTCGATCTCGTCGAGCAGCACCACCGAGTACGGGTGATCCCGAAGCTGACTGGTGAGCACGCCCCCGCGATCGGAGCCCACGATGCCGCGGGGGAAGCCGATGAGCTTGTCGATGCCGGTCGCGCCGTCCTGGAACTCCGACATGTCGAGGCGGATCATCCGCTTCTCGTCGCCGAAGAGGAACTCCGCGAGCGCCTTGGCGAGCTCGGTCTTGCCCACGCCGGTGGGACCCAGGAACAGCAGCACGCCGTCGGGCCGGTCCGCGCCGTCCTTGAGCGGGCCCTTGTTGAGGCGCATCCGCCGCGCGAGCGCCCGCACGGCCTCGCGCTGGCCCACGATGCGGCGCGACAACCGCGCCTCGAGGTCGCGGAAGCGTTCGCCGACGTCGCGGTAGACCATGTCCACCGGAATCCGGGCATCGGACGCGACGACGTCGACAACGTCGGCCGCGGTGACCTCGGCGCGCTCGGCCAGCTGTGCCCGCACCGCTGCCGTATCGAGCCACCCGATGGCCTTGTCCGGCAGGCGCAGGTGGCGCTGGTAGCGCGGCGACAGCGTGAGCGCCGTGTCGATGGCCTCCTCCGAGATGCGTACGGCGTAGCTCCGCTCGAAGCGCGGCGCGAGCCGCCGCAGAATGTGGCGCGCGTCCTCGCGCGTCGGCTCGCCGATGACGACCGTCCGGAAGCGACGCGCGAGCGCCTCGTCCTCGCCGATGTGCTGCTTGTACTCGCTCAGCGTCGTCGCCGCGATCACGCGCACCTCGCCCCGCGCCAGCACCGACTTGAAGACGTTGGCCGCGTCGGAGGGAGCCCCGAGCGCGGAGCCCGCGCCAACCATGGTGTGGGCCTCGTCGATGAACAGAATCAGATTGGGATGCTCGCGCACCTCGCGCAGCACGTTCTGAATGCGATCCTCGAACATGCCCCGGAGCATCGTGCCCGCCACGAGGCCGTTCATCGGCAGGCTCACGACCTGACAGTCGCGCAGCGGGACGGGCACCGCCTCGGGTTCGAGCTCGATGAGGCGCGCCAGTCCCTCGGCGATGGCGGTCTTGCCCACGCCGGGCTCGCCCAGCAGCATCACCGAGTTGGCACGGTCGCGGTGCGAGAGGATCTCCACGACCTGGCGCAACTCCGCATCGCGGCCGAACACGGGCGCGAGGCGATCCTGACGGGCGAGCAGGTTGAGGTTCGTCGCAAACTGCTTCAGCACGGGCGGCAGCTCGTACCGGCGGCGCAGCAGGTCGTCGCGCAGCTCGACGTCACGCACGTAGGCGAGAATCCGCGGCCCGACTGCGGAGGAGTCGGCGCCCAGCTCATCGACGGCGGCAGCGGCGGCGCCGTGCCGCTCGTCGAAGACCGCCGCGAGCAAATCGCTCGGCTCGGCCAGATCACGGCCGACCCGGGCGGCGCACTGCATGGCCACCTGCAGCAGCGCCCTCGTGGCGGGCGGCGCCTTCACCGACGCGCCCGATCGAACAGGCCAGCGCGCCATCCGCGTCTCGACCTGCCTGACCACCTGGTCTGCCGACACGTCGAGGTCGCGCATCACCCGGGTGAAGACGTGCCACTCGGCCTGCGCCGCCGCCAGGAACAGGTGCTCGCTGGTGACGAGCGCGTGCCCGCGCCGCCGGGCTTCGTCGCGCGCGCGCACCACCACCCGCACGCCGGCGTCGGTGAGTCTGGTCAGATCGAGGTCGAGATCGTCCACGGGCCGTGCACTCCAGCGCCCGCTCAGGGGGCGGCTTCCGGGAGTGGAGGCAATTTGGAGGCCAGAGACGAACCCGCGGGATTTTCGCCCAAATCCGCCAGGCCCGCCGAAAACTGGCGGCGCGGGTGGACAGCCGGCCGACGCCCGGCGGGGCCTTGGTCACCCTCGCCAGCTGCCCCAGGGAAGGGCGCGTCAGGCGTTTTGGACGAGGCGGCTCAACAGGCCGGCAAGGAGCGCGGCGCGGGGCACGAGCGCGTCCACGAGGACGTGCTCGTGGAGGGCATGTGCCCCATCGCCGAGAGCGCCGAGGCCGTCGAGCGTGGGGATGCCGAGCGCGGCCGAAAAATTGCCGTCCGACCCGCCGCCGGTGCCACCCTCTGTCACCTGCTGGCCCAGTTCGGCACCGACGTCGCGGGCGATCTCGTACAGCCATGCCACGCCGTCGCTTCGTTCCATGGGCGGCCGCTCGAAGCCGCCGGTGACGGCGACCCGCGCGCCTGGCAGGTGGGGGGTCAGGGCGAGCATCGCGGCCTCGACGCGTGCCGCGTCCGCCATGGTCGGGGCGCGGACGTCCACGCGCGCCGCGGCGTGCTCGGCGACGACGTTGGGCCGCGTGCCGCCGTGAACGAGGCCGACATTGACCGAGACGCCGCGGTCGAGATCCTGCAGCGTCTCGACGGCGAGCACCTGCCGCGCGAGCTCCCGGATGGCACTCACGCCCTTGCCCGGGTCCACGCCGGCGTGCGCCGCCACGCCGTGCGCCTCGATCAGGAATTCGCCGCAGCCCTTGCGGCTCGTTTTGAGGGCGCCGCTCGCCAGCGCGGGCTCGAGCACCAGCACGGCCAGCGATCGGCGGGCCTCCGCCTCGACGTGCTCGCGCGACGTCCGGCTTCCCGTTTCTTCATCCGTCGTCCAGAGCATCGTGATGCGGCAGGTCCGGGGTGCGCCCGCCGCGAGCACCGCGCGCGTGGCCAGCAGGCCCAGCGCGATGCCCGCCTTCATGTCGAGGACGCCTGGGCCGGTCAGGCGGCCGCCGGACGTCTCCACCGGCATGCGGCCGATTTGACCGACGGGCCACACCGTGTCGAAGTGCCCGAGGAGGAGCACCTGGGTGGGCCCATCCCCGAACTCGGCCTTGAGATGATCCCCGGCCGTGGGCGAGGGCAGGCGCGTGACGCGCCCGCCAGAGCCGGCGAGCAGGTCGGCCAGCATCGCGCCGCAGCGGTCGACGGCCGCCTTGTCGTCGGTGGGCGATTCGAGGCGGACGAGCTGGATGACGGTGTCGAGGAGCCAGCGTTCCTGCTGGCGGCAGTAGTCGAGGAAGCGGGTGGCGGACACGGCGGACCTATAATAGTTCCGTGGTCTTCCGCCTCCGTGTCGCGCTCGCGATGAATCTCGCGCTGGCGATCGGCGTCGGCGTCGCGTCGGCCCAGACGCCGCAGCCGTTTCCGAGGCCGAGCCGGCCGGACGCGGCGCCCGCCGAGACGCCGCCGACGGCCGGGCCGTCGGCGCAGCTCGTGGTGCCGGCGGGACCCGAGGGTCCGAGCGAGCGCGAGCTCGGCGCGCCGGTTTACCCGGGCGCGCAGTATCTGGGTTCCTACGACGCGGGTCGCGGCCAGCGATTTCACCTGTACGGCGTGATGATCAACTTCGCCGACGCGGTGATGTACTACAAGAACGTGCTGAAGAAGAACGGCGACGTGCTCTATCAGTCGCCGCCGACGCACCAGTTCGAGACGTCGCGGTTCCGCGACGATGTGATGGCGTTTCCGCCAAGCGTGACGGTGAAGGACTTCACGAGCGGCGGCGGTGCGGGGTACCCGAACCCACGGCCCGGAGTCGAGCCGGCGCACTTCCCCACCGTGATCCAGATCGTCCCCGCCCCGCCGGGCGGCTGACCTCGCGCTCGTGGCCGACCCGGTAACTGCCGGGCTACCGGCGGCTGCCGACTGGCGGCTACTGACCCCTACTTCTTCACGTACAGCTCGCCCGTCTTCCTGAACTCCTCGGACTTCTCGCGCATGCCGGCTTCGGCCATCTGGCGCACCTGCTGCGTGAGTTCCATGCTGCAGAACTTCGGCCCGCACATCGAGCAGAAGTGGGCGACCTTGGCGCCCTCGGCCGGGAGCGTCTCGTCGTGGTAGGCGCGGGCGGTCACGGGGTCCATGGCCAGGTTGAACTGATCCTGCCAGCGGAACTCGAAGCGCGCCTTCGACAGGGCGTCGTCCCAGGCCCGGGCGCGGGGGTGGCCCTTGGCGAGATCGGCGGCGTGCGCGGCAATCTTGTACGCGATGACGCCGGCCTTCACATCATCGCGGTTGGGCAGGCCGAGGTGCTCCTTCGGCGTGACGTAGCACAGCATCGCCGTGCCGTACCAGCCGATCATCGCGGCGCCGATGGCCGAGGTGATGTGATCGTAGCCGGGGGCGACGTCGGTCGTGAGGGGGCCCAGCGTGTAGAAGGGCGCCTCGTGGCACCACTCCAGCTGCTTCTCCATGTTCTCGCGGATGAGGTGCATGGGCACGTGGCCCGGCCCCTCGTTCATCACCTGAACGTCGTACTCCCACGCGATGCGCGTGAGCTCGCCCTGCGTGCGGAGCTCCGCGAACTGAGCCTCGTCGTTGGCGTCGGCGATTGAGCCGGGGCGCAGGCCGTCGCCGAGCGAGAACGAGACGTCGTAGGCGCGCATGATCTCGCAGATCTCGCGGAAGTGCGTGTAGAGGAAGTTCTCCTGGTGGTGCGCCAGGCACCACTTGGCGATGATCGAGCCCCCGCGCGAGACGATGCCGGTGACCCGGCGCGCGGTGAGCGGCACGTAGCGGAGCAGGACGCCCGCGTGCACCGTGAAGTAGTCCACACCCTGCTCGCACTGCTCGATGAGCGTGTCGCGGTAGACCTCCCAGGTAAGCGCCTCTGGCCGTCCGCCGACCTTCTCGAGCGCCTGGTAAATGGGCACCGTGCCGATGGGGACCGGCGAGTTGCGGATGATCCACTCGCGCGTGTCGTGGATCTGCCTGCCGGTCGACAGGTCCATCACGGTGTCGGCGCCCCAGAGCGTCGCCCAGCGGAGCTTCTCGATCTCGTCCTCGATGGACGACGACACGGCAGAGTTGCCGATGTTCGCGTTGATCTTCACGAGGAAGTGACGGCCGATGATCATCGGCTCGAGCTCGGTGTGGTTGATGTTCGCGGGGATGATGGCGCGACCCCGCGCGACTTCGTCGCGGACGAACTCGGCCGGCAGGCCCTCGCGCGCGGCGACGAACGCCATCTCCGGCGTGATCTGGCCCTTGCGGGCGTAGTGCAGCTGCGTCACGGGCTGGCCGGCGCGGGCAGCGGCGCGACGGGGCGCCACCCAGGCCTCGCGCAGCTTCGGCAGTCCGGCCCGGACGTCGTGCCCCTGGGGCCCCGACGAGTCATACAGCCGAACGGGCGGTTCGCCGCCCGAGAGCGTGACTTCGCGCATGGGCACGGCAAGCTCGTGCCCGCCTTGTGCCGCGTCGAGCGTGATGCGCTCGTAGACCTTGTGTGAATTGGGGAACGCCGTGCCGTAGTCGTGCATGTCCGCACTCCCTCCGCCGGTGTCAACCGGATCAGGTTCCAAGGGTCTGTCTCAATCCGCCACCGCGCGGCGCGGATACCCCCAGCGGTCAGCTATGACTATAACAAGGTGCCTGGCACCTTTCGGGAAAAGGTGCCAGGCACCTTTCTCGATCCCAATCTGTCTCCCCCGGTCCGTTTCTGAGCGACCGTGACATCGGGAAAAGGTGCCAGGCACCTTTTCGTTAAGGCTCGCGGTAGGGCTGGCGGCGCTCGTAGAGGGCGAGGCGGGCGCGGATCTGGGCGGCCGCGCCGGGGTCGAGGTCGAGCGACAGGGCTTCTCCGGCGACCGCGCGCGCGCGGTCGAATCGTCCGGCGGCGGCATAGGCGACGGCGAGCACGTCGAGCAGGTGCGCCTCCCGGCGACCGGTGGCTCGGACGGCGCGCTCGGCGAGCGCGACCGCCTCCTCGATTTCATCCGGCCCGCTCGTCGGCGACACGGCGAGCTGCCATGCGAGGTTGCGAACGGCCTGGACGTTCGATCCGTCATGCCGCACGGCTTCGCGGAACGCCGCGATCGCCTCGCGACGCCGGCCCGTGGCCGCCATCACCATGCCAAGGTTGTTGTGTGCGCTCGCGTAGTCCGGCTTGATCGCCAGCGCGGCCTTGTAGCTGGCGACAGCGCGATCGAACCGCCCGTCCAGCGTCAGCGCCGTCGCCAGGTTGAAGTGCGCGGTCGCCTCGCCGGGCCGCAGCGCCACCGACCGGGCGAAGTGCGTCACGGCCTCGCCGTACCGACCCGCCGCCAGGTAGAGCAGGGCCACGTCGTCGTGGAGCTCGCTGTCGTCGGGACTCGCCAGCAGCATGGTCTCGTACCCGACGATGTCTTCGGCCATCATCTTGCGCTGCGCCTCGTCGTTCAGGCGCGCGCGGTCGGCCTCGGTGTCGGTCCGCAGCTGGAACCAGAGATCGCCCATCTCGTCCACCGATCGCTGCCCCCACAGCACGCGCTCGGGGGGCTGCTGCGGGTTGCGCGGGTTGTCGGCGGAGTTGTCATAGGTGAACCGCATGGACAGCGTCGTGCCCTTCGGGAGCCGAACAGGCGTCTCGAACCGGTACACGTGCTGCCAGCGGAAATCCCAGTCTCGGATGTGGAGCAACGTGCGCCGGCTCCCGTCGGGCGCAGTCGCCTCGCCGACGATCTCGCGCGCCCGGTAGTGGGCATGCGGCTGGATGGCCAGCACATCGGCATCCACCGGCAGGACATAGGCATCCTGGATCGCGTGCTCGCGTCTGCCGGGCGGGATATCGATGCCCTGCGATCCCAGGCGGAGAATCGCCGGCGCGCGGTGCGGCGGACGATCGCTGAAGAAGAACCCGATCGACGGCGCCA
This sequence comes from Acidobacteriota bacterium, assembly GCA_040754955.1. Taxonomy (GTDB): domain Bacteria; phylum Acidobacteriota; class Vicinamibacteria; order Vicinamibacterales; family UBA2999; genus JBFMCA01. Next base: position 21,928 of record JBFMCA010000018.1, on the reverse strand, counting down.
CTTCCTCCACGGCGCCGCTTGGCTGCATGTGCAGCTGCACCACGAGGTCGGTGCCGGGCTGGAGACCCCACGCCAGCTCGGCGGGCACCAACGGCGCGAGCTGCCCCGGCGTCCAGCCCAGGAAATGCCCGTCGGGGTACTCGGCGCTTCGCGGCATGAGCCCCTCATACCCTGGCACCGGGTCGGCCTCGTCCAGCTTCCGCGACTGACCCGTGCGGTCGATGCGCAGGTTCGCGTGATGGACGACCTTCGGGTTGCCGGGGCGGAACTCGATGCCGCGCACGTATCGTGTCGAGGTGACCGGCAGCGGAATCACGAAGATGCGGAACACGTCGGTGGCGGCGGCCGGCAGCATGTATGGCCGGTCGAGCGACACCACCAGGTCCGGCGTGCCCAGCTGCCATCCGTCGTCGGGCCACGTGGGCGTCGCCGGCAGCGCGGCACGGTCCCCCTCGGGCGCGCCGGCGTCGGCCCACCGGCGCAGGATGCCAATCTCCTGCGCGCTGAGCGGACGCTGGCCCACGAAGGGGCCGTAGCCCGGCTCGACCTTCCACGGCGGCATGTACCTCGACTCCGTCACGGCGGCGATCTGGGCCGCGCGCGGCCGGACGGCCTCATACGTCAGGAGGCTGAACGGCGCAGCCCCGCCGGGACGATGGCAGATGCCGCATCGATCGAACAGGATAGGCGCAACGTCGCGCGCGAAGGTGACAGGCGCCTCCGCCGACGTCGAGGGCGACGGGATGAAGCAGCCCACGGCCCGCGTCACCGGCTCGGCGACGGGACGTCCGTCGAGCACGGCCGCCAGCGCGTCCGCCAGATCGCGGCGTGTGGGCGCCGGCCGATCGACGCCGAAGTCGACATACCGGTCGTCTATGCGTCCGCGGTAGCGCAGCTGGCCGGACGCGTCGAACACCGCGGCCTCCGGCGTGATCGAGGCGCCCGCCTGCGCGACCAGCACGTGGGCCGGATCACGGACGATCGAGAGGCCGTACTCGAAGCGGGCCGCATGCGCGCGAATGGCGCCAGGCGTCTCGGCGGCGTTCGCGTACACGAGGTGAAACCGCACGCCGCGCGACGCAAATGCGTCGCGGAGCCGGACGACCTCCGGCGCGTACCGGTTGGAGATGGGACAGTCGGTGGCGGTGAAGAGCAGCACGGTCGCGGCGATGCCACGCTGCGGCTCGAGGGGATCGAGCGGGCGGCCGTCGAGGTCCACGGGGCCCTGCGCGCCGGCAGTGCCCGCCCACGCGATGTACACGAGCGCGGCGGTGGCCCGAACGCCCCACACGGGTGGTAGTATACAGCCCTCTCCGACGCGTCCGATGAAGCGCACGCGACCGGCTCCGGCCTCGGCGGTACCTTCGGCGCGCGCGTTTGCCGGCCCGGCGCTCGCCATCTTCGCCGTCGCGATGGCGCTGCGTCTGACGCACGTCCTGCTCATCCGTCACGCGCTCGTCTTCAACGTCCTGAGCGGCGACGCCCGCGGCTACGACGCGTGGGCGTCACGCATCGCCGCAGGCGACTGGATGGGACAGGAGGTGTTCTACCAGGCGCCGCTCTATCCGTACGTCCTCGGCGCGCTGTACACGCTGTTCGGACGCGACCTGCTGGTCGCGCGCGTGGCCCAGGCTGCGATCGGGTCGCTGGCAGCGGCCGCGCTCGGCTACGCCGGGTGGCGCCTGCACTCGCGCGCCGTCGGGCTGGCGGCCGGCCTGGGGCTCGCCGTCTACGCGCCGGCGATCTTCTTCGACGGCATCCTGCAGAAGTCGACGCTCGACGTGTTCCTGACCGCGATTGCGCTGGCGCTCGTCGCCGACATCGTCGCGCGCGGCGGCACCACCCGGCGCTGGGCGCTCCTCGGGCTCGCGCTCGGCGCGCTCAGCCTCACGCGCGAGAACGCGCTGCTGCTCGTCGCGGTGGTGGCGGCCTGGGCGGCCGCGCCGCGCGGCCGTCTGTCGCGGCAGGGCCTCTCCTCGACGGCCGCGCTTCTCGCCGGCGTCGCCGTTGCCGTCGGCCCGGTGGCGCTCCGGAACTTCGCCGTGGGCGGCGGCCTCTACCTCACGACATCGCAGTTCGGCTCAAACCTCTACATCGGCAACAACCCGTCGTCGGACGGCACGTACGTCGCGCTCCGCGAGGGCCGAGGGGCGCCCGAGTTCGAGCGGACCGACGCCACCGAGCTGGCCGAAGCCGCGCTCGGCCGCCGTCTCACACCGGGAGAAGTGTCGGCCTACTGGACGCGGCGGGCTCTGGCCTACGTCCGGGCGGAGCCGCTCGACTGGATGGCCCTGATGGCACGCAAGGCGGCACTCCTGGTGAACGCCGAGGAAATGCTCGACACGGAGAGCCAGGAGGCGTACGCCGAGGTCTCGTGGCTGCTCGCCTGGCTCGGCCGCGTGACGCACTTCGGCATCCTCTTCCCGCTCGCCGTCGTGGGCGCGTGGGTCGCCTGGCCGCGCCGCGCCGACCTCTGGATTCTGTACGCCCTCACCGCCGCCTACGCGCTGAGCGTGGTCGTCTTCTTCGTGTTCGCGCGCTACCGGTTTCCGCTGGTCCCGTTCCTGATGCTGTTCGCGGCGGTAGGTGCGGTGGCCCTCGCCAACGGACGCCGCTCGAGCGAAGCCCGACGTGCCCTGCGGGGTGCGGCGACGGCCGGCCTCGTCGCGCTGGTCGCCTCGAACTGGCCCATGCTCTCACCGGACCTGATGCGCGCGATCAGCGCGCACAACCTGGCCACGGCGCTGCAGGAAGACGGGCGACACCGCGAGGCCCTCGCCGGCTTCGAGCGGGCGCTCGCGATCAGACCCGACTACGGGCCGGCCTACAACAACCTCGGCACGGTCCGGATGGCCCTGGGCGATGCACTCGGAGCCCGCGCGGCGTTCCGCGAAGCCGTGCGCCTCCAGCCAAACTCCAGCCACGCTCGCACGAACCTGGCCAACGCCTGCTACGACCTGGGCGTGGATGCCCTCGAGCGCGGCGCCCTGCACGAGGCCGAGGCGCTGTTCCGGGAAGCTCTGGATGTGAGCCCCCACCACGCGCGCGCCTGGAACAACCTCGGAATCGCGCTCGCCACGCAGGGCCGGCTCGACGACGCCATTGCCGCCTTCCGACAAGCGCTCGCTGCCGACCCCGGGCTCGCCGACGCGCAGCGCAATCTGGAAAAGGCTTTGGGGAAATAACGAATGACGAATGACGAATGGCGAATGGGCGGCGGCCCCGCATCGCAGGGTCCACGCGCGGATCACGGGGGGCTCACCCCGTCCACCGGGATGTGTTGGTCTCGCAGCCGGCCGTGCGCTGGACGCAGCCGATGTCACCCTGCGCGATGTCGCCCCGGTTCAGATCCGCCCGGAGGGCCGTCCTGCCGCTGCCCGACAGGTCGTAGACGAGCGGCAGGGCCTCACATGCGTCTCTGTGTGACTGGCATGCGCGAACGGCATGCGGGAGACACCCGGAGGCAACCCCCGGCGTCCGCGCATGCCGTCCGCGTAGATCGGCGATCCAGGCAACCCGGCGACTACTTGATCGTCACCTTCAGATAGGCGTTGGTCCAGCAGCACTGGAACCCACCGCCGCCGTCGCCGGTCGAGTCGTTCACCTGGACGCGGAGGATGTACTCCCCCGGCGCGCTGAAGGTGGCCGTGGTCGACACCTTGCCGTTGTCCTTCAGGTCGGCGAGCGGCCGCGCGTTCTCGAGCTTCACCTCGCCCGGGCCGCGGTGCTTCACGATGGTCGTCGTGATGGGCGGGCCCCGCCGAAGCGACGGCCCTTCCTCCTCGTGAAGGTCATCGGCCACCCAGTAGGTGATGGCCACCGGCTGCCCCACCGTGCCAATCAGCGTCGCGCCGAACTCGCCGACGACCGGCGGGCCGGTGTAGGTCTTGCCGTCCATGGCGAACTTGACGGTCGGCGGCTTGTTGCCCATGGCCGCGTCGGCGTAGGGCTCCACCTGGTAGTCCTTGATCAGGCCGAACGAAATGGCATTGGTCTGGCCGTTGGCCGTAATGGTCCAGGTGTAGCGCTTGTCGCCGAAGTCCTTGGGCACCCTGATGGTGAAGACGCCCCAGCCGCGGCGACCGGGAAAGTAGGTGGGCTGCCCCATGTCGGGGCCGCCGGGCTCGATCCGGTTGTTCGGCCCGATGGGAATCTCCACGGCCTCGCTCGTGTTCCGGTTGAAGTAGCCCACGAGCAGGGTGAACGAGCCGTCGGCGTTCTCGAACCACCCTTCGAAAGCGGGCGTCACCCCGTCGCCGCTGGCGCGCAGCGCGCCGGCCGGCAGCTGCTGCGCGACGAGCGGGGCGGCCGTTCCGGAGAACGCCAGGAGACCAGCCAGAGCGAGGGCGCCCGACAGGCGCCCGATGGACAGGCGGGAAGACATCATCAGGTGCGACTCCGTCTCAGACGACGAAGGGGTGCTGCTCGGCGTCGAACAGCACCCCTCGTCGGACGTTCACAGCTTCGGGGACAGCCCGTGACGACTTGCGTACTGCTACTGCTGCTGGCGGACGTCGGTCGACGAGGCGGCGAGCTTGGCCTTGCGGGCGGCCACTTCCTCCTCGAAGTCCTTGTCATCCATGTAGGTGATGTTGATCCACGCGTGGGCCATCTCGTCCACGGTGCGATCGCCCCAGCCCACCCACTGGTTCGGGTCGGGGTTGTTGGGGTTCTTCGCCGTGTTGTCGAACCACGACGTGATGCGGAGCACCGTGCCCTTCGGGAGGAGCGGTGCGTGGTCGTCGGCGTAGACGTAGTTGTTGTGCCAGTTGAAATTCCAGTTGCTCACCTGGCTGATCGTCTGGATCTGCCCGGTGGGGAGGATCGCCTCGAGCAGCATGCCCTTGCCGCGCAGGTGCATGTGCGGCTGGAAGTTCTCGAGTCGCCCCGCCTTCCGCATCACGTGGAAGTTCTGCGTCGTGGCGAGCGAGTTCGGCGCGATGTCCAGATTGCGGTTGCCGCCGGTGATGCCGCTGAACAGCGCCAGCGTCTGGCGGTACTTCGGCTCCTGGCCCTTCGGGTAGAAGTAGATGCCGAGCTCCACCGAGTCGGTGATGTCCTCGCCGACGGCGTGGTAGTGGATGTCCCACACGATGCGCGAGCCGGGCAGCATCAGCTTGCCCGAGTTCGGGCGCATGATCTCGCCCTGCTTGCCGACGGCCCACTCCATGAAGAGGCCCGGCCCGGGGTCGTCACCGTTGTTGTTCACCGCCGACGGCTGCGGCGTGTCGTTCTCGGTCTGCAGCAGGCGCGCCAGCGCGTGGTGGGTGATCTTGCGGCCCTTCACGGTGGACGGCCGGATCTCGATGGCACGCACCCAGCGGGCCTCCGTGAGGCCGGTCGGCACCACGGGCTTGTACCAGGCGTCCTGCGCGTTGGCCTTCTGGGTGTACGGCGGCGACTTGATGATGAGGTCCGGCGGGCCGCCGAACCGCTCCGCGAAGTTCCACACGCTCTGGTCAGGCCACTGCACCGGCGGCGGCATGTCCTTCATGTCGCCCTTCGGCGCACCCGCGTTCACCCACCGGACGACGGTGTCAATCTGCGCCTCCGAGAGGCCGCGGTCGTTCTCGAAGTGCTGGATGCCGACGTTGGTGTCGATGTGCCAGGGCGGCATCTGCCGCGTCGCGACGCGGTCGCGAATCGAGCGGGCCCACGGCCGCGCTTCCTCGTAGGTCACGAGCGACATCGGCGCAATCGAATCGGGCCGGTGGCACGACTCGCACTTCTGCTGGAAGATGGGCGCGATGTCCTTCGTGAAGGTCGGCGCGGCCGGTGCCTGCGCAGCGGACACGGCCGGAACGCCCAGGCCGATGATCAACGCGCACGCGCCTCTCCACACCTGGCCGCGGAATGCTCCTCGTGCCATGTCTGACTCCTCCCCCGGAGTGTGAAAACTGTGGGGCGGGATTATACGGCGTTGCTTGTCACGAATTGTCACGACCGGGGCTCCCCATCGCGTTTTTCCTATGATTTCGCGAGCTGGCACCCATCCTCAAACGGCATCAATTCAGGTCCTGGACCGCCCGACGGCCGATCGCAAACTCCGGGCCGCCCCCCCCTCATGGTGTTGTGATTTTCGGTACGGGCGTCCCCCGTGCGCTCGGGCGCTGGTCTGGCATGGCCCCTTCCTGGCGCTGTGTCGATACAGGCCGGCACGCCGGGGGAATCCGTCACGGTCGCGGGCGAGTCGCCCATCGTTGACGTGGCCGGCCCTCGCGCGTCAGGCACTCGACCGGGGCGCGTCGGGTACTCGACCGGGGAGTGAAGTGGTAGGCCTGCAGCCAGCTCAACCGTAACCGTCGTGGCGAACCGCGGGTTCCCGTGGGAACCCCCGGGCGTGTCGCCCGGACGAAAATCTCAGGATCCCCGCTTGACGGCGCCCGTCCGTCACCGTAATCTCCACCCACTTAGCCAGCAGTTGAGCGCCCGCTCACCCGGTTGTGCCCGCTCGGGCCTGCCGGGGGACGAGGGTATTGGGTTGGCCGCCAACGGCGCGCTCCGGGGACGTGCGAGCGCCCGCTGTTCCCGAACGCCGTGCGGCCGGTTCGAGGGCAGTCTGTCGGGCGCGGCGCTGCCACGCCGCGCCGGATGTCGTTGTGGCACCGCGTGGTGCCGGAGGAGAGAGCGCATGACGACCCCACGGGTTTGGCTCAGACCGTTGATCCTCGGCGCGGCGGCGATCGTTCTGCTGCCGGCAATGGCGGCGGCGCAAAGCGGAATCACGGGCACGGTGCGGGACACGTCGGGCGCCGTGCTGCCGGGCGTGACCGTCGAGGCCTCGAGCCCCGTGCTCATCGAGAAGGTCCGCACGGCCATCACGAACGAGCAGGGGCAGTACCGCATTGTCGATCTGCGGCCCGGCACGTATCGCCTGACTTTCTCGCTGACCGGGTTCAACACCTCGGTGCGCGACGGGCTGGAGCTGCCGACCGACTTCACGGCCACGATCAACGTCGCGATGCAGGTCGGCACGCTGGAGGAGTCGATCACGGTGACGGGCGAGTCGCCGATTGTGGACGTGCAGAGCACGGCGCGCGTGCAGGTGCTCGACCGCGAGGCGCTCGACACGCTGCCGACGGGGCGCAGCATCTTCTCGATGGGGCAGCTCGTGCCCGGCGTCAACCTGAACCAGCCCGACGTGGGCGGCTCGCGCGCCATGCAGCAGACCTACATGTCCACGCGCGGGCTGACGTCGGCCAACAACATCGTCCAGATCGACGGCCTGATGATCAACGGGCTCGACGGCGACGGCGCGGTGCAGCAGTACGTCAACAACGCGATGATCCAGGAGATGACGTACCAGACGGCCGGCGCCGGGGCGGACGTGTCGCCCGGCGGCGTGCGCGTGAACATGATCCCGAAGGAGGGCGGCAACACCTACAGCGGGTCGTTCTTCGGCGCGTGGAGCGACGGCGCGTGGCAGTCGAACAACCTGACGAGCGCGCTCCAGGCGCAGGGCGTCCGCAACGTCGACAAGATCAACAAGATCTGGGACTTCAACTTCGGCCTCGGCGGCCCGCTGAAGCGGAACAAGCTGTGGTTCTTCACGTCGGCGCGCCACTGGGGCGTGCACGCACCCATCGGCGACACCTACGTGGTGCCGTCGAACGCCAACGTCGCCGACTGCCAGTCGGGACGCATCCAGTGCGAGCAGGGCGTCGACGACCAGCAGATCAAGAGCGTGCTGCTCCGCCTGACGTGGCAGGTGAGCGAGCGGAACAAGATCTCCGCGTTCTTCGACGAAATCGACAAGTACCGCGGCCACGGGATGGGCGCCGGCACCGACGCCAACACGGCGTCGCAGATCTGGACGTCGCCGCTCTACAACTCCGGCGCGTTCAAGTGGACCAGCACGGTCACCAACCGCCTCCTGGTCGAGGCCGGCTACTCGCAGAACATCGAGCAGTATGTGATCGTCAACCAGCCTGGGATCAACAAGGAGCGCGGCACGGCCGCCTGGTACGCGGGCGCCAGCCGCCGCGACGCCAATCTGGCCACGCTGTGGGGCGGCATCGGCGGCGGGCAGGGCGGCCGGTACCCCGATCGCTACAACGTGCAGGCGTCGGCCTCCTACATCGCCGGCGCGCACAACATCAAGACGGGGTTCCAGCTGAACTGGGGCCCGTATGAGAACACGCGCGACACCAATGCCGACCTCCAGCAGGTGTACCTGAGCGGCGTGCCGAGCACGGTCACGGTGTACAACACGCCGCTGCGCTACAAGGACGAGCTCGTCGGCGACCTGGGCCTCTACATCCAGGACACGTGGACGCTGAACCGCCTGACTATCAACGGCGGCATCCGGTGGGAGCAGCTCAAGCACCAGGTGTCGAAGCAGGAGTCGCCGGCGGGGCGCTTCATCGTGGCACGCAGCAACGACGAGATCCCGATGCCGACGTGGCGGGACTTCGCGCCGCGCTTCGGGCTCATCTACGACCTGTTCGGCAACTCGAAGACGGCGGTCAAGTTCGGCCTGAACCGCTACAACGAGTCGCGCACGACGTTCTTCGCGGCCCGCTACAACCCGCTCACGCTCAACACAGCGTCGCTTGCGTGGACCGACCTGAACCGCGACGACATCGCGCAGGGCGAGCGCGGCTGCACGTACCTGACGCCGGGCTGCGAGATCAACTTCGCCCAGCTCCCCGCCAACTTCGGCTTCCCGCGCCTGAACACGGTGGACCCCAACTTCAAGCGCACCTACAACGTCGAGACCACGGCCGGCGTCCAGCACGAGATCATCTCGCGGGTATCGCTGAGCGCGAACTACTACCGCCGCACGTTCCACAACCTGCGCGTCACGGACAACCTGCTCCGCGACATGAACAGCTACCAGCCGTACTCGGTGTTCAACCCGATGACCGGCGAGCCCATGACCATCTGGGACGTCCGGCCCGCGTTCCTCGCGCTCGTCGAGAACTACGACACCAACTCCGACGGCCGCAGCCACACCTACACGGGCTTCGACCTGACGATCAACGCCCGGCTGCCGGGCGGCGCGTTCCTCTTCGGCGGGCTCGTCACCGAGCGCAACCTTCGCAACATCTGCGACGAGCCGGACGATCCGAACATGCTGCTCTACTGCGACGACAAGGACAACGACATCCCGTACCGTCCGACGTTCAAGCTGTCGGGCACCTACCCGCTGCCGTTCTGGGGCATCTCGGTCAGCGGCACCTGGCAGGATCTGGCGGGCCGGCCGCTCGGCCTGACCACCACGGCGGGCAACAAGATCAGCGGCCCCGGCTACGGCGATACCGGCAGCCCGGTCGGCACGAACTGGCTCATCACGCGCACCGGCCGCTACCCGGCCACCTGCCCGGCGCCCTGTCCGGCCGGCCAGCTGATCTTCCCCGCGGGCACACCGCAGCTCACCTCGGCGTCGCTCACGGTGCCGATCGTGGCGCCCGGAACCGAGTTCCTGCCGCGGCTGCGGCAGCTGGATCTCAGCTTCGCAAAGACCTTCCAGGTGGGCCGGACCCGCCTGCAGGGGCAGTTCGACATCTTCAACGTGATGAACGTCAACACGACAACCCAGGTGCGCTCCACGAACTTCGGCACCGCGGCGTACAACCTGCCGGCGAGCATCCTGCAGGCCCGCATGCTCCGCGTGGGCGTCCAGGTGAAATGGTAGGCGCTACGCGAGCTTCCGCAGGATGAAGCACTTGAGGTAGTAGGTTTCCGGGACCCCCAGGAGTACTGGGTGGTCCCGGGCCTGCATCCGTTTCTCGACCACCGTCACGTGCGCGTGCGCGTCGGTGGCCGCCTCGTAGACGACCTGCCCGAACATCCCCTCGTCCACGTTGTACGAACAGCTGCACGTCACCAGGTACCCGCCTGACGCGAGCAGCCGCAACGCCCGCAGGTTGATTTCCTTGTAGCCGGCCAGCGCCTTCGGCACCGACGCCTTGTTCTTCGCGAAGGCGGGCGGATCCAGCACGATGGTGTCGTAGCGGGCCCCCTCCCGCTCCAGGTGGCGAAGCTCATCGAAGACGTTGGCTTCCCGCGGCTCGACGGCCACACCGTTTCTGGCGGCATTCGACCGGATGTGCGCCACGGCTTCGGCCGAGCTGTCGAGCGCCTCGGCCGACGACGCGCGGGGCGCGAGCCGCAGCGCGAAGCCTCCGTGGTAGCTGAAGCAGTCGAGCAGGCGGCCGTGCGCGTAGCGCGCCGCCGCCTCGCGGTTCTCGCGCTGGTCGAGAAAGAGCCCCGTCTTCTGGCCGTGGAAGAGATCGACGTCGTACTCGACAGGCCCCTCGCGCACGACGATCGACACCGGCACCTCCCCGTGAAGCACCTGCACCGTCTGTGGCAGCCCCTCGAGGACGCGTACGCGTGGATCGTTCCTGGCCAGCACGCCGCGCGCGCCGGTCAGCTCGACGAGCACCGGCACCAGCACCGGCAGGTGGCGATCCATGCCTTGCGAGAGCGCCTGCACGACCAGGACGTCGCCGTAGCGATCGACGATGAGCGACGGCAGGAGGTCGGCCTCCGCGTGCACCAGCCGGTACGCCGTGGCCTCGATGCCGAGCGCCTGCCGGAAGGCGAGAGCCTGTTCGAGCCGGGCGCGCCAGAAGGCGGCATCGACCGGCTCGTCGGCGCGGGTGAGCATGCGGAGCGTGATCTGCGAGGCGTCGCTGAACAGCGCGCGCCCGAGCAGCCGGTTGCGCGGCCCGCGGACGTCGACGACATCGCCCGGTTCGGCTGCCACCTCGACGACGTCGCCGCGGTAGATCCACGGATGCCCCGCGCGCAACCGCTCTTCCCCGCGCGACTTGATGACGGCTGTTGGCATAGGGGACGGGTGGCCAGGTGCACGGGCGTACAGGTGCCCGGGTGCCCGGGCACCCCGGCACTTGGGGCACCCGGGCACCCTATAGTAGTACAATCCCCGCGATGAAAGTCGCGCTGGGCGCCGATCATGCGGGCGTCGCGCTGAAGGACGCTCTCAAGCGGTCGCTCGACGCGCTCGGCGTCGCCTACCACGACTTCGGCACCCACTCCACCGACTCGGTCGACTACCCGGACTACGCGCGGCAGGTGGCCGCGGGCGTGGCCAGCGGCCACTTCGAGCGGGGCATCCTCGTGTGCGGCAGCGGCATCGGCATGTCGATCGCGGCCAACAAGGTGCCGGGCGTCCGCGCCGCGGTGGTCTCCACGGCCGAGGCCGCGGAGCTGGCGCGCCGCCACAACGACGCCAACGTGGTTGCGCTCGGGGCCCGGCTGACGCCGGAACCCGTCGCGCACGCGATTGTCATGACGTTTCTCCAGACCAGCTTCGACGGCGGCCGGCATGCCGGCCGCGTGGCGAAGATTCACCAGATCGAAGACCGGGACGCCTGATGCACCGCACGCTCGCCGACGCCGACCCCGATATCGCCGCCGCCATCCGCCACGAAGCCGAGCGCCAGTCCAGCGGGCTGGAGCTCATCGCCTCGGAGAACTTCGTCAGCCGGGCGGTGCTCGAGGCGGCGGGCTCGGTTCTCACCAACAAGTACGCCGAGGGTTACCCGGGCAAGCGCTACTACGGCGGCTGCGAGTTCGTCGACGTCGTCGAGTCGCTGGCCATCGATCGCGCCAGGGCGCTCTTCGGCGCCGAGCACGCCAACGTGCAGCCCCATTCGGGCGCGCAGGCCAACATGAGCGTGTACCTGGCGCTCCTGAAGCCGGGCGACACGGTCCTCGGCATGAACCTCGCGCACGGCGGCCACCTGACGCACGGCCACCAGCTCAACTTCTCGGGCAAGCTCTACACCATCGTCCCGTACGGCGTGCGCCGCGACGACGAGCGGATCGACTACGACGAGGTCGATCGCCTCGTGGACCAGCACCGGCCGCGCCTGATCATCGCCGGCGCGAGCGCGTACCCCCGCGTCATCGACTTCGCGCGCCTGTCCGCGGCGGCCCGCCGCATCGGGTCGCCGCTCTTCGTCGACATGGCGCACATCGCGGGCCTCGTGGCGGCCGGCGTGCACCCGAGCCCCGTGCCTCACGCGGACGTGGTGACGACGACGACGCACAAGACGCTGCGCGGCCCGCGCGGCGGGCTGGTGCTCTGCCGCGGGGCGCATGCCAGGGACATCGACCGCGCGGTGTTTCCGGGCGTCCAGGGCGGGCCGCTCATGCACATCATTGCCGCCAAGGCCGTGTGCTTCCGCGAGGCAGCCGCGCCCGGCTTCGCCGAGTACCAGCGGCAGGTCGTCGCCAACGCGCGGCGGCTCGCCGACGGCCTGCGGGCCGCCGGCTTCCGCATCGTTTCCGGCGGGACGGACAACCACATCGTGCTGGTCGACGTCTTCTCCAAGGGCATCACCGGCAGGGCGGCCGAGGCGGCGCTCGGCGCGGCCGGCATCACCGTCAACAAGAACGCTATCCCCTTCGACCAGAACCCGCCCCTGGTGGCGAGCGGCATCCGGATCGGCACGCCGGCCGTGACCACGCGGGGCATGGCCGAGCCGGAAATGGACGTCGTCGCCGACCTCATCGCCCGCGCCCTCGCCTCGCCCGACGACGCGCGCACGCTGGCCGCGGTGAAGGCGGAAGTCGAAGCGCTGTGCCGGACGTTCCCGCTGCACCAGGAACAGCTGACCTGAGGGCGGCGGTCGCCGACGCCTTCGCCGACGACGGGCCGCTCGCGGCGGCCGTGCCCCGGTTCGAACCGCGCGAGGGCCAGCGGCGCATGGCGGCGCAGGTGGCCGACGTGCTCGCGGAGGGCGGCATCCTCCTCGCCGAGGCGGGCACGGGCACCGGCAAGACGATGGCGTACCTCGTGCCCGCCATCCTGAGCCGCCAGCGCGTGCTCGTCTCCACCGGCACCAAGAACCTCCAGGAGCAGATCTTCTTCAAGGACCTGCCGGCGCTCCGCGAGGCCCTCGGCGTCCCGTTCCGCGCCACCTACATGAAGGGGCGGGCGAACTACCTCTGCAAACACCGCTTCGAGCAGCTGCGCGCCGGCGGCGGCAGCGCGGAGGTCGGCGAGGACGATCTGGCACTGCTCGCCGACTGGCTGACGCACACGACCACCGGCGATCGCGCCGAGCTGGAGCAGCTCCCGGAAGACTCGCGGGTCTGGAGCGAGGTGGCCGCCACGGCGGAGACGTGCCTCGGCGGCGACTGTCCGCAGTACAGCGAGTGTTTCGTCACGGCCATGCGCCAGCGGGCCGCCGAGGCCGACATCGTCATCGTCAACCACCACCTGCTGTGCGCCGACGCGTCGGTGCGGCAGCAGTCGTTCGGCGAGGTGATTCCACCGTGCCATCGCGTCGTCCTCGACGAAGCGCACCAGCTCGAAGACGTGGCGACCCAGTACTTCGGCGTGACGGTCAGCAACTACCGTCTCGACGAGCTGGTGCGGGACGCCGGCGCGCTGCTGGAGCGCGGCCGTCTGCCCGACGAGGACGAATCGGTGCGCCGCGCGATGACGCGGGCAGCCGACCACGCGCGCGCGTTCTTCGGACGCGTGGCGCTCGCGCATCACGCGCGGGCCCGGGCAGACGAACGCCTGCGCGTCGGCCCCGACTGGTTCGGCGACGTCCTGGCCGACGGGGCGCTGCTCACCGGGTCGCTCGAGGGGCTGCAGGCGGCGCTGGCCCTCGCCGCGGGCGGCGCCGGAGGCGGCCCGGCCGCCGGCGAGGAGGTCAACGAAGACGCGCTGCACCTGGCGCGACGCGCCGGCGAGGTCCGTGACGACCTGACGTTTCTGCTCTCGGCGGCCGACGCGGGGTTCGTCTACTTCGTCGAGCGCCGAGGGCGCGGCGTCTTCCTGCGAGCGTCGCCCATCGACGTCTCCGCCATCGTTCGGGAGCTCGTGATCGAGCGGATGCAGGCGACGGTGCTGACCTCGGCCACGCTGACCGTCGACGGCTCGTTCGAGTACATCCGCGGGCGGCTCGGCATCAGCGGCGAAGCCGCGGAGCTGCGCGTCCCGTCGGAGTTCGACTTCGCGCGCCAGGCCATCCTGTACCTGCCGCGCCGGATGCCGCCGCCCCGCTCGCCCGCGTACGCCGACGCGGTCGCGGCGGAGGTCGTGGGCCTCCTCCGGCGATCGCGCGGCCGGGCGTTCGTCCTGTTCACGAGCCACGCCGCCATGCGGCGGGTGTTCGAGCTGGCCGCGCCGGCCGTGCCGTACCCGATCCTGCTCCAGGGCACCGCACCGCGGCACCGGCTGCTCGGACAGTTCCGATCGACGCCCAACGCCGTGCTCTTCGCCACGTCCAGCTTCTGGCAGGGCGTGGACGTCGTCGGCGAGCAGCTGAGCGCGGTGATCATCGACAAGCTGCCGTTCGCCTCCCCCGGCGATCCGCTGACGGCGGCGCGCATCGAGGCCATCGCCGCCGCCGGCGGCGACGCCTTCGGGGGCTACCAGGTGCCGCTGGCCATCCTGGCCCTGCAGCAGGGCCTGGGACGCCTCCTCCGCCACCGGACCGACCGGGGAGTGCTCGCCGTGCTGGACCCGCGGCTGTCGACGATGGGCTACGGTCGGCGGTTTCTGCAGTCGCTGCCGCCGGCCCGCATCACCCGGGATGCGGAGGATGTCGGCCGGTTTTTCGCGGGTGCGCCCGGGCGCCCGACTCCAGCTACACTGGAGGGAGAGGAGTGACACACATGTTCAGGAGGCTGACGCGCGTCCTTGCGCTGGCGGTCCTGGCCGCCGCCCTGGCCATGCCGGCCGCCGCCCAGACCGGGATGGTCAAGGGCAAGGTGGTCGATGGCGAAGGGAAACCGATGCCCAACATCGTGGTGACCATCGAGTACCTGGATGGCGTCACGCGCAAGATGGAAACCAAGACCGACCGCCGCGGCGAGTTCATCCAGATCGGGCTGGCGTCGGGCAACTACTCGGTGACCGCCACCGACCCCAAGCTCGGCTCGCAGGCGTTCAACGTGCGCGTCAGGCTCGGCGCGACCTCCGAAGTCAACTTCGTGCTCAAGCCCGGCGAGACGAAGCTCGACACCGAGAAGCTCAAGGCCGTATTTGCCGAAGGGGTGACGGCCAGCCAGAACAAGAACTTCGACGTGGCCATCGCGAAGTTCACCGAGGCGTCGGGGCTCATCCCCAACTGCTACGACTGCTTCTACAACATCGGCTACGCCTACCTGCAGAAGCAGGACGAGAAGCAGGCGGAGGCGGCGTGGAAGCAGGCGCTCGAGGCCAAGCCGGATCACGTCGAGACGCTGAACGCCCTGGCGACGCTCTACAACAACCAGAAGCGCTTCGACGAGGCGGCGGCGATGAGCCAGCGGGCCGCGACGGCCGGCCCGCCGGGAGCCCTGGGCGGCAATGCGGACGCCATCTACAACCAGGGCATCATCCTCTGGAACCAGGGCAAGATCCCCGACGCGAAGGCCAAGTTCGAGGAGGCGATTGCCGCCAACCCCAGCCACGCCGAGGCCCACTACCAGCTGGGGATGGCGCTCGTGAACGAAGGCAAGCTGCCGGAGGCGGTCAAGGAGTTCGAGACGTACCTCTCGCTCGCGCCGTCCGGGCAGTTCGCCGCCACCGCCAAGTCGCTCGTCGAGCAGCTGAAGAAGTAGTGTTCGCCGACGTTCCCGCCCGCCTGGCCGAGGTCCGCGCCCGCATCGCGGACGCGGCCGGGCGGTCCGGCCGCGATCCCGCCGACATCCGGCTCATCGCCGTCTCCAAGACCTTCCCCCTCGACGCCATCCGCGCCGCCTGGGACGCCGGGCAGCGCGAGTTCGGCGAAAACAAAGTGCAGGAAGGCCTGCAGAAAATTGCACGAGCCGCCGACATGAAGATCCGGTGGCACCTCCTCGGCCACCTGCAGTCGAACAAGGCGAAGAAAGCCGCCACGCACTTCGCGTGCATCCAGGCCGTGGACCGCGCCGAGCTGGTCGACCGGCTGGAGGCGGCCGCCTCGGCGGCGGGTGCCGCCCCGGAGCTGCTGGTCCAGGTGGACCTGGCGCTCGAGCCGACCAAGCACGGGGCGCCCCGGGAGGCGCTCGGCGGAATCTTCGCCCGGGCGCGCGAGTGCCGGGCGGTCCGGGTGGTGGGCCTCATGCTCCTGCCCCCATTCGCCGAGGATCCCGAGGACGCGCGGCCGTGGTTCCGGCGGCTCCGGGACCTGCGGGATGCGCTGGCGGCGGACGGGGTGCCTGCGGCGATGCTGCGGGAACTATCGATGGGGATGAGCCACGACTTCGAGGTGGCCGTCGAGGAAGGCGCGACGATGGTGCGCGTCGGCACGGCGATTTTCGGGAGCCGCACATGAGAGTGACACCGCTCGACCTCAGGCAGCAGCATTTCCGGACCGTGATGCGCGGCTACGACCGCGAGGAGGTCGGCGCGTTTCTCGCGGAGGCAGCCGAGGACTACGAGACCGCCCTGCGCGAGAACGACCGGCTGCGGCAGGAGGTGGCGCGGCTCGAGGGTGTCCTGGCGGAGCACCGGAACCAGGAGAAGAACCTCCGCAACACGCTGCTCACGGCGCAGAAGCTGTCGGACGACATCAGGGAGGCGGCCCAGCAGGAGGCGGCGCGCGTCGTGCGCGAGGCCGAGGGCCGGGCCGATCTGCTGCTCCAGAAATCGCAGGCGCGCATCGACGAGGCGCAGCGCGAAATCGACGCGCTCCGCCTCCGGCGGCGTGACGTGGAGGCCAGCCTAGAGGGCATCATCGCCACGCTGACCAACGCCCTGCAGTTCGTGCGGGAGCAGGACACGCGCTTCCGCGATGAGAAGGTCCTGCTGCACCGGCGGCGCTCGGCCGAGACCCAGCCGGCGCCGGCCGGCGAGCACCCGCCTGCCGCCGCTGAAGGCAGCTAGCTCGCGCGTGGTCCGCGCCGACGCCGGCGGTTCGGTCATCGACGTCCGCGTGATCCCGCGCGCCGGCCGGAGCGCACTGGCCGGCGTGCGGAACGGCGCGGTGCTCGTCCGCCTGGCGGCCGCGCCCGTGGACGGCGCGGCCAACGACGAGCTACTGGCGGTGCTGGCCCGCGCCCTCGGCGTGCCGCTCCGGTCGCTCACGCTCGTGTCGGGCGTGCGGGCCCGGACCAAGCGCGTCCGCGTGGACGGCCTGGCGCCGGCCGTGATACACCAGCGGCTGGACCTGCCCCCGTGATCGACGCCGACCTCCTCATCCACGACGCGGATCTCGTCGCCACCTGCGCGGGGCCGGCGCCCCGCCGCGGCGCGGCCCAGGGCGATGTGGGCGCGATGGCGCGCGCGTCGGTGGCGGCCCGTGACGGCCGCATCGTGTTCGTCGGCGCCGCGGCCGAGGCCGACCGGCGCGTGCGACTTGCGGACGGCGGCGTGCAGCTCGACGGCCGCGGACGCGTTGTGGCGCCCGGCTTCGTCGATCCCCACACCCACCTGGTCTACGCCGGAGACCGCCGCGACGAGCTGCAGCGGCGCCTGGCCGGCGCCTCCTACGCCGACCTGGCCGCCGCCGGCGGCGGCATCGTCAAGACGGTGAGCGCGACGCGCGCGGCCTCGGAGGCGGCGCTCGTCGACGCGGCGCTGCCGCGCCTCCGAGCCATGCTCGCGAGCGGGACGACCACCGCCGAAGTGAAGAGCGGATACGGCCTGGATCTCGAGAGCGAGCTCCGGATGCTCCGCGCCATCCGGGCCCTCGCGGCGCGCCAGCCCGTCGAGCTGGTGCCGACGTTCATGGGCGCGCACGAAGTGCCGGTCGACTACCGCAGCCGGCGCGGCGACTACCTGCGGAGCATCGTCGAAGAGATGATCCCGGCGGTTGCCCGCGAGGGCCTCGCCGAGTGGTGCGACGTCTTCTGCGAGCGCGGCGTGTTCACGCCGGAGGAATCGCGCGCTGTGCTGGAGGCGGGGCTGCGGCACGGCCTCAAGCCGCGGATTCACGCCGACGAGCTCGCGCTGAGTGGAGGCGCGGCCGTGGCGGCTGACACCGGCGCCCGCTCGGCGGACCACCTGATCTTCGTCGATGAGCCGCACGCGCGCCGGATGGCCGCCGCGGGCGTCGTCGCAACGCTGCTGCCGGCGGCGGCGTTCTTCCTGAAACTCGGGCGCTTCGCCCCCGCCCGGATGCTCGTCGAGGCCGGCGTGCCGGTTGCGCTCGCGACCGACGTGAACCCCGGCGGAGGCTTCACGACGTCGATGCCGTTCGTCATGTCGCTCGCCTGCTTCGGCATGCACCTGACGCTCGAGGAGGCGCTCGTCGGCGCGACGCTGAACGCCGCCGCCTCGCTCGACCGCGCCGACCGCGTCGGCAGCCTCGAGCCCGGCAAGCAGATGGACGCCGTGATCGTCGACGGCGCGCTCGCGGACCTGCTCAAGGTGGGCGCCCCGGTGATCTCGCACGTGATCAAGCGCGGGAAGGTCGTGGTCGGCCCGACGTCTGAGGCGTGAGGCGCCCCAAGGCTCGAGCCCCAAGCCTGTATGATCATCACATGCCCTTCTCGACTCTGACGGTCAGTGCGCTCCTCGACGCCTTTGCCAGTCCGGACCCGACGCCCGGCGGCGGCACGGCCAGCGCCATCGCGGGCGCCATGGGGACGTCGCTGCTGATGATGGTCGCGGGGCTGAGCAAGTCGCGGACGAACGCCGACGCGGAGAAGGCAGCGCTTGCGGAATCGCGCCGCGTGCTGGCGACCCTCCGGGCCCGCTTCGAGCGCCTGGCTGACGATGACGCGGCCGCGTTCGACGCGGTGATGGCCGCCTATCGCCTGCCGCGCGGCACGGATGAAGAGAAGGCCGCGAGGAAGGCGGCGATCGCCCGGGCCCTGAAGGGCGCCACCGAGGTCCCCCTCGAGACGTGCCGCGCCGCCGCGGACGCGCTCGTGCAGGCGCGGATCGTCGAAGCCGCCGGCAACCCCTCGGCCGCGAGCGACGTGACGGTGGCCATCACCCTGCTCCGGACCGCCGCCGCCGGCGGCGCCGAGAACGTCCGGATCAACCTGGACGGGATTGGGGATGAAGCATACAGGGCGCAGGTGAGCGGTGAGCTGGAGCGGCTTCTGGGGGTTGACGAATGACGAATGACAAAGACGGACGCTGAACCTGGCCCCTTTGACATTCGTCATTCGTCATTCGTCATTCGTCATTTGCCTTGTCATTCCCTCCCCGGTATCTCCGGCAGCTCCACCGACAGCACTTCGATGTCGATCGTCCACGTGTAGGCGTGGGTGTAGAGACGGGGAAGGAGGGGGATCTCGTCGACGTACGCGCCGGTGACGAACGTGCGCAGCCCGTCGCGCGTGACGGCCAGGTCGCCTGGCTCGATGGGAATACCCTGCTCGCCCGCGAGGAGGAGGATGCGCTCGTGGATCTCGCCCTCCGAGAGCGCAGCGCCGAACTGGGCGACCTGCCGCGCCGCGTCCTCGAACTGGTAGAAGGCCATGGCCGATCGGCCAGCCTGGATGGCGCCGTTCAGCACCAGCAGCGCCGCCAGGATCTTGGCGATGGTCTTCACGGCCGCCCTCAGTGAATCTGGTGAAACAGCCGGTTCCAGCGCGTGCCCAGCGGACCGGCCGGCTGCGGGTCGGCGGACGAGCCGAACGACCAGTAGATCATCAGCGCCCGCCCCTTGACGAAATGGCGGGGCAGGAAGCCCCAGTAGCGGCTGTCCTGCGAGTTGTCGCGGTTGTCGCCCATGACGAAGTACTGCCCGTCGGGCACCGTCACGGGGCCGTAGTGCACGCGCAGGTCGCCCTCGTGGCCCCCGAACGCCGACTCGCCGTGTTCGTACAGGTAGTGGGCGTACGGCTCGACCAGGGGACTGCCGTTGACGAACACGGTGCGGTTCCTGAGCTCGACCGACTCGCCGGGCAGGCCGATGACACGCTTGATGAAGTCGCGCTCCGGCTCCTCCGGGTACTTGAAGACCACGACGTCCCCGCGGCGGATGTCGCGCATGGGCAAGAGGAGCCGTTCGAGGGCGGTCGCCGACGGCGCGAACACGAACTTGTTGACGAGCAGGTGGTCGCCGACGAGCAGGTTCGGCTCCATGGACCCGGTGGGAATCTTGAATGCCTGGAAGACGAACGTGCGGACGAACAGGGCAAGGATGATCGCGACGACAATCGACTCGAAGTACTCGCGCGCGGTGGACTTCCGGAACTCGGTGGTAGTCATCATTCCTCGCCGACCTTGAGCACCGCCAGAAACGCCTCCTGCGGGATCTCCACCCGGCCGACCCGCTTCATGCGCTTCTTGCCTTCCTTCTGCTTCTCGAGCAGCTTGCGCTTGCGGGAGATGTCGCCGCCGTAGCACTTGGCGAGCACGTTCTTGCGAAGCGCCTTCACGCTCTCGCGGGCGATGATGCGGCTGCCGATGGCGGCCTGGATGGCCACTTCGAACATCTGCCGCGGGATGAGCTCGCGCATCTTGGAGGCGAGCATGCGCCCGCGATCGTAGGCGCGGTCGCGGTGCACGATGACCGACAGCGCGTCGACGGGCTCGCCGTTCACGAGGATGTCGAGCTTGACGAGCGGGGATTCCCAGAATCCCGTCACGTGGTAGTCGAGCGAGGCGTAGCCCCGCGAGAGCGTCTTGAGGCGATCGTAGAAGTCGAGCACGACCTCGTTGAACGGCAGCTCGTAGGTGATGAGCACGCGGTCCGACGCCTTGTACTCGAGCGCCTTCTGCACGCCGCGCTTGTCCTGGCAGAGCTGCAGGATGGCGCCCACGTGCTCGGAGGGCGTCATGATCATCGCGGTGATGACCGGCTCCTCGATCTTCCCGATGCGGCCGGGCTCCGGGAGCTTCGCCGGGCTGTCGATCTCCAGCGTCTCGCCGTCGGTGGTGGTCACGCGGTACAGCACGCCCGGCGCCGTCGTGACCAGGTCCATGTCGTACTCGCGCTCCAGACGTTCCTGCACGATCTCCATGTGCAGCAGGCCCAGGAAGCCGCACCGGAAGCCGAAGCCGAGTGCGACCGACGTCTCGGGCTCGAAGAAGAACGCCGAGTCGTTGAGCCGGAGCTTCTCGAGCGCCTCGCGGAGCTCGGAGTACTGATGGCTCTCCACCGGGTAGAGCCCGGCGAAGACCATCGGCTTGAGCGGCTTGAAGCCCGGGAACGGCTCGAGCGTGGGCCGGGCCGACTCGGTCACCGTGTCGCCGATCTGGGCGTCGCTCACCCGCTTGATGCCGCAGGCGATGAACCCGACCTCGCCGGGGCCGATCGCCTCCATCGGCACGGGCTTCGGCGTGAACGCGCCGAGCTCCTCCACCTCGTAGTCCTGGGCCGTCGCCATCAGCCGGACTTTCGTCCCCTGCCGGAGCGTGCCCTCGATGACGCGTACCACGACGACGACGCCGCGATAGGCGTCGTACCACGAGTCGAAGATGAGCGCCTTGAGCGACGCGTCGGGGTCGCCCCCTGGCGGCGGGATCCGCGCGACGACGGCCTCGAGGATCTCCCGGACGCCGCGGCCCTCCTTGGCGCTGGCCAGGATGGCGCCCGCGCCGTCGAGCCCGACAATCTCCTCGATCTGTCGCCGCGCCTCGTCGGGCTGCGCGCTGGGCAGGTCGATCTTGTTGATGACGGGGATGATCTCCAGGTCGTGCTCGACGGCCAGGTAGGCATTGGCCAGCGTCTGCGCCTCGACGCCCTGGGAGGCATCGACGAGCAGGAGCGCCCCCTCGCAGGCCGAGAGCGACCGCGTCACTTCGTAGCCGAAATCCACGTGGCCGGGCGTGTCGATCAGGTTCAGCACGTACTCGTGCCCGTCATCGGCCCTGTAGGTCAGGCGCACCGGGTGCGCCTTGATGGTGATGCCGCGCTCCCGCTCCAGATCCATGGAGTCGAGCACCTGGGCTTCCATCTCCCTCGCCTGCAGCGCGCCGGTCAGCTCGAGAAACCGGTCCGCCAGCGTCGACTTGCCGTGGTCGATGTGCGCGATGATCGAGAAATTGCGGATGTACTGCTGATCCAACGTCGTCCGTCTGTGAAGGGGGAAGTCCCTTATTATCCCCCATCCGCGTTGGGTGGGGCGG
>JBFMCA010000017.1:0-58098 GCA_040754955.1 Acidobacteriota bacterium | reverse complement strand
CGTAAAAATAGGCCCGACCCCGAATTTCCCTACAGCGACAAGCTGCGGGCGTTCAGGGCGTCGGCGCGCAGACCCGCCGCTTTGGCCAGCCGCCGGACCAGCGGTGGCAGCGGCTCGTCGATGCGCCATTCGTCAGCGCGGCCCCCGGCCGCCGCGAACCGCGACGCCCAGGCCGCCCACCACGGCACCACCCGCGTCGCGATGGGCTCGACCACCAGCACGCGCGCGCCCGACGTGCCCGCCGCCAGCAGGCGCTCGAGCCACGCCTCGCGAACCGTCGGCGCCACCTCGTTCAACGTGAAGGCTGCCACCACGGCATCGGCGCCGCGTGGCAGGCCAACGCGCGCCAGATCCGCCCGGCGGACGTCGCCCGGCACGCCAAGCGCCCGGTACGTGAAGGCCGCCTCGCCCAGCGTCCAGGGGTGGTGGTCGAGTCCGAGCACGCGCGTGCCCTGGCCGGCGAGGCCGGCCCACGCGGCGCCCGCCACGCCCGTTCCGCAGCCGAGATCCACCACGAACGCCACGCCCCCGGTCGATCCCGGCAGCCGCTCCAGGATGTGACGCACCGTCAGGTAATGGCGCGGCGCGTAGTACAGCGCGAACGCCGCGCGCTTGCCCGCGCCGTCGAGGCTGCGCCGCGCGGCGCCGGCGTCGCGCCGCTCCACGTACGCCGACGACAGCGCGCGCAGCGCGCGCGTGACCTCGCTGAACCGCAGATCGGCGAGGTGCCGCGCCTCGAGCGCCGCCAGCCACGCGTCGAGGGCTGCGGCAGTCACGGCTGACGTGTGAGCAAACGCGGCGGGAAGGGGTTGGGGTGAGTGAGGGGATTCGAACCCCCGACAGCCGGATCCACAGTCCGGAGCTCTACCACTGAGCTACACTCACCACACGGACAGCAAACCCGTATTGTACCATGCCAAGCGGCGACCGGGTCAGATCGTGCGGCCGAACGGGCCCGTCCAGCCGTCGCCGCTCAGGCTCCGCTGCAGCTCCTGTTGCCGGCGTGTCAGGGTGGCGGAGTCCTCGAACCGCTCCACCTGCTCGGCTCCGTCGGGTTGGACGATGACCAGCTCGAACGCGCCGTCGCCGGACTGACGGGTCTCGCACCGGATGAAGGAGCCTTGCCGCTCGAAGAACCAGACCATGACGACGCTGCCCTTGGGGGTCTCGAAAGTCTAGCATGATCCCCTTCCTCGGCCCCGATGACCCGCTGCCACCTGTGGAGCGCGCTCTCGACGAACCGAACGGACTCCTCGCCGCCGGCGGCAGCCTCTCGGTCCCCAGTCTCGTCCGCGCCTACGCC
This sequence comes from Acidobacteriota bacterium, assembly GCA_040754955.1. Classification (GTDB taxonomy): domain Bacteria; phylum Acidobacteriota; class Vicinamibacteria; order Vicinamibacterales; family UBA2999; genus JBFMCA01. The sequence goes on along the minus strand of JBFMCA010000017.1, from coordinate 56,795 downwards.
CGCGGCGTGTTCCCCTGGTTCGGCGCCGGCGACCCCGTGCTGTGGTGGTGTCCGGACCCGCGGCTGGTCCTCGTGCCGTCGGAGCTCCGGCTCTCGCGCTCGCTGCGCAAACGCCTCCGCCGCTGCGACCACTCGGTGACGGCCGACACCGCCTTCACCGATGTGGTCGAGGCCTGCGCGGCGCCGCGCCGCAATGACGACGGCACGTGGCTGGTGCCGTCGATGCGAGACGCCTACGGGCGCCTGTACGCCGCTGGTTTCGCGCACTCGGTGGAGGTGTGGATGGACGGCCGGCTGGCGGGCGGGCTCTACGGCGTGGCGCTCGGGCGGATGTTCTTCGGCGAGTCGATGTTCGCGCGGGTGACCGATGCCTCCAAGATTGCGCTGGTCCACCTGGCGAGGCAGCTCGGGCGCTGGGAGTATCCGCTCATCGACTGCCAGCTCCCGACCGAGCACCTGGTCTCGATGGGCGCGCGCGAGATGCCGCGCCGCGCCTTTCTGGGCGAGGTCGACCGGCTCGTCCGCCTGCATCCCGTGCCGGCGCCCTGGAGGCTGGACGGCGACCTGACGGCTTCGTTCCGGGCCCCCGCGCCGCAGGCCGGGTAAAATCGAAGCATGTCCCAGGCCGCCCCCCGCGAGGGCGTGCTCACCGGCGCTCAGGCGGACGAGCAGGCCGTCACGCCACGGATGTGGCGGGTCCTCCTGCACAACGACGACTACACCACCCAGGAGTTCGTCGTCTGGGTGCTCGAGACCGTTTTCCGCAAGCCGCCGGCCGAGGCCTTTGCCATCATGATGCACGTCCACCGGGTGGGCATCGGTCTGGCCGGCGTCTTCACGCGCGACGTGGCGGAAACCAAGGTCCGGACCACCCAGCGGCTGGCCGAGGAGCAGGAGTTCCCGCTGCGCGTCACCATGGAGCCCGAGCCCGAGGAGTCGCGGACATGAGCCAGACGCCCGTTCCCTTCGCCCCGGACACGCTGGAGAGCATCCGGCGCGCCTTCCGGCTGGCCTCCGAACGCCGCCACGATCTGGTCGGCCTCGAGCATCTGCTCTACGCGCTGACCGACGATGCGCAGGCGCGGCGCCTGCTGGCGGCCTCGGACGTGAATCTGGACGAGCTCAGGCGGGATCTCGAGGAGGTGCTCGACAAGGGCTTCGCGCCGGTCCCGGGGCGCAAGACGGTGAAACCGGAATCCACCATCGGCTTCGACCGCGTGGTCGAGCGGGCCGTGGTGCACGCCGCCTCATCGAGCGCGGCCGAGGTGACGAGCGGCGCGCTCCTCGTTTTCCTGCTGCAGGAGAACGAGAGCCACGCGGCGCACTTCCTCCGCCGGCAGGGCCTCGACCGTCTGAAGCTGCTCCGCGTCATTTCCCACGGCACGTCCGGGCCGGCCGGGCGGCCGGGGCGCGCCGAGCCGGGCGAGGAGCCGGGACCCCGCGATCCCCTCGAGGCATTCGCGACCGATCTCGTGGCGCGCGCGGCGCGTGGCCAGATCGACCCGCTCATCGGCCGTGAGGTCGAGATCGAGCGGATGGTGCACGTGCTGTCGCGCCGGCGTAAGAACAACCCGCTGCTCGTGGGCGAGCCGGGCGTCGGGAAGACGGCGCTTGCCGAGGGGCTGGCGCTCCGCATCCACCGTGGGGAGGTGCCCGACGCGCTCAGGGACGCGCGGGTGTTCGCGCTCGACATGGGCGCGCTCATCGCCGGCACGCGCTATCGCGGCGACTTCGAGGAGCGGGTCAAGCAGGTGCTCGACGCCCTGGGGAAGGTCGAGCATGCCATCCTGTTCATCGACGAAATCCACACGCTCGTCGGCGCGGGCTCCGCGTCGGGCGGCACCATGGATGCCGGCAACCTCCTCAAGCCGGCGCTGGCCTCCGGCACGCTCCGCTGCATCGGATCCACGACGTTCTCCGACGTCAAGCAGTCGTTCGACAAGGACCGCGCGCTGTCGCGCCGCTTCCAGAAGATCGAGGTGCTCGAGCCCACCGAGGACGAGACCGTCGCCATCCTCAAGGGCCTGCGGGAGCATTACGAGAAGCACCACGGCGTCCGCTATGCCGATGAGGCGCTGGAGGCCGCCGTCCGCCTGTCGGCGCGCCACCTGAAGGACCTGCACCTGCCCGACAAGGCGATCGACGTCCTGGACGAAGCGGGGGCGGCCCAGAAGCTGCGGCCCGCGGACCTGCGGAGCGCGGTCATCGGCGTCCCCGAGGTGGAGCACATCGTGGCCAAGATGGCGCGCGTGCCGGTCGCGGCCGTCTCGAGCGACGACCGGGCGTCGCTGGCGTCGCTCGACGCCGAGCTGCGCGCCGCTATCTTCGGGCAGGACGACGCGGTGGCCGAGGTGGCCTCGGCCATCAAGCTGTCCCGGTCCGGACTGCGGGCGCCGGACAAGCCGATCGGCAGCTTCCTCTTCGCGGGGCCGACCGGCGTCGGCAAGACGGAGTTGTCACGGCAGCTCGCGCGGGTCCTCAAGGTCGAGTTCATCCGCTTCGACATGTCGGAGTACATGGAGAAGCACGCCGTCTCGCGCCTCATCGGCGCGCCGCCGGGCTATGTCGGCTACGAGGAAGGCGGCCTGCTCATCGATGCCATCCGCCGCGCGCCCCACGCGGTGCTGCTGCTCGACGAGATCGAGAAGGCGCATCCGGACCTGTTCGCCATCCTCCTGCAGGTGATGGATCACGCCACGCTGACCGACACGCACGGCCGCAAGGCGGACTTCCGCCACGTCATCCTGGTGATGACGACCAACGCCGGCGCGCGCGACCTGTCGGGCCGTCGGATGGGGTTCGGCGAGGCGGCGGGCGCGGGCGGCCGCGCCACCGGCGCGCTGGAGCGCATGTTCTCGCCGGAGTTCCGCAACCGCCTCGACGCCATCGTGCACTTCAACCCGCTCGGCCAGCCCGAGATCGAGCGCGTCGTCGACAAGCACGTCGCAGAGCTGGCGGCGCTCGTGGCCGACCGGCGCATCCAGGTGCGCCTCACCGACGAGGCCCGCGCATGGCTGGCCGAGGCCGGCTTCGACCGCGCGTTCGGCGCACGGCCCATGGCACGGCTGGTCGAGAAGACCATCAAGAAGCCTCTGTCGGAGCTGCTCCTCTTCGGCGACCTCGCCGACGGGAGCACCGTCATCGTCGAGCGCGCGGGCGACGGCCTGCGCCTGTTGCCCGCGCCGCCCCAGGAAGGACACTGAGGCCATGGAGATCGCGCGGGACCGCTTCCTGGACGATGGCGACGAGCTGCACATGACGCTGAGCCTGCGGAGCCGCACGACCGCGATGCACAGCCTGCTGACGGCCCTCTCGGTTCGCCAGCGCGAGACGATCAGCGACATCCTGGCGAAAGCGCTGGACGAGGTCTCCGCGGTTGTCAGGGAGGCGCAGGAATGCAAATGACGAATGGCGAATGGCGAATGGCGAATGGCGAATGACGAAGGGTGAAGCCCTGATGGTAGGATTTCCCCGCGCGCGCCCGTAGCTCAGTTGGATAGAGCATCAGCCTTCGAAGCTGAGGGCCGCAGGTTCGAGCCCTGCCGGGCGCGCCATTCGCCATTCGCCCTTCGTCATTCGCCATTTGTCATTTGTCATCCCCCTGGCCCACCCCCGTGCCGCGCCCCGACGTCCCGCCCAACTGGGCCGATCTCTCCGACGATGAGCTGCTGAAGTTCCGGCTCTCCGACCTCCCGCTGACGCTGGAGGGGTCGGTGATGGCCGAGCGCATCGGGCAGCTCCGGGCCGAGCTCGACGCGCGGGGGCTGCAGGTGCCGGTGCACTTCTACCTGTCCGACGACTGGTTCACTCCTGACGGCACGGTGGCCATCGCCGTGCCGTTCTACATGGCCCACCCGCGGCTGGAGCGGCTCGAGCGCGCGCAGATGCTCGAGGCCGAGGGCAGCGAGCACGAGTGGTGCATGCGCATCCTCCGCCACGAGGCGGCGCACGTCGTGGACAACGCGTTCAGGCTCCGCCTCAAGCGGCAGCGGCGGGCCATTTTCGGCAACCCGGCCGATCCCTACCCCGAGTTCTACGCGCCGAAGCCCTACTCGAAGAGCTACGTACTGCATCTCGACGCGTGGTACGCGCAAAGCCATCCGGACGAGGACTTCGCCGAGACGTTTGCCGTGTGGCTGACGCCCAACTCCGACTGGCGGCGCCGCTACGAGGGCTGGCCGGCGCTGAAGAAGCTGGAGTACATGGACAGCCTGATGTCGTCGCTGGCCGGGCAGCCGCCCCTGACGAGGAGCGCCGAGGAAGTCGATCCGCTGCGGCGGCTGCGCAAGACGCTGCGCTGGCACTACCGGCAGAAGCGCCGCCATCACGGCGTCGACCACCCGAGCTTCTACGACCGCGACCTCAGGCGGCTGTTCTCCGACGATGCCGCGCACGCCTCGAGCATGACCGCCGTGCAGTTCCTGCAGCGCATCCGTCGTCCGGTGACCCGGCTCGTGGCCGGGTGGACCGGCATCTACCAGTACACCATCGACAAGGTGCTCGACGACATGATCGAACGCTGCCGCGAGCTCAAGCTCCGCCTGGCGGTGCCCGAGGATCAGGCGAAGGCCGAGTTCGCCGTCCTGCTCACCGTGCAGACCATGAACTACCTGCACAGCGGCCGGCATCGGGTGGCGCTGTGAGGTCGCTCCGCGTCCTCACGCTCGTGCACAAGGGGCTCGTGCCGCCCGCGAAGGCCACCGCCGAGGAGAAGCTCACCGCGCCGTGGCGCATGGAGTACGACGTGGTCTCGGCGCTCAAGGGCCGCGGACACGAGCTCCGGGTCATCGAGGTGCACGACGACCTGACGCCCATCCGGCAGTCCATCGAGGAGTTCAAGCCCGACATCTGCTTCAACCTGATGGAGGCCTTCGCCGACGTCCTGACGTTCGACCAGAACGTGGTCAGCTACCTCGAGCTGCTGCGCATGCCGTACACGGGCTGCAACCCGCGCGGGATGACCCTCTCACGCGACAAGGCGCTCGCCAAGAAGCTGATGGCGTATCACCGCATCCCGGTGCCGGACTTCATGGTGGTGCCCATCGGCCGCCGGCCCGGCGTGCCGCGTCGCCTGCGGTTTCCGCTCATCGTCAAGTCGCTCACCTACGAGTCGTCGACCGGCATCTCGCAGGCATCGGTGGTGCCCAACGAGGAGCAGCTCGCCCGGCGCGTCCAGTTCATCCACGACTCCATCGGCACCGCCGCCATCGTCGAGCAGTACATCGACGGACGGGAGTTCTACGTGGGCGTCATGGGCAACGACCGGCTGACCGTGTTCCCGGTGTGGGAGATGTCGTTTGCCAAGATGCCGGACCGGACCTGGCACATCGCGACCGAGCGGGTGAAGTGGAGCGTCGCGTACCAGAAGAAGCACGGCATCGACACGGACGAAGCCAGGCTCCCCGAGGAGCTGGCGCTCAAGGTGCAGCACCTGGCCCGGCGCGTCTATCGCGCGCTGGACCTGACGGGCTACGGCCGCATCGATTTCCGGATGGACGCCGAGGGCAGGCTGTACGTGATCGAGGCCAACCCCAACCCGCAGCTCGCCCACGGCGAGGATTTCGCCGAGTCCGCGCGCCGGGCCGGCGTCGAGTACGGCCCGTTGCTCGAGCGCATCATGTCGCTCGGCCTGCAGTGGCAGCCGTCGCGAATGGCGTTCTGAAGAAGGGGTTCCCCGGGGGCCATGAGGGCGGATGCCGGCCACCCCTCGGAACCTCCGGAACCCCCGGCACCTCCGGTAGAATACCCCCGCCGAACCAACGGCCCCAGGAGACATCGCCCCATGCGACAGGTCATTCGGACGAGCATTGCCGCTGCTGGCATCGCGGCCGTCGCGGCTGCGGCCGCGACAGGGTGGCTGCACGCGCAGGCCGCCATCGCGCCCACCAACGATGCGCCCAACCCGTACACCCTCGTGGAGAACCACTTCAAGCTGCCGGCCGGCCGGACGTGGGGGTCGACGAGCGCCGTCGAGCCTGCGCTCGACGGGACGTCCATCTGGGTCGGCGAACGGTGCGGCGCCAACTCCTGCCTCGATCGGGCAACCGGCCAGATGTCCGAACTCGACCCGGTGCTGCTCTTCAACGCCGACGGCACGCTGGTCCGCAGCTTCGGCAGGGGCCTCATGGTGTTCCCGCACGGTATCCACGTCGACCGCGACGGGAACGTGTGGATCACCGACGGCCAGGACAACTTCCCGCGCCGCGCCCCGAACGCGCCGGCCGATGCGCCGATGCCGCCGCCCCCGGCCACGCCGATCGGCCACCAGGTCTTCAAGTTCAGCCCCGACGGCAAGCTCCTGTTGACGCTCGGCAAGGCTGGCGGCAACCGGCCTGGCCAGCCCGAGGACGCCGCGTCGTTCTACCAGCCGAACGACGTCATCACCAACGAGAAGGGCGAGATCTTCGTGTCCGAGGGCCATGGCCCGACGCACGCGGCCATCAAGAAGTTCGACCGCACGGGCAGGTTCATCAAGGCGTGGGGCAAGCGCGGCGCCGGACCCGGCGAGATGGACCAGCCGCACAGCCTGGCGTTCGACTCCAGGGGCCGGCTCTGGGTGGCCGATCGCTCGAACAACCGCCTCGTCGTCTGGGATCAGGACGGCAACTTCCTCGACGCCGGCTACGAGCAGTTCAGCCGCAACAGCGGCATCTGGATCGACAAGAACGACATCCTGTACGCGAGCGACTCCGAGTCGGGTTCGGTGGCCAGGAACCGGCCCGAGTGGAAGCGCGGCATCCGCATCGGCGATCTCAAGGAGGGCAGGAACGCCAGAGTGACGGCCTTCATCCCCGACACCGCCGTCAATCCGCCATCGACGAGCGCGGGCGAAGGTGTGGCCACCGATGCCGCCGGCAACATCTACAGCGCCGAGGTGGGCCAGCGGGCGGTCAAGAAGTTCGTCAAGAAGTAGGTGCTCAACGGGCCTCGTGAACGACGCGTGTCGGCCGACTCCCTGCTCCTCGCCACCCTTGTGTTCGGCCTGGTTGGCACAGGTGTGGAGCTCTCGCTCATCGGGCACTACGAGGACGCGCTGCAGCTCGTCCCGCTGGCGCTCATCGCGGCCGCCCTGGCCGCGAGCGCCTGGCGGGCGGCCGCGCCCGACTCGTCGCCGGCGTTACGCGTCTTCCAGGCCCTGATGGCGGCCCTCATCGTGGCGGGCGCCGCTGGCGCCGTGCTGCACTTCCGGGGCAGTATGGAGTTTCAGCTCGAGATGGATCCCTCGCTGGCGGGGTTCGATCTCGCCATGAAGGTCCTGCAGGCCAAATCGCCGCCCACGCTTGCGCCGGGCTCGATGGCCGTGCTCGGCCTCGTCGGCATCGCCAGCACGCTCCGGAGGCCGTCATGATCCGCGTGCTCACCGTCACCCGCGCCGCCCTCGCGTCGCTCGTCCTGATCACCGCGCTGGCCGCCCACGCACAGGTGGCGCCGGGTCTCGTCGACCCGAACGTGGCGCCCGAGAAGGAGCTGGCTGGTCTTCCGCACATGACGCCCGCGCTCGCCGCGAAGATCGTGGCGGCGCGGCCCTTCGACAGCGTCCTCGCGCTCAACCGCCTGCTCACGGCCGAAGGGTTGACAGCCGACCAGCTCCGCGCCTTCTACGGGCGCGCCTTCATCCACGTCAACCTCAACACGGCCTCCGCCGAGGAGATTCTGCTCATCCCCGGCGCCGGCAAGCGCATGGCGCACGAGTTCGAGGAGTACCGGCCCTGGCGCTCCTTCGCCCAGTTCGAGAAGGAGATCGGCAAGTACGTCGACGCGAAGGAGGTCGCGCGTCTCAAACAGTACACGTTCATCCCCCTCGACCTGAACACCGCGACGGAAGCCGAGTTCATGACCATCCCCGGCGTCGGCAAGCGGATGGCGCACGAGTTCGAGGAATACCGGCCGTGGAAGAGCCAGGCGCAGTTCCAGAAGGAAATCGGGAAGTACGTGAACGAGAAAGAAGTCGCGCGCCTCTGGCGCTACCTCGTCATTCGCTGACCGGCGGCGCGCCGATGGCGCGACTCCGCTCGATGGCGGCCGCGACGGTGAGGACACGTTCCTCGCCGCGCGGCGGCCCCACCACCTGCACGCCCACAGGCAGCCCGCTCGCATCGAGGCCGGCCGGCACCGAGGCCACCGGCAGCCCCGTCATGCTCCACAGGAATGTAGGCGCAATCCAGTCGATGTAGGTCTCCATCGGCCGCCCGGCGATGGCCGCCGGGTAGTTCTCGTCGACCGGGAACGGCGGCACCGCCATACAGGGCGTGACGACGCAGTCGACCGTCGAGAAGATCTCCCGGCAGAGGTGCCACAGGCGGTTGCGGGCCTGCTCGGCGGCACCCACCTCGAGCAGTGCGGTGTCGAGACCCGCCTTCACGTTCGCGCCGACGTTGGGTCCGAACCGCGCGCGCTCGCCGAGGTGCGGGTGCAGCTGGGTCACGAACCACAGACCCCGCAAGGCGAGAAACGGCTTGCGCGCGAACGACAGGTCTACGCTCATCACATCGACGCGCGCGCCGTCGCCGGCCAGCGCCTCCGCCGCCGCGCGGCAGACACGCTCCACGCCCGGATCGACGCCGATGCCCGCCGGGTCGGCGACGTAGGCGACCCGGCAATCGCGGGGCAGCGCCGCGCGGGCGGCGGCCACGAAGTCGCGCCCGGCCGTGGGCTGCGCCAGCGGCGCCTCCGGGCTCGGGCCCGCGATGGCCTGCAGCATCCACGCCACGTCTTCGACGGTGCGCGCCATGGGACCGGTGACCTGCAGCGTGTCCCACGCCCAGTCGGATGGCACCGTCGGCACGAGGCCCACCGACGGGCGCAGGCCCACGACGCCGCAGAACGACGCCGGAATGCGCAGCGACCCGCCCAGGTCGGTGCCTTCCGCGAGCGCGATCATCCCCGTCGCCAGCGCCGCCGCGCCGCCGCCGGTCGACCCGCCGGCGCTGAGCGCCGTGTTCCACGGATTCCGCGTGCGGCCGAAGACCTCGTTGAAGGTGTTGCCGCCCGCCGCGAACTCCGGGCAGTTGGTCTTGCCCAGGATGACGGCGCCTGCAGCCCGCAGCCGCCGCACGACCAGCGCGTCCTCGTCCGGCACGTGGTCGGCGAAGATCGGCGACCCGTACGTCGTCCGCACGCCCTTGACGGGCGTGACGTCCTTGATGCCGACCGGCAGGCCCGAGAGCAGCCCTGCAGGCTCGCCGCGCGCCAGGGCCGCGTCCACGGCCGCCGCCTCGTCGAGCGCCCGCTCGTTGAGCGTGACGACCGCGTTCAGGGCGGGGTTGACGCGCCCGATGCGGTCGATCGTCGCCTGCAGGAGTTCGCGGGCCGACACCTTCCGCGAGGCGACCAGGTCGCGGAGCGCGGAGGCGGGACGGTCGACGAGGGCCACGGGTCAGGCCTTGAACTCGCCGGTGAAGGCCACGGCGCGGCAGAACGCGGCCTCGCCGCCGCGGAACTTCCACGGGAAGCAGCCGAGCACCAGACGCTTGTTCTGCAGCTCCGGCGCCGCGATCTCGCCGCCGAGGTTCTCGATGTGCATGCAGTTGGAGGGGAAGAGCGCGTTGTGGGTGAGCTGGTAGGCCGAGTCGGGGAAGAGCCGGTCCACCGCCTCCTTGCCGCCGAACTTGGCCTCACACGCGGCGCGCACCCGGTCGCAGTGCCCGAACGCGCCCTTGCCGAGGAACCGGCCGATGGGGAGGTTCATCGGGTGGTCCGTCGAGATGCAGTCCACGCCCCAGATGTGGATCTTCTTCTCGAGCAGCCACGGCACCATGTCGGGGTGCGCGCCCGGGTGCCGGTGGATGTACCGCTCCTCGTCGGGCGTGGCGCCGAACTGCGCGAAGCGCTCCCAGCCCGTGTGCAGGAAGAGCAGGTCGCCGTCGCGCACCTCCACGCGGTCCTCGATCATCTTCGGCGTGTAGAGATCGAAGTCGTCCATCGCGTCGGCGAGGTTGACGACGACGCCGGGCCCGCAGAGCCACTCCATGGGGATCTCGTCGATGGTCATGCCGGCGGTGACGAAGTGTCTGGGGGCGTCGAGGTGCGTGCCCATGTGGTTCGACGTCATGATGTACTGCGCGTTCACGCCGTGCTCGGCCTTGCGCTTGATGTACTTCACCTCGAACGGCGGGTAGAAGGGCCAGAACGAGCACTCCTGATTGAGCGGCTGCGACAGGTCGTAGGTCTTCATGCGGCCTCACTGGTGGATGACGGAACGGTCTGGCGGGCCATCAGCAGCAGGTAGACTCCCGCCGCGACGCCGCCCGCCGAGAACCACGCGGCGTCGAACAGCACCCGCACGCGCGCGTCGACGAGGCCCGCCAGCGCGGCCAGCACGCCGCAGGCCAGCGCGGCCACGGCCGCGCGGTTGACGCCCCGCGTGTAGGCGTAGCGTCCCCGGGCATCATACAGGTCTTCGACGGCCAGCCGGCCGCGCCGCACGATGACGTAGTCGGCCAGCATCACGCCGCCGACCGCGCCGAGCAGGCCCGAGTAGCTGAGCAGCCAGCCCTGGTAGACGTCGAGCAGGCGCCACGGCAGGATGGCCACGCCCGCGGCCGCCGCGATGAGCCCGCCGGTCCGGAACGTCACGCGCGCGGGGGCGAGGTTGGCGAAGCTCACGGCGGGCGCCACCACGTTCGCGGCGATGTTGGTCGTCAGCGTCGCCACGAGAATCGCCATCATCGACGCGATGCCGACGGCCGGGTGCCCCGATTCGGCTGACAGCCTCGCCAGCAGGTTCACCGGGTTCCAGATCGGCTCGCCGTACCGAATCACGGTGGCGCTCGTCACCGCGATGCCGATGAACGCCACGAGCGGCATCGTCGTCAGCAGGCCGAGCGCCTGGCCCGCGACCTGGTCGCGCTGGCTGCGCGCGTACCGCGTGAAGTCCGGGATGTTGAGCGACAGCGTCGCCCAGTAGCCCACCATGGCTGTCGTCCACGGGATGAGCCGCAGCGGCGTGGACTCGTCGGTGGCTCGCCCGGCGGCCAGGCGGGCCGCCCCGTCGAGAAGCGACGCGAAGCCCCCGCTCACCGCCAGCGCCCAGCCGAGGAGCGCCAGGCACAGCGCCACGAGCAGCGGCGCGCCGATCGTCTCCAGCCGCTTGATGCCCTCGGTGCCGCTCCAGACGAAGTACACGTTGACGAGCCAGAAGAGCGCGAAGCCCAGGTACTGCGGGGCGCCAAACCCCATCAACCGCCAGTCGCCGCCGAGGCTCGCCCATCCGGGCATCAGGATCGCAAGGAGCGCGTCGAGCGCAAGCCCGCCAATCCACGTCTGGATGCCGAACCATCCGCACGCCACCACGGCGCGGAGCAGCGAGGGCACATGCGTGCCGACCACGCCGAACGACGCCCGTGCGAACACGGGGAAGGGGATGCCGTATCGCGTGCCCGCGTGCGCCGACACCACGAGCGGGACGAGGACGATGGCGTTGCCGAGGAAGATGGCGACGAGGCTGAGCTGCCAGCTCAGCCCATCGGCGATCATGCTGGACGCGAGCATGTAGCTCGGAATGCACACGCTCATGCCGATCCAGAGCGACGCGATGTGCCAGGCGTTCCACGTGCGCTCCGACGGGCGCGTCGGCGCCAGGTCGGCGTTGGTCAGCTCCGCCGCCATGGTCAGGGCCGTGCGCCGGACGCGCGGGCCGCGGCCCGCGCAAGCACGCGGCGGACCATCACGCCGACGAGGTGTCGACGATAGTCGGCCGACGCGTGGATGTCGCCGGACGGATCCGCGTCCACGGCGGCGGCCGTATCCGCGGCGTCGGCGAGAGCCTCCGGCGAGAGCCGGTGTCCGACGAGCCGTGCCGCCGCCTGCGCGGCCAGCACGGGTCGGTCGTGCGCGCTCATGAGCCCGATGCGCGCCGCGGTGCACGTGCCGCGGTCGTCGGTGACGAGGATCGCCGCCGCGCCCGCGAGCGCGTAGTCGCCGTGCCGGCGCGCAAACTCGTCGATCGCCCAGCCGGCGCCGCGCGGGAGCGGCGGGATGGCGATGTCGGTCAGAATCTCGTCCGGTTCGAGCGCCGTGGCGTACAGGCCCAGGAAGAAATCGGCGGCCGCGATGGTCCGGGCCCGCATGCGGTTCACGGCCGTGAACGTCGCATCGAGCGCCAGCATCACCGCCGGCAACTCGGCCGCCGGGTCCGCGTGCGCAAGGCTGCCGCCCAGCGTGCCGCGCGTCCGGATAGGCGGGTGAGCCACCAGGGGCATGGCCTCGGCCACGAGCGGCGCGTGCCGCGCCACCTCTGCGCTGGTCTCGAGCGCGCGATGCCGCACCAGGCCTCCGATGCGGAGGCCGCCATCCGCGCGCGCCTCAATCGACGACAGGCCGGCGACGCGGTTGATGTCCACGAGCGCCGCCGGCTGCGCGATACGGAAGTTCATGGCCGGCACCAGGCTCTGCCCGCCGGCCAGCACCTTGGCGCCTTCGACCTCCGCGAGGTGGGCGAGGGCCTCGTCGAGCGACGCCGGGCGGAAGTAGACGAACGGCGCCGGCTTCACGCCCTGGAACCTCCGGCCAGCCGCGCGTCGAGTTCCTTCTGCAGGGACTCGAGGCCCTTCTCCGTCATCATCCGCGCCGCCATGTCGATGACGCGCTGCCCGACGGCGGCGATGCGGCCCCCGATCTGCAGGTCCGACGAGTAGCTCATCATCGTCCCTTCGTCGACGGGCGTGAGCTCGACGAGCGCCTTGCCCCGCGTGAAGCCGAGCGGCCCCTGGCTGTCGATGCGCATGGCGAACCGCTCGGGCGCCGCCTTGTCGGCGAGCTCGACGACCAGGGTGAACCTCGCGGCCGTCACCGGCCCGAGGCTCACCTTCATCGACCCTTCGAAGCGGTCGCCCTCCGTTCTTTCGAGGCGCTCGGCGCCCGGCATGGCCTTGGCCAGCACGGCCGGGTCCTGCAGGAGATCCCACACGGCCTCGCGTGGGCCCCTGAAGAGGAACGTGCCGGTCACCTTCATGCGCGCGCCTCCCGCATCAGGTGGAACAGCCGATCGGGGCTCAGCGGGATCCCGCGGATCTCGACGGCGTGGCCGAGTGCGTCCTCCACGGCCTGCGCGAAAAGCGCGCCGGTGGCGATGCAGCCGGCCTCGCCGACGCCCTTCAGTCCCGACGGGTTGAACGGCGAGGGCGTCTCGCGGTGCGCCATCTCGACGTCGGGGACGTCGGTGGCGACCGGGAGCAGGTAGTCCATGAGCGACGCGTTCAGCAGCTGCCCGTCCTCGTTGTAGTGGAGCTGTTCGTAGAACGCGTTCCCGATCCCATGGGCGACGCCGCCCTGGATCTGTCCCTCGACAATGAGGGGGTTGATGAGCCGGCCGCAGTCGTGGACGACGACGTAGCGGAGAATCTTCACGTCCGCCGTCTCCGGATCGACCTCGACGATCATCGCGTGGACGCCGTTGGCCGTGTTACCGCGATCGGGCCCGAAGTAGGCGGTGGCTTCGAGGCCAGGCTCCATGCCGGGCGTCACCGCGCCCCGGAGCGGGTTGGCCCTGGCCGCCAGCTCGCCGAGCGACAGGCTCGCGTCGTCGCGCCCGCGCCCGCGGGCGCGCCCGCCCTCGAGCTCGATCGTCTCCGGCGCGGCGTCCAGCAGCCGCGCCGCCAGCGCCACCACCTTGTCGCGCACCGCCAGCGCCGCCGACCGGCACGCCGTGCCGGCCACGACGGCGCCGCGGCTGGCGAACGTCCCCGTGCCCCAGTGGAACTCGCGCGTGTCGCCGGTGACGACGCGGACCTGCTCGACGTCGACGCCCAGCGCGTCGGCCACGAGCTGCGCGAACGCGGTGAAGTGGCCCTGCCCCTGCGTGCCCACGCCCGTGGCCACGCGTACCAGGCCGCTCGGCTCCACCGTCACGCGCGCGCCCTCGTAGGGGCCGATGCCCGTCCCCTCGACGTAGCCCACGATGCCGAGGCCCACGCGCCGGCCCTCGGCGCGCAGGCGTGGCTGCTCCTCGCGGTAGAAGCGGTCGTAGCCGATGAGCGCCGCGGCCTCGTCGAAGGCCGGCAGGTAGTCGCCGCTGTCGTAGGTGAGCGGCGCGAAGTCCTGGAAGATGATCTCGTGGTTGTGCGGGAACTCGTCCGGCGAGAGCAGGTTCCGCCGGCGCAGCTCCAGCCGGTCGATGCCCAGCTCCCGCGCGGCCAGGTCGAGCAGGCGCTCCATGACGAACACGCCGTGCTGGCGCCCCGCGCCCCGCACGGGGGTCACCTGCGTCCGGGTCGTGAAGACGGCCTTGAACTCGCTCTCGTAGTTCGGCACGCGGTACATGCCGAGCAGCGTGCACTGCGAGTTGATGGGCACGGTCAAGCCGTACGCGTTGTACGCGCCGTTGTCGTGGAGGAACACGTCTCTGACGCCCAGGATGCGCCCCTCGCGCGTCAGGGCGATCTCCGCGTCGTGCACCTGGCTCCGCTCCTGCGTGGTGGCGCCGAAGTTCTCGTGCCGATCCTCGGTCCACTTGAGCGGCCGGCCCAGGCGTCGCGCCGCCCAGGGCACGAGCACCTCCTCCGGGTAGAACATCATGATCTTCGGGCCGAACCCGCCGCCCACGAAGGGCGCGATGACGTTCACCTGCGACTCGAGCAGGCCGAGGAGACGCGCCAGCCCGTTGCGAATCGGGATGGGCGCCTGCGTCGTGTCCCAGATCGTCAGCTCCTCGCTCTTCGGGTCCCACGCCGCGGCCACCGCGCGGTTCTCGATGGCAGCCGACGCACCGCGGTCGTACACGAACCGGCGGCTCACGACGAGGTCGGCGTCGGCGCGCGCCCGGTCGTAGTCGCCCTTCTGCTGCCGCACGCGGGCGGCCAGGTTCGACGCCAGCTCGTCGTGGACCTTCGGCGCATCGGGCAAGAGCGCCGCCTCGAGATCGCCCACGGCGCCGAGCGGCTCCACGTCCACGGCGATGAGCGCCAGCGCGTCCTCGGCCACGTAGCGCGACTCGGCCACCACCATGGCGATGGGCTCGCCCACGTGCCGCACTTTGTCGCGCGCCAGCGGCACCTGCGTGCGCGCATGGAACTCCAGGCCGGGCACCGGCGGCGGGGGGACCAGCAGCGGACCCGGCTGCCAGAAGTCGCCCAGGTCGGCGGCGGTGAAGACGGCGATGACGCCCGGATACCGGCGCGCATCCTCGACGTCCACGCCGCGCAGGCGCCCATGCGCGTGGTCGCTCCGCAGGAAGGCGACGTGGGCCATCCCCGGGAGCTGCACGTCGTCGACGAACAGCGCCCGACCCGTCAGCAGCCGCGCGTCTTCGTTCCGCCGGACGCGCTCACCGATGTAGCTGGCCATGAGCCTTGCGGACGGCGCGGACGATGTTGGCGTAGCCGGTGCAGCGGCACAGGTGCCCCGCGAGCGTCGCGCGGATGTCCTCGTCGGAGAGCGGCGACGGCGCGTCGAGGAGCGCCGCCATGCTCATGAGGATGCCCGGCGTGCAGAAGCCGCACTGCAGCGCGTGGGCGTCGCGGAAGGCGGCCTGCAGCGGATGGAGCGGGGCGCCGTTACCGGGCGTCAGCCCTTCGGCCGTCGTCAGCCGCGCGCCGTCCGCCTGCACGGCGAACATCAGGCAGCTCCGCACCGGCTCGCCCTCGACGAGCACGGTGCAGGCGCCGCACACGCCGTGTTCGCATCCGACGTGCGTGCCGGTCAGACCCAGATCCTGCCGGAGGAAGTCGCTGAGGAGGAGCCTCGGTTCGACGCTGCGCTCGTACTCGACGCCGTTGACGCGCGCGCGGACGGTCACCCGATCGGACACCGCGCCACTACACCAGAGGCGTCCGCCGAAAGCAAGCGTTTCAGCCGATCGACGGCGTCTTCCGATGCCAGCCCGCACGCTCCTGATAGGCCCGGGCCAGCCCGAGGATGGCCGTTTCGTTGTACAGGCGACCCAGGAACGTGATGCTCGTCGGCAGCCCGTCGGCGGTGAACCCGTGCGGCACGGAGACGGCGGGGTAGCCGCACAGGTTCGCGACTTGGAAGTGATCTCGAATCACGCTGGGCCGCTGCTGCGGCGGCGGGCCCGCGGGCGGCGTCGAGCCCCCGGGCGGCGTGGGCGGCCCGCCGGTGCCGCCGCGCATCGCCATGTACGGCGCGATGTACACGTCGAAGCGCGACACGGCGGCGGCAAACTGCCGCATCACCTGCGCGCGCACGCGCTGCGCCTGCAGGTACTCGACCGCCGGCACGAGGCGGCTCGAACGCATGCCGTTGGCGCGGCCCCGGTTGGTCAGCTTCTCGAGTCGGCCGCTCCGGAGCGCGTGGTCGAACGACGCCCCCGATTCCGCGCCGAGGATGCCGCCCAGCGCGTTGAGCGGCAGCGCCGGCAGCTCGAAGGCCTCGAGCGTCACGCCCAGGCCGCGGAGCTCGGCCAGCGCCCGCTCGTCGTTCCGCTTCCAGTCGGCGTCGCGGCCCTCCTCGTCGAACGCCGCCGCGAGATACCCGACCCGCAGCCCGCGCAGGTCGGCCGCCGCATCCCAGTTGAAGGGCAGGTCGATCACCGACAGGTCTTCCTCGTCGGGCCTGGCAATCACGTGCAGGACCAGCGCACAATCCTCCGCCGTGCGGCAGATCGGCCCCAGTCGATCCATCGACCACGAGAGCGTCATCGCGCCGTGCCGCGAGACACGGCCGAACGTCGGGCGCAGCCCCGTGACGCCGCATACGGTGGACGGGCTGAGGATCGAGCCGCTGGTCTCGGTGCCGATGGCGAACGCCACGCACCCGGCCGCCGTGGCGGACGCGGGCCCGGCCGACGACCCGCTGGATCCCTCCTTCGGATTCCACGGGTTGTTCGTGCGCCCGCCGAACCACCGGTCGCCCGCCGCGAGCTCGCCCGTCGTGAGCTTGGCGATGAGCACCGCGCCGGCGTCGCGAAGCAGGCGCACGACCGTCGCTTCGGTCTCGATCTGCTGGTCCTGGTAGGCGCCCGATCCCCACGTGGTCGGGTAGCCGGGCACGGCGATGATGTCCTTGCACCCCCACGGAATGCCGTGCAGCGGCCCGCGGTACGTGCCGGCCGCGATCTCCTGGTCGGCCTGCCTGGCCTGCCGCCGGGCCAGATCCGGCGTGAGCGTGACCACGCAGTTGAGTATCGGGTTCAGCCGCTCGAGCCGCGCGAGGTACATCTCCGTGAGCTCGATCGAGGTCACCCGCCGCGTGCGCACGAGCTCGGCCAGATCGGTCAGCGGCCAGAACGCGACGTCCTCGAGCCGCGCGGGCCGGTGGATGTTCGCCGGCCGCGTCGGGCGGAACGGGCGTGCTGTCCGGTCCACCCGCGTGCCCGGCACGAGCGGGCTGAAGTACATCGGCGGCGCCAGGCTCTCGTCGAGCGCGACCTTGCGCAGCTCGTCGTAGCGCTCGAGGTTCTGGTTGATGGCGTTGGCCATCTGGCGCCGCTCGTCGTCGTTGAACTGCAGGCCGGCGACGGCCAGCGCGTCGTCGAGCATCTCGACGGTGATGCGGCGCGCGCCCTCCTGCTGGACGCGCGCCCAGAGGGCGCCCGGTACGAGCGCAGAGGTGACGCCCGCGGCGGAGCAGGCGGCGAGAAAGCGGCGGCGCGACGTCACGGCATCTTCACCGGGGTGAGCGCCGCGGGCTTGAGGCCGCTCGCGCCGAGCTTGTCGTACAGCGCCGGCATGGCCGCGATGGCGTCATTGACCGCCTGCACCACCTTGGCGAGGTCTTCGCGGAGCTCGCCGGCGATGCGGGTCTGCTGCTCGGTGGGCAGCGACGTGGAGGCCATGACCTGGCCCTTCGTTTGCCCGATGCGGCCGCGCACGTTCTGCTGCTGCCCGCCGAAGCCGCCGCCCCCGCCGCCCGCAGCGGGCTGTCCGGGCGCGGGAACGCCGAGCTGGCGGCGCAGCTCCGCGAGCTGCTTGCCGGCCGCCTCCACCGCCGTCCTGGCTTCCGCCGGCGCGCCCGCCGCCGACTTGAGCAGGCCCTCGACGGTGCGGTACTGCTCGCCGAGCTGCCGGACGAGGTTGGCCGCGTCGTTGGCCGTCCGCTGCAGCGCGTGGAGCGCCAGCGCCGTGTCGTGCCACACCTTGCGGTCGGCGTCGGTAATCTGGATGTCGGGATCGCCCGTGACCCGCAGCGTCTTCGTGCCCGCATCGCGGCCGTCAACGGTCAGTGTGACCCGGTACTCGCCCGGCAGCACGACGGGGCCGTTGTTGCCGCCGCCGCCGAAGCCGCCGCCGCCTTGCGGCAGGCCCTGGATGGCTGGCAGGGGCTCGTGGCGCAGATCCCAGTACACGCGATTGACGCCGACCGCGACCGCGTCCTTGGTGGCGTCGCCGTCGAGCGTGCGGACGAGGGCGCCGGCGGCGTCGCGGACCTGCAGCCGTACCTGCGTGGCGCCCTTCGCCAGGTAGTAGCTGATGGCCGCCCCGGGAGTCGGGTTCTTGCCGAAGAACGGCTTGTCGGTCACGAAGCCGCGGTCGTTGGCCACGCCGAACTGCACGGCGGGCCGCATGTCGAAGAGGTACGCGTCGGTCTTGCGCGCGTCGGCCAGCTGCTGAATCGGCGTGGCGTCGTCGAGAATCCAGATGCTGCGTCCGTGCGTGGCGACGACGATGTCGTTGTCGCGCGGGTGGATGACCACCTCGTGGACGGGAACCGTGGGAAGACCGGCTTTCAGGCGCATCCAGCTGCCGCCGCGATCGATGCTGACGTACAGCCCGAACTCCGTGCCGGCATAGAGCACCGCCGGGTTCCTCGGGTCCTCGGTGATGGTGATGGTCACGTGCCCGTCCGGAATCCCCTCGCTCAGCGAGCGCCAGCTGCTGCCGGCATCGACGCTGCCGTACACGTACACGCCGTAGTCGTCGTTGGCGTGGTTGTCGAAGGTCACGTACACCGTGTTGGCGTCGTGCTTCGAGGGCGCCAGCCCCGAGACGTAGGCGTTGGCGGGCCGGCGCGGGAACTTGCCGGTCAGGTTCTCCCAGTTCCTGCCGCCGTCGCGCGTGACGTAGACGGTGCCGTCATCGGCGCCGGCATAGATCAGGCCTTCGCGCAGGGGCGACTCGGCGAGCTGCACGAGATTGCCGAACGACTGCACGCCGTCGTGCTTCGCGATCTCGAACTCCTTGGCCACCCGGCCCATCAGCGACAGCGTTTCGCGGTCCGTGTTCTGGGTCAGGTCCGGGCTGATGGCCGTCCAGGAGTGGCCGCGATCCGTCGATCGGAACACGCGGTTGGCGCCGACGTAGATGGTCGACGGGTTGTGGGGCGAGATGACGATGGGCGTGTTCCAGTTCCAGCGGTACGGATCCTCGCCGCGGGCCGGCAGCGGGCGGATGCTCTTGCGCTCGTTGGTCTTCGCGTCGATGCGCGAGATGTTGCCGTCCTGCGATTCCGCGTAGATGGTCCGCGGATCGCTCGGATCGATGACGGCCTCGAACCCGTCACCCCCGTGGATGCTGAACCAGTCGTCGTTGCCGATGCCGGTCCGGCTGCGCACCTGGCTGGGGCCGCACCACGTGTAGTTGTCCTGCAGGCCGCCGCAGACGTTGTACGGCACCTGCATGTCGACGCCCACGTGGTAGAACTGGCCGAGATCCATGTTGTAGATCCCCTCCCACGTCCTGCCCCTGTCGTAGCTGATGCCGATGCCGCCGTCGTTGCCGTCGATGATGTGGTTCGAGTTGCGCGGGTTGATCCACATCGCGTGATGGTCGGAGTGCATCGTCCCGTTCTCGACGAACGTCCTGCCCCCGTCGTCGGAGATGTGGAGCTGGACGCCGAGCACGTAGACGCGCAGGTCGTTGTTCGGGTCGACGCGAATCTGGCTGAAGTACATCGGGCGCGGGTTGACGTCGGACGTCTTCCGCCACGACAATCCCGCGTCGTCGGAGCGGTAGACGCCGCTCTCGCGCGGGTGCTCGATGCGGGCGTAGAGGATGTCGGGGTTCGAGCGGTAGACGTCGAGCCCGATGCGGCCCAGCGGGCCCGCCGGGATGCCGTTGGTCAGCTTCGTCCACGTCCGACCGGCGTCGCTCGACTTCCAGATGGCGCTGCCCGGTCCGCCGCCGTTGAAGCCCCAGACGGCGCGGCGGCGCTGGTAGGTGGCGGAGTAGAGCACCTTGTTGTTGACCGGGTCCATCACGAGCTCGGTCGCGCCCGTGTCGTCGTCGACGTGCAGCACGCGCTGCCAGGTGAGACCGCCGTCCGCCGTCTTGAACACGCCGCGATCGCCGCCGGCGCCCCACAGACTCCCGAGCGCCGCCACGTACACCACGTCGTGGTCGACCGGGTCCACGACGATGCGCGCGATGTGCCTGGAGTTCCGCAGCCCCGCCTGCTTCCACGTGCGGCCGCCGTCGGTGGACTTGTAGACGCCGGTGCCCCAGGAGCTGCTCTGGCGGTTGTTGTTCTCGCCTGTGCCGACCCACACCGTGTTGGCGTCATCGGGCGCAATGGCCACCGCGCCGATCGAGACGACGTCGTCGAGATCGTCGAAGAGCACCTCCCACGTGGTGCCGTTGTTCATCGTCTTCCAGAGTCCGCCGGTGGCCGTGCCGACGTAGAAGATGGCCGGGTTCGACTCGACGACGGCGAGCTCGTCGACGCGGCCGCCCATCGTGGCCGGACCGATGTTGCGAAACGCCAGGCCGGCAAACGGATCGGCGGCCGGTGCCGGTGCGGGCGTCTGGCCCGCGGGCGCGACGCTCAGGCCGAACAGGCCGACGAAGAGAGCGACGACCGGCAGAGACGAACGGGTACGGGAGCGCATGGACCCTCCAGGAAAGGCGGAGGGAATTATACGGGAGGCGTGGAGGGGTGGAGGGGTGGAGGCGTGGAGGCGTGGGGGGAGGCTTGGAGGACCTGGAACGCTCGAGCTCCAGACCTCCAAGTCTCCAAGCCTCCAGGCCCGTCCTGTCTACCCCACCGTAAACGGCACCGACGCGCGCGTGCTGCCCCACTCGATGCGGAGCGTTGCGCCGGCGGGCGTGTCGTCAATCGAGATCGTCAGCATCTCGACCGGCGACGAGGTCTTGCCAACGGTCATCGAGACGCGGCCCAGGTCGTCGCTGGTCTGCACGGGGATGCCCCACTGGCCGGTGCGCTTGCTGATGGCGAGCTGCCACTCGGACGCGCCCGGAATGGTGTAGAGGGTGTAGGCGCCGGCCGGCACGGAGAGCGCGCCGAACTTGAGCGGCTTGTCGGTCCGGAGCGTGGTCGCTTCATCGGCGCCCGTGCGCCACGGCTTGCCCGGCGGCATCAACTGGGCCTCGGGACGGCCCTTGAGCGCCGGACGGCCGTACTCGATCGCGATGTTCGCGCCGTCCACGCTCCACTCGGTGCGGACGTGGGGGCTCCCGCCCTTGCCAGGATGCATCTCGGTGGTCTTCTGAGCCATGGCCGTGGTCGCGAAGAGCGCCGCTGCCGCGGACACTGCAAGCACTGAACGTCGCATCGGTCCTCCAGTTTCTGTCGAGCCTGGTGCAGCCCGAACCTCGATCCTAGCAGAGTCGGCCGCCGGCGGGGAGGCACGCACCGGGGCCGCAGGCGTTGTCAGCGAAGCCCGGCGATGAGCATCACCGCCGCGGCCGTGGAGACGCCCACGAGGGTCCATCCCGTCACGCGCAGCCGAGTGGGCGGCGGCGGCCGCAGCGTGAGCCACACGGCGGCGCCCAGGCCCGGAGCCGCGGCCGCCAGAGCGATCCAGGGCAGCGCCCCCTGCACGCCGCCGGCGGCCAGCCCGAGCGCGAAGAGACCCGCCACCACGGCGCTGGCAAGCCGGGTGCGCCGCGCCGCGCGCGCGTCGCCGCCGCCGCGAACGTCGAGAATGCTCGCGCGCACGGCGAGCGTCGCGGCCACGAACGTCGCCGCGAACGCCAAGGCCACCGTCCACGCCCCCGCGGCGGATGCGCCGGCCATCAGGCCCACGGGCAGGGCAGCCAGCGAACACGCCAGCGCGACGGCCGTCTCGCCGATCGCCGACTTCTCGGTCCCGCGCGCGATGGTCCAGATGAGCACCGCGACTGGCACGGCCGGCACGGCCAGGCTCCATCGCAGGTCTGGCGCGCACAGCCACAGCGCGCCTCCCGCGGTGCCGGCGGCGACAAGGCCGGTGCCCATCAGCCAGCTGACAGCCTCGGCGCGTCGCTCGCGCGCGACTCTCGTCCCTCGACGGCCGAGGAGGACGAGCAGCGCCTCATGGCCGACGAACGCGGCGGCCACGGCGACCGCGAGGAGGAGGGCCGGCGACGTCACGCCCGCGACGATGAACGTGGTGAGGACGGGATAGGCGAGCTGCCCATACGCGCCGTGCTCGCGGGGAATGAGAAGCGGCACGGTCAGCCTTCCCTCGATCCATCGCCGGCCTTCGAACGGAGCCAGGCCAGCGCGTCGTCCTCGGGCTGTCGGAACACGTCGATCGTCGTCACGTCCTCAAGCATGAGCAGCGACCACATCCGCGCCGTGCCGAACGGCTCGTCGTTGGCCACGACGACCGCCACGTGCCGCGGGTTCACGCAACTTCTTCCGGGAGCCGGTCCGACAGGCGGACAACCACCACGTCGCCGGGCGTGGAGACGCGAACGGGGCCGAACGTGCGATCGTACGGAACGCTCCTGTCATCCATCGAGCTGCCGCAAGACGTCAATGCGGGTCTGCCGCACCGAAGCGCGCAGGCCTGCCCGCGCGAAGGCGGATGGCGCGCCCGGCAGGGATCGAACCTGCGACCCCCCGGCTTAGAAGGCGAAATTCGTGTGACTGAAGTGCCTCGCGTTCAATCGCTTACGCAGGGTGCCATGCCCAGGTGCCATGCCGAAGCGGAACCAAACGGCCATCCTCACGCAACGTGCTTCTCGACGTACTCTGCCAGCACCTGGTTGATCAGCGTCTGATAGCCCACCTTCCGGCGCTTCGCCTCCTTGCGGAAACGATTCAAGACGTCTGGATCCAGGCGGATCGCGATGAGACGACGGGCCGCGTCGCCGA
The DNA here is from genome assembly GCA_040754955.1 of Acidobacteriota bacterium. Lineage (GTDB taxonomy): Bacteria > Acidobacteriota > Vicinamibacteria > Vicinamibacterales > UBA2999 > JBFMCA01. The sequence continues at coordinate 33,863 of JBFMCA010000017.1, read as the reverse complement.
GCGGCGGGCGACCGACGCGACGCATCGCGCGCAGCTGCTCGTCCGACATCTCGGGAATGTCCGAGAAGTCAATCAGCCGAGCTGCTCGCGTACGCGGCCCTTTCCTTGCGGCTCGCGCGTCTCGCGCTGATGATGCGGATCTTTTCGTCATCGCCTGACCCTCTGATTGTGTACGCCACGACGAGCACGCGGCCCGCCAGGGAGCGGCCGAGACGCAAGGAACGGTTCTCCTGCGCGGAGTGCTTCAGGTCGGGACCGTCCAGCGCGTCCGGATCAGCGAACACCGTAGCTGCCTCGTTGAATGAGACCCCGTGCTTGCGCACGTTGGCTGCGGCCTTTCGGGCATCCCACTCGAACACAGTTCAGTATATACAAAAACTAGCCGCCTGCGTGGCGAGATCAACTCGACGATCACCCCGAGAAAGCGGTCAGCGCGCTCGTCCAAGATCACACGTGGCTCGCTCGTTCTGGGAACCGGTGCCTACATTGGACTCGGAAGCGTTGGACTTCCGAGTTGCTTCCGAGTTGAACGCTGGCGCGCCCGGCAGGGATCGAACCTGCGACCCCCGGCTTAGAAGGCCGGTGCTCTATCCACCTGAGCTACGGGCGCACGTGCCTATTGTCCCACGAGGCGCGGGAACTCCGGCAGCGTCCGCGGCACACACCGGGTCGGCCGACGCCCCGGTGGCCGCCCGCGCCCGGGTTCGCGCACGGCAGCGTCCGCGGCGGCACCGAACGCGCACGATAGCACCGCGGCGCCGATCACCCGGTCGCCGTTCATGCGGCCGGTTCTACAACCTCGTGAGGGGGGGCATGATCCGGAGCCGCGGTCTCCGCTATGCTCGGCAGAGAACGCCATGCCCGAGTATCGCTACCTCCACTACGACGTGTTCACGGATCGGCCACTCGAGGGCAACCAGCTCGCCGTCTTCACCGACGCACGCGGCCTCGACGCGGCGGCCATGCAGGCCATCACGCGCGAGATGAACTTCTCCGAGAGCACGTTCCTCCTCCCGAGCGAGCGCCCGGACACCGACATCCGCATGCGCATCTTCACGCCCGGCGTCGAGATGCCGATGGCAGGGCACCCGACCGTCGGCACCACCTTCGCCCTCGCCCACGACGGCGTCATCGCGCCCGGGAGGGAGCGGTGGGTGTTCGGCCTCAACATCGGTCCGACGCCCGTGGAGCTGGCCTGGACCGACGACGGCCGCCTGCAGTCGGCGACGATGGACCAGCGCCCGCCGGAGTTCAGGCGCCCGGCGTCGCCACGCGGCGACATCATCGCGGCGCTCGGCGTCGACCGGGCGGCGGTCGCCGACGATGCGGTCATCGAGGAAGTGTCGTGCGGCGTGCCGTTCGTCTACGTGCCCGTGACCACGCGCGCGGCGCTCGACGCGGCCGAGCCGGATATGGCGGCGTGCCGGCGGCTGAGGAGCGCGTTCCCGGGCCGCGACCACGTGGCGCTCTTCGCGTTCTCGCTCGAACGGGTCGAGCCGGACGTGACGGCTTACAGCCGCATGTTTGCGCCCGACCTGGGGGTGGGCGAGGACCCGGCCACGGGCGCGGCCAGCGGGCCGCTGGGCTGCTACCTCGTGCACCACGGCCTCGTCGACCGTGCACGGGGCGGGCACATCGTCAGCCTGCAGGGCGTGGCCATGAAGCGCCCCAGCCGCATTCACATCGCGATCACGCAGGGCGACGACGGCGCCATCACGCGCGTGCAGGTCGGCGGACACGCGGTGCTGGTGGGAGAGGGCGTGCTGAGAATCTGAACCTCGCGGAACCCCGTCGGGACCACCCGTCAGGAACGGCGTCCTACGGTGCCAGCCTGACCCGGCTCCACGAACCGTCCGCTTCGCGCGTGTAGAGCAGGCGATCGTGCAGGCGGCTCCGGCGGCCCTGCCAGAACTCGATGCGCTCGGCGGCCACGCGGTAGCCGCCCCACGAGGCCGGCAGCGGCACGCGCCGGCCTTCGAACTCCTTCCGCACGGCCTCGAACCGCGCGTCGAGGGTCGCGCGGTCCGCGATCGGCGTGCTCTGCGCCGACGCCCACGCGCCAACCTGGCTCTCGAACGGGCGCGAGTGGAAGTAGTGCTCCGACTCCTCCCTCGTGACGCGCGTCACCGGTCCGTTGATGCGCACCTGGCGCTCGAGCTCCGACCAGTAGAACAGCAGGCAGGCGCGCGCGTTCTCCGCCAGATCGCGCCCCTTTGCGCTGTCGTAGTTCGTGTAGAACACGAAGCCCCGCTCGTCGAACTCCTTGAGGAGCACCGTGCGGGCGGCGGGCTCTCCGCTCCTCGACGCCGTCGCGAGAGCCATCGCGTTGGCGTCCATCAGCTCGGCTCGGATGGCCTCGTCGAACCAGGCGGCGAACTGGCGGATGGGGTCGGTGTCGGCGGCCTCCTCGACGAGGGCCCGCGATGCGTACTCACGGCGAAGATCGGCGATCGACATGCTCCGATCTTAGCGCGGACTCAACGGGGAATCTCGACCCAGATGCCCAGGCGCCGCTCGTCGGTCGACGCCGGATCGCGCCGGGCGGGCACGTAGGCGTCTCGGGTGTCGATGGCCAGATGAAACACGGACGGCCCCTCCGGCAGCGGCACGTCCACCGGCTGCGCGGGCGTCAGGTCCAGCGTGCGCCGCCACCCGTGCCCGCTGAGGACGGTGCGGTTCGGAATGCCGCCGCTGTGCACACGGAGCACACGCGGCTGGGCTTCGTCGCCAAAGGCGAGCGTGACCAGGGTCCGCGCCCCGCCGACCGACCAGAAGCCGCTCGCTTCCGGGTAGATCTGCTCGTCGTGGAACAGCATCACGACGCCCCGGTCGGCGCGAGCCGAGAGCACAGGCGGCGTCCGGGGCCGCATGCCCGCGTCCACGACGTCGATGGGTGTGAAGCGGATGACGGCAATCGCCGGCTCGATGGCGACGTCGCCCCGGAGCGCCACAAAGTTCGCGCTGGCCGGCAACACGAAGGTTTCGCGCCACGTCCCGCCCGGCGACGGCGTGACGGTCCACGTCGCAAGTGGCGGACCGATGCGGCCCACCTGGAGGCCGAGCTGGACGCCCTCTCCACGCGCGCCGCCGCTCCAGATCACCTCTACGGCGTACCGCCCGGCGGGCAGCGAGAAGCGCCCGTTGTGCAGCACCCGGATGGGCTGCGGATCACGGCGGGCGCCCGGCTCCACCGTCAGGTGGATCAGCGGTTCGAGGTCAACCGGCTCCACCGGTCGAAGCGGCGCGTACAGAACGGCGTTGGGCAGGGCGGCGCGGTCGAATGCGTCGAGGACGTCGAGTCGCGATCGCGCCCGCAGGTCGATGCCGGGCTGCGAACCGTCCGCGGTGAGTGCTGGAACTGCCAGCGCACAGGCGGTGACGACGGCCGTCCCCGCCCCGAGCGCCGCGAGGGACGCGCCGCCCGGCGTGTGTGTCCGCACCCGGGCCAGCACGACGACGCCGGCAAGGCCAGCCAGCACCCACACGCCGGCCTGCACCAGCGCCGTCGCCGGCTCGTGGTGCACGAAGCTCGGCGCCATCGTCCAGGCAGGCCAGCGAGGCGAGAGGTACTCGAGGAGCCGGCTCGTGCCGTCGCGGTCGTTGGCGATGAGCAACCCGTTCTGTGCGACGACGAGCACGACGGTGAGGCCCACGCTGAGCCAGAGCAGGGCGTGATGCCCGGCGCGCCGGGCGGTTCCGGCTCCGGCGGCGGCAAAGGCCGCGGCGATGGGCATGGCCAGCAGCAGGAGCCCCGAGGCCAGCGGCCGCGCGGGCGCGGCCGAGCCGCCCCACCAGATGCGAAACGCCCCGACCGTGGCCCACAGCGCGCCGAAGATGACCGCAAGCTCGAGGGCACGGCGCCGCGGCTCGCCCCCGCTCCGCCACATCGCCGCCAGACCGCTCAGGGCAAGGGCGTAGACCGGCGCGTACGCCAGCAGCCCGTACTCCTGATCGAACAGCAGGCCCGGGGCGCCTTCCACGAGGTTGAGTGGCGAGGTCTGGAGCAGCGCGCCGTAGGGCGCCGACGGCCAGGGCGAGCCCCAGTAGGCCTGGAAGAACGCGAACCACGCCGCGATGGAGAGCGCGTACGGCACCGCCAGCGCGGCCAGCGACCGCGGCAGCCCGGGGGCGTCGGCGCGCGAGGTCCACGCGCGCCCCGCCGCGACGAGCAGCAGCGCCCCCGACATGAGCGCGTACTTCGACGACAGCCACGGCAGCATCGCCGCCGCCACGCCGCACGCCACCCATCGGCCGGCGCCGGCGCGCGGCGAGCCGCCGAATGCCATGGTGACGGCAATCATCACGGCGAGACCGGCCGCAATCTCGGGGTACACGGTGAAGGTGTTGAGCAGGAACGGAGACGTGCCCCCGATGGCCGCCACCGCAAACGTCGCGGCGCCGGGCCCGGACATCCGCGCCACGAGCGCCCACGCCAGCGCGGCCGCCAGCGCGGCCATCAGGACGAGCGCCCCGACGACGGCCCGATAGCCGCCGGCGGCGTAGATCGGCGCGACCAGCACCGGCAGCCCGACGGGGTGGATCGAGTAGATCTTGCCGTCGGCTCCGCGCGTCAGGTAGTGCGGCTCGAGATCGCGCGTGAAGTAATCCCGATAGTCGCCGCGCTGGTGGTTGTTCTCGATCGCGAGATCGCCGTCGCGCCACAGGCTTTGAGCGATCACCAGGTAGTGCGGCTCGTCGCCGGCGGGGAAGAGCACCGTGCCGGTGAGTCGCGTGGCGACGACCCCCGACGTCACCGCGACGGCCAGGCCGACGCCGGCCGCCAGCTGCCACAGCGGCGCGCCGTCGAGCCAGCGGAGCCGCGGCGGCCGCATCCGCCAGCTCACCCACACGAGCTGCACGATGAGGACGAGCCAGACGATGCCACGGAGCGGGCCGGCCAGGGCCTGCACGAACGGCCAGGCATCCGGCAGCCACGGGAGGTACGGCACCAGCAGGAGACTCGAGGCCAGCCCGGGCAGCGCCAGCCGTCCGATGGGCGGACGCACGAGCGCCGTGGTAGTGCCGCGCGGGCTGTGGCGGGAACTCAGCCACAACAGCCCGATGGCCGCGAGCGCCGTGAAGCCGACGAGCGCCTGCCAGGGCGGGAACAGTGCCACGCGTACGGGGCCCTCCGGCGTCACGAGCTGGTCGAGCACGCCGCGCGTCACGTACAGGGCGGCGCCCGTCACCAGGCAGGCAGCGGTGGCGAGCACGGCGGAGTGGCGCATCCGGGCGACGATCTTACAGGGTCCGGCGCTCGGGCCACCAGCGCCCGCCGGCTGTGGTACAATCCCGACGTCATGGCCTTCCCGGCGACCCTCGCGCGTGTCGTGACGCTCGGGGCGACGTCTGTCCGGGAGGGTACGCGCGTCCTTCGACTCGCCGGCATTCTGGGCCTGGCCCTTATTGGGCCCGAAGCCATGGGCGGATGATGCGCTGACCACCAGCCAGTTCGAGCCAGACCAGGGGCCATCATCCGAAGGGGTGATGGCCCTTTTGCTTTTCGTGCCGATACGAGGACTACCGTGATGACGACCGACGACAGTTACACCGGCGTGCCGGGCCATGCGCCCCAGAGTCAGGGGGACGGCTGTCCGGAGCCGCTCTATGCCGTGGAGGTGCCCGAGCGGGGGCTGGAAGTCCGCGTCACCGTCCAGACCCTCCCGCCAGCGCCGGAAGACCGCGAGCTCTCGGAATCGGGCTACGGCCACGGCGTCTGACCGCGACGAGGGGCTGGCCCCGCATGTGCTGACAGAACGACCGGCGGCGTGCCCGCCAGGAGGTGGTGATGGCCGTCGCGAGGGGTTTCAAGCTGCGGGCGTTCGAGCGGCAGATTGCGCGTGATCTCCGCCGCTATCACCGGCGCTTCCGGCAGAGCGTTCCCTCGTACCTCTTCGATGGCAGCCTGCTCAACCTGGCCACGGCGCCCGTCATCTACTCGCTGGCCGTTCCCCTGGTTCTGCTCGACGTCTGGGTGACGCTCTACCAGTGGGTGTGCTTCCCCATCTACCGCATCGACCGCGTCCCGCGCCGCGCGTACTTCGTCATCGACCGCCACCTGCTGGGGTATCTGAACCTGATAGAGAAGTTCAACTGCGTGTATTGCGGGTACGCAAACGGGCTGCTCGCCTACGTGCGCGAGATCGCGGCCCGCACCGAGCAGTACTGGTGCCCCATCAAGCACGGCCGCCGCATCCGACAGCCGCACTCACACTACCGGAACTTCGTCCCCTACGGAGATGCCGAGGCCTATCGCGCGCGGTTGCCTGCCTTGAGGCGAAAGCTTCACGACATGTGAGCGTGGGGAGGGCAGATGCCGCGTCCGGCCCCAAGCCCCAGGCCCTATGTCAGTGCGCGATCGCGTACAGATACCGATACCCGCGCAGGAACATCTCGCGATCGACCAGCGCCGGTGAGGCGTCGAAGCCGTCGTCGAGCGCGTTCTCCGCCAGCACTTCGAACGTCGGGCCATGTCGCAGGACCACCGTGGTCCCGTCCCGTCCCGTCACGTACACCCGCCCGGCCGCGCCCACGGGCGACGCGAACACGTTCGGCGCCTTGTCGAGGCGCCGGAGCTGGTAGTGCGGCGTCCCCGACTTCGCGTCGAACGCCGAGAGGAGGCCGTTGTTGGTCTTGAGGAGGTACAACACGCCGTCGTACAGCAGCGGCGACGGCACGTACGGCGTGTCCCGATGGAGCTGCCAGACGATGGCGCCCGTCGACGAGAGGTCGCCTTTGGCGCCCTGCACGCGGATGGCCTTCAGGTTGTTGCCGCGGAAACCGCTCGTCACGAAGACCAGGCCGTCGCCGTAGACCGGCGAGGGAATCGGATTCATGGTGGTGCCCGGCGCCTCCCACACCACCGCGCCGGTCTCGAGGTCGTAGCCGCGCACCTTGTTCATGCCAGGCACGACCACCTGGTGGCGGCCGGCCTCCTCCACCACGAGCGGCGTCGCCCACGTGTCGATCTCGTCGCGGTTCGTGCGCCAGAGCTCCTTGCCGGTCCGCTTGTCCAGCGCGGCGATGAACGACTGGCCGAGGTGGTCCCACACGATCACCAGGTGATTGCCGTGCAGGACCGGCGTCGACCCCTCGCCGAACTCGTTGCGCATCTGCTTGTCGCCGAGATCGACCTGCCACACCGGCGTGCCGTCGAGGTCGAAGGCGAAGATGCCGCGCGACTCGAACGACGCAATGACGTGCTCGCCGTCGGTGACGGCCGAGCTCGACGCCCACGTGCCGTTGTCCTGGTGGCTGGCCTCGTGCGGCGTCTCTTCCTTCGCGACGCGCTCCCAAATCGTGCGGCCCGTCCTGCGATCGATGGCCAGCACCTTGAACTGGTGGGGCTCCCGGGGCGAGATGCCGCCGCGCGGCTCATGGGGATCGCGGCCGGTCTGGCCGGACGGCACCGCCGTCAGCAGGAACAGGCGGTCGCCCCACACCACGGGCGACGCGGAACCGCGCCCGGGAATCTCCACCTTCCACCGGATGTTCGACGTCTCGCTCCAGACAATCGGCGGATCGGCATGCCGCGACACGCCGGTGGCGTGCGGGCCGCGCCACTGCGGCCAGAACCGCTCGGCGTCGTTCGCCGCTGACAGGGTCCACGTCGCCGCGCCCAGCAGGGCCGGCAGGACGAACAGGGGCCGCGCTGCGGCGAACACGGGTCGGATGCGCATCACACGCTATACGGCCGCCGCCGCGCAAGCGTTGACCCGGGGCCTACAGCTGGCGGTTGCGGCTGAGGATGACCGCCCCGAGCGCCGCCAGGCCCCCGGCGACGATCACGGCGCGGATCACCCGGAACAGGCTGATGACCCACGCGATGCCGATGCCGAGCGCCGCCCACTGGACCCACCACTCCCCGGACCAGGTCATCACGTTGATGACGAAGAGCATGACCACGATGAGCGGGCCGACGAACAGGAACTTCAGCGCCTTCAGCGTCTTGGCCACCGTGTGCCTCCTCACCTGACACTACGCAGGCCGGCCGCGGCGGTTCACGCGGACCGCCGATCGGCCGGAACCCGGCCTCGAGCGGTAGGACGGGCGGCCGGCTGCCGAAGGATGCTAGCGTATTCGGGCCATGCGCATCGGCGTTGATCTCGGAGGCACCAAGATCGAGGGGGTTGCCCTGGCCCTCGACGGGCGGCCGCTGGCGCGGCGGCGAGTGCCCACGCCCCGCGGCGACTACGAGGGCACGATCGGAGCCATCGTCGGCCTGGTCCGCCACCTCGAGACCGAGGTGGGCGCCACCGGAACGGTGGGCGTCGGCACGCCCGGAAGCCTCTCGCCCTCGACGGGGCTCATGCGCAACGCCAACTCGACGTGGTTGAACGGGCGTGCCCTCGCGGAAGACCTGCCCCGGGCGCTCGGCCGGCCCGTGCGGTTCGCCAACGATGCCAACTGCTTCGCGCTGTCGGAAGCGGTCGATGGCGCCGGGGCCGGCGCCGACGTCGTCTTCGGCGTCATCGTCGGCACGGGCACGGGCGGCGGTGTCGTGGTCCGCGGACACGTGCTCGAGGGCGCCAACGGCGTCGCGGGCGAATGGGGTCACAATCCCCTGCCGTGGCCCGACGGGGACGAGCGTCCGGGGGCAGCCTGCTACTGCGGCCGATCGGGGTGCATCGAGACGTTTCTCTCCGGCCCCGGACTCGCGCGCGACTTCCGCCTGGCCGGCGGCGACGCCGCGGACGGGGCGGAGGTCGCCGCCCGCGCCTCGGCGGGCCAGCCGGAGGCCGTGGAGGCCCTCGACCGCTACGTCGATCGGATGGCCCGCGCGCTGGCGTCGATCATCAACGTGGTCGATCCCGACGTCATCGTCCTCGGCGGCGGTCTCTCCAACATCGACCGGCTGTATCAGGACGTGCCGGCGCGATGGGGCCGGTACGTGTTCTCGGACGCGGTGGTCACGCGCCTCGTCCGCGCGGCGCACGGCGATGCCGGCGGCGTGCGCGGCGCCGCCTGGCTGTGGAACGTGTAGGAGAAAAGGAAGGGGCCGGCACGGACGCCGGCCCCACACGGCCAGCCTAGCCGAAGTACCCGGTGTAGCAAAGCTCGACGTACGGGGGGAAGGCCGCCGCGGCGCCTCCGCCGAGCGAAGCCAGAGCCGTGCCGCCGCACGGCAGCGCCGTTGCCGGCGTGATCATGCCGGTGGCCGTCGGGCAGTGCGCGGGCGGGATGGTGGCATCCACGAGGAACTGCCCCAAGACCTCGCCGTGATCCAGCACGCGTGCGTCACCCTCGGTGAGCCGCGGTCCCGCCGACGACACGACCCAGAGCGTCTCCGCGTCGCCCGTCGCCGTGTACGCGCGGGCATCGGCCCCCATCGTGAGCTGCACCGACGCCTGCCCGGCGCGGAAGTTCGCCGCGTCGGTCAGCGGCTGCGCGTACGACCCGAACGTCCAGATCTTGCCGGCGTCCGGGTGCGCGGCCGAGTTCTCGAGCCGGCCGCCGTGGAGCGCCACGGTGGCGTGCGCCCAGCGATGGACGTTGGCGCGGAGCCGCTTGCCCGGCGCGATCTTGTGGATCTGCGCGAGCTGGTCCGCGCGGTTGTCGACCGCGGTCTGCCCGTCGCCCGCCTGGATGGCGAGGTCGGTGTGGTCGAGGCACCGGAACACGAAGTCGGCCGGGTTGGCGTTGGCCAGCTCCATGTCGAACGCCGCCGGGTTCACGGCCGGGTTGGGCGCGAGCCCGAGCGCGCGCGCCACCGCCGAGCCCTTCCGCGCCATCAGGAAGGGCACGTGCGTGAAGCCCGCCGTGGCCTGGTGGCCAGGCGTCGCGACGAGCAGCGAGTTGTCCGACCGCCGGATGAAGCCCATCATGCCCACGAAGCGCACCGTGAGGCCGTCCGACGGTGCAGGGGTGGGCGACGATGCGCCGGCGCGTGCAGCGGCCACGAGACCCATAGCGACACTGGTAACGAAGTGACGTCTGTTCATGCTGTCCTCCTACCTCAGGGGTGGGTTCAGTGCCCCGAGCCGAAAACCGCCAGGGCGCCCCAGGGGCCGGGGCGCCCTCCCGCGGCCGTGAGCGCCGCGAGCTGTGCATCGCGCAGGCTGTCGGCGGCCTGACGGCCGGACGCGTACGCGCGATGGAAGGCCCTCCAGAGGGAGGCGGTCGCGCTCCGATCGACCGGTGCAAGTTCGCCGGCGACCGTCGGCACTCCCGAGGTGAGGAACGAACGCGCCACGCCGAGAGTGCCGTCGCCGCCGGCGTGGGGGCCGGTGGTCGTCGGGCCGAGCACGAGCAGGCGCGTGCTGGCCAGGGTGTTCTGCGGCACTTCGCGGATGAACAGCGTCCCGGAGTAACGACGGCCGCCCTCGTCCGTGAGCAGCAGCCTCGACAGGAGCGGATAACCGGAGTTGGGCGCCGTGAGCGCCGCGAGGTGAATGACCGGATGCGCAGCGACGCGCATCATCGCCGCCGGCGTCGCCGCCTCATGGGTCAGCGCATCGACGTGGTCGTACGCGCTGACCAGCGCGGGATCCGATGTGGGACCCGGGTCGACGAGGAGCGCCGACCGCGCCCGGCCTCGGCGCGTGTCGGCGGCGTCCAGCGCCGTCAGGTATGCGCGCACGCTGGGCGCCGCGACGAGGCTCATGTCCTCGACGAGAAACCGGCCCGTGCTCCGGTTGCGGAGCGCCGCGAACGACGCGTGCAGGTACGGCTGGCCCGGCACGACGACCAGGCGTCGGACGCCGCGGAGCGCCGGCAGCACGGGCCTGATGAGGGCTTCGAACAGCGCGTCGCTCGCGTGCGGCGCCGCGGGGCCCCGCCGGAGCTCCTCGACGTGCTCGGCGACGAGCGCCTGCGCGCGCGCCCGCGTCAGGCCGCCGGTGAACGACCGCACGCCTCGCGTGTCGACGAGCCAGCCGACGACGCGGTTCTCGAGCTGGTGCAGGACCAGCAGGGCCGTGCCGTCGTCCAGGACGCCGGTGAGATCTGCAGGCCGGGGCGGAGGCGCCTGCCAGGCCTGCGCCTCGAGCGCGAGCCTGAGGCGGCTGCGCTCGCTGAACTGAAACGCCACGTCGGACTGGTCGCGCTCGATTGCCAGCTGCACGGCGTGGTCGAAGGCGCTCCACGCGGCGTCGTTCGCCGGCAGCGTCATCGGCGGCGCCGAGGGCACCGCCGCTTCGAGCGCGGCGACACCGCTCCGCGCGGCGTCGGCGGCGCGGTCCGGGTGCCCGGCAGCGGCCTGCGCGCGCGCCAGCAGCACCTCCAGGCGGGCCTCGGCGATGCGATCGGGCCGCGCGCGGTGCTCGGCGAGCGCGCGTTCGGCGGCGTTGATGGCCCGGGCGGGGTCCGCGCGCAGGAAGATCTCGGCTTCCGCGGCCAGTGCGTCCACGGTCATGCGCGCGCGGAGCGGCGACTCCGGCATCGCGGCAACCAGCGCCCGGGCGGTGTCGAGGTCACGGACGGGTGCGTCGCCGATGCCCAGCGCGTGCTGCGCGCGTGCGCGCTGGAGCAGGAGCTGGATCTCGTTGGGGGCCCGGAGCGGCCGCCAGGCGGCGAGCGTCTCGGACTGCGCGGCCACGGCGGTGTGCCACTGACCGGTGGCCAGGGCATTGCCGGCCACTGACAGCAGGATACCCTGCGCGGTGGTCGGGCTCGCGACCTCTGGCAGCCGATGCAGGGCTTCGAGGCGATGGCGCCACGCAGGCCCGGCCTCTCCAAGAACATCGTGCAGGTTTGCCAACAGGCCGTGCGCCGACGCGATCTGGTCAACGTCCCTAGTGCGCTCGAAGATGCCCAGCATTGACTCGTACAGTGCCTGGGCATCCGCATACTGTCCCCGGGCGAACGCAATCAGCCCCTGCAGCCAGTACGTGCGGCCTTCAACGTCACGGTAGTCGCGTCGCGCCGCCGCGCCCTGTGCGTCCACCAATCGCGCGCCGGCTTCGTCGAGCCGGCCGGTGAAGTAGCCCGCCGCGCCTTCGTCGAGGGCGGCCTGTACCGCCAGCGGGCTGCCCAGCGCGTCGAATCGCACGCGCGCCGCCGCCAGCAGCGGGGCGACCGGCCCGAACTTCGCCGCCGCGAAATCACGCCGCGCCACGCCGTAGTCTGCCACCGCGCGGGCCGCGTCGCGCAGGGCGGCCGGGCCGCGCGCGGCGGTCCGCTCCATCCACGCGACGGTATCGGCGTAGAGCCGGTCGCCCGCGACCCGCTCGAACGCCGCCCCGATGAAGCGCAGCCGCTCCAGCTCGCTCTCGGCGCTGGCGCCGGCCTGGACCGCGCTGGCCCATGCCGGGAACAGCTCCAGGTCGACCATCTCCCGCATCCGGCTGGCGTGCTGCTGCACCGCGGCTTCTGCCACGGGCGAGGTCGGCGCCTGCAGGACGCTGTCGCGCACGGCCAGCCACGACGCCGAGGGCGAGGGCGCGGTGAGGCGGTCGAGATGCGCCTGCGCCTCACGACCCCAGCCCGAGGTGGCATCCAGGTTGAGGTAGGCGCGCCAGGCATCCTGGGCCTGCGACTGCAAGCCGAGCGCCGTGAGAATGAGCGCGCGGGTGAAGCGCGGCTCGAGCGCGGCGGGCGCCGCAGCGATAGCGCGCTCGGCCATGTTGAGCGCGGCAGGCAGATCGTCCGGCCGGTCGTCGCGGCGCGCGCGCTCGTAGAGCGCCGCTGCCAGATCGCCCAGCACGGGGCCGTGCCGCGGCAGCCCCGAGGCGGCCGCCGACAGGTGGTAGACGGCCTCGTCTCGGTCACCGGTCAGCAGCGCCGCCACGCCCAGGGCGTGGCGCGCGGCCGGGTCCCCATCGTCCGCAAACGCGTGCCGGACCTCGGCTGCCTCGCCGAGGAGGCGCCTGGCCGCTGGCACAGCGCGGCGCGCAGGGGACGGCGCCTCGAGCGGGGCATAGGCCAGGCCGCCGGAGACGCGAGCCTCCACGACGCGGCCGTCGACGGCGGCCGCGAGCCGGCTGACCGCGCGGGCGCCCGTCAGCGGCCACAGGCGCTGGAATTCCACCAGGGGCACGGCCAGCACGGCGACCGCCGCCACGGCCGCGATACCCAACGCCGCCCCTCGCGCAGGTGGCGTCAGGCGTCCGCTCGACGCGGTCGTGACGAGCGTGGCGATCGCGCCGGCGCGATCGTCGGGCGCCAGGGTGTCGCGCACCCCCACCGCCTCGCTCAGCGTGCGCCGGCAGCGGCTGCAGTCGGCGAGATGCTCCACGAGCGGCGCGCGCCTGTCGTCGGCAAGCTGGCCTGCGAGGAAGGCCGCCAGCTCCTCGGCCCGGGGACAGCGTGGAGACGTGGGCATACGCTCAGAGCGTGCCGCGCGGCACCGCCGCCCTCCACCATTGCACCTGCCGCTCCGCGTGCTCGGCCGGTGGATGCCCCAGAATCGCCGTGACGTCGTCAGCCGAGACGCCCCGCTCGAGAAGCGCCCGCCGCACGACCTCGGTGGCGTCGTCCATGCGCCGATGCAGGGGCCGCAGATCGCTCTGCACCACCTTGGCGATGCGCGTCATCGAGGCGCCGTCGATGTAGCGCATGGCCAGCGCGAGGCGGTCTTCGCTCGACAGGAGCTTCAGCGCCTCGCGGAGCGCCTCTTCCACGGAGGGGGGCGCCTGCGCCGGCTCGGCCGGTCCGGCGGGTACGTCGCCGCCCCTGGCCGCGCCCGCGTCCAGCCCGAGGTCGTGGAAGAGCCCGAGCAGCGCCTCGCGCGACCAGTCCACCCGGTGCGCGGTCTGCATGACGTGCACGGCGCCATCGAAGTCGAGCCCGTCGCGGACCACCAGCTCCTCGAGCAGCACGGCCGTGGCCCCCAGGCGTTCGGCCAGCGGCGACGGCCGCCAGCTACCCCAGAGGTCCCGTTGGAAGTCGAGGAAGAGCCTGGTGATGGCGGTCAGCAGATACGTGTGGAAACCCGCCTTGTCCAGGAAGGCACGGGGCAAGTCGATATCCGAGACGAGCAGCGACCGCTCCACGTGGGCCGCGAACTCGCGCGCCTCGTCCGCAGAGAGGTGGTGCCGCGTAGCCAGGACCTGGATCACGTCCGCGATGTGCGCCCGGTTCTCCCGGAGCAGTCGTCGAGTGGACACTGTAGCGACAGCGCTCGGTTGGGGTTTCCCGCGGGCAATTTGACCTGCGGGGACGCAGTTGTCAAGCGGGTTGTGTCGTCGGAAACCGCTGAATCCATGTGAGTTACGTCGATTCTCGCGAGCCGCGGACGCGCAGTACGCTGCATGGCCGACTCTTGACCGCCACAAAGGAACTCTTTGGACGGTCGCGTTTTTTCCGCGCTCGGTCGTATTCTCTTCACACGAATGCGCCGTCCGGTCGTCGCCGCCCTTCTCACCATCGTCCTCCCGGCCCCAGTTGCCGCCCAGCAGGCCGACGTCCTGAGCTCCGGACGACGGGTCCTGGTGGCCGAGCGGATGCAGCCCGACGAGGTCATCGTCCTCGACGGCATTCTGGATGAGGCCGTCTGGAAACGCGCCCGGCATGGGGGCGAGTTCGTCCAGCAGGACCCGGTGCTCGGCGCCGAGCCGACCGAGCGCACCGAGGTCCGCGTCGTCTTCAACCGCGACCACCTCTACATCGGCGTCATCTGCTTCGACTCCGAGCCCGACAAGCTCCTGGGCAACACGCGCAAGCGCGACGAGTTCCTGAGCGCCGACGACCGCTTCATGTGGACGATGGACACGTTTCTGAACCAGCAGACGGGCTACTTCTTCGAGATGAACCCGTCGGGGCTGATGGCCGACGCGCTGATGGGCCCTGGCGGGTCGAACAACCGCGAGTGGGACGGCATCTGGAACGCGCGCGCGCGGCGCAGCTCGATCGGCTGGACCCTGGAGATCGACATCCCGTTCCGATCCATCGCGTTCGATCCGAACGCGCCCGCGTGGGGCATCAACTTCCAGCGGACCGTGCGGCGGAAGAGCGAGGAGCTGCTCTGGACCGGGTACCAGCGCAACCAGGGCCTGCGGCGGATGTCGAACGCGGGCCTGCTGGTCGGCATCACGGACGTGAGCGCGGGACAAGGCTTCGAGCTCAAGCCGTACCTGGCCGGCTTCGTGGCCGACGCGCCCGGACGGACGCCGGGCGCGGCTCGCGAGTCGGAGGGCGACGTCGGCATCGACGTGGCCTACAACTTCACCCCGAGCCTGCGGGGCGTGGCGACCGTCAACACCGACTTCGCGGAAACGGAAGTGGACCAGCGGCGCGTCAACCTCACGCGCTTCCCGCTGTTCTTTCCCGAGAAGCGCACGTTCTTCCTCGACGGCGCGACGTTCTTCGACTTTCCGATCACGGCGTTCTTCTCGCGGCGCATCGGGCTCGTCGCGGGCCAGCCGCAGCGGATTGTCGGCGGCGGGAAGCTGACGGGGCAGGCGGGTCAGAACGACGTGGGCGCGCTCTGGGTGAGCACGGCGGAGGAGGAGGAGGCGCCCGGCGAGAACTTCTTCGTCGGCCGGTGGCGACGCCGCGTGCTGCGCCAGTCGTACATCGGCGGCATCTACACCGGGCGCGCGACGCGCGACCAGGCGGCGGTGCCGGCCAGGCATACGGCCGGCGCGGACTTCCGGCTGGCCACATCGACCTTCCGCGGCAACAAGAACCTCGACGTGCGGGGCTACTGGGTGCGCAACTCGACGGCGGCCGATCTCGGCGACAGCGCCGCGTGGGGCGTCAACGTGGGCTACCCGAACGACGTCTGGGAGCTCAGCGCGCGGTTCCAGGAGGTGCAGCGGAACTACGACCCGGCGCTCGGCTTCACGCCGCGCCGCGACTACCGCGAGTACGTCCCCGAGATTCGCTGGAACCCGCGTCCGGCCGGTTCGCCGATCCGCCGGCTCGGGTTCGGCGTCGAGCCCCAGCTGCTGACCGACCGGCACAACCGGATGGAGTCATCCTCCATCAACCTGCAGCTCGTCCGCGTCGAACTGCACAGCGGCGACAACGCGGAGTTCTGGGCGGCGCCGAGCTACGAGCGGCTGCGCACCAGCTTCGAGATCGCGTCCGGCGTCGTGCTGCCCGCCGGCGCCAGCTACCGCTTCACGCGCTACGGCGCATCGGTCAACACCGCCAACCGGCGCATCGTGGCGCTGCGCCCGCGCGTGGAGTGGGGCACGTTCTTCTCGGGCACCCGGCAGGAGTACGAGATCGGCGTCGGCGTGCGGCCGCGCCCCGGCGTGACCGTGAACGCGAGCTACGAGTTCAACCGGGTCGACCTGGCCGAAGGGAAGTTCGACACGCGCCTCGTCCGCCTGGTCGCCGACACGCAGTTCAGCCCGTTCATGTACCTGGTCAACAACGTCCAGTACGACTCGGTGAGCCGGGTGCTTGGCTGGCAGTCTCGCTTCCGCTGGACGCTCACGCCCGGCAACGACATCTTCGTCGTCTACACACACAACTGGCTCGACGACCCTGGCGGCGACCCGCTCATGCCACATGGCGCCGGCTACCGCACGCTCGACCGGCGGGTGGCGTCGAAGGTGGTGTATACGAAGAGGTTCTGAGAGGTCCGGGGAGGTGCTCGCCCCCCCCGGAACCTCGCCGACCCCCCCCGGGAACCGGGCCGGGACCCTGGGGCTACCTCACGATGATCACGAGCGGCGCGCTCTCGCCGCACACGTTGACCTCCGACACTTCCACGCGCGCCATGAATCCCGGGCCGACCTCGGCGGTGACCTCGCGCGTGCTGCCGACGGCCTGGTTGAAGATTTGCCCGCCGCGCACGAGGTCCCAGGCGCGCACGTGGAACCAGTTGATGGGCTCGTCGAGCGGATCCCACCAGACGGAGGCAATCGCGGTGTGCGGTCCGGTGGCCCGGACGTAGCCCTCGCCGCCCGTGGGCGGGTCGGGCGGGGCGGTGCACGTGCCGCCCGCGCCGACGGTGAACGCCACCGGTGCCGACGGATCGGTAGGGCCGCCGGGCGTCAGGGCGACGACCTCGGCCGTGAAGGTGCCGCTGACTTCGCCGGGCGCCGTCACCGACAGCGAGTTCGTCGTCGCGGGCTGCGTCGCCAGCACGGGGCCGCCCGTGGCCTGCCGGAAGTCGACGCGGTAGCCGAGCGCGCCTGCGACGGCGTTCCACTGGATCTGGATGAGCCGCCCGGTCACCGTGACGGTGAGGCCCGTCGGGCCGGCAAGGTTTGCGCCGCCGACAATCGCGAAGCGCGCCAGCGGCTGGCCCTGCGGGCCCCACCACGTGCCGCTGACCATCTGCCCGGGCTGGCCAAGCTCCTGGCAGACGTCTGCGAAGACGGTGGCCTCGCGCGGGGCGCCCCGGAGGGCTCCCGGACAGCGGGCCGGCAGCGGAAACGCGGCGTGCGCGGCGTTCGAAACCGGCGCCAGCCGAGCGGGGTCGACCAGAGCCGCGCCGCCGGTGCGCGCGAGCACGGCCGCCCGCATTGCGGCCGCGTCGTCGCCGCGGCAGTCGAAGGCCGCCTGTGCGTACCACGAGCCGTCGCGGGAACGCCTGGCGAGCAGCAGGAGCACCTCGTCTCCCGGCCGGAGCGCCGGCTGTCCGTCGATGTGCAGGCGGAACCCGTCGGCTGTGCCGCCGAGTTGCGCGAGCACCAGCGGCCGATCGGGAACCCACCCCTTCAGCACCTCGTGCACCTCGACGGTGACGCGGGTGTAGATGACGTCGCGCGCGCGGTCCCAGGCGCTCGCCGCGGCGGTCACGCGTCCCGAGATGATCGCGTGGGCGGCGTCAATCTGCCGCGCATCGGGTAGTCCGGCGGCACTGACGGATGGGATGAGGGCGGAAGCGGGGCGAATAAGAATGAGGAGCGCGGCGACAGCGACGACCCGACGAACGACCGACCGACCGGCCAGCATCACGGTACCCTCCGGCGGGCTCGGAGGAGGGACCGGGCGCCATCGAGTCCGCTGGATCAACGGTACGCCGAACCGGCGAGAGGGTCAAGGATGGGTCCCGACGGGTGCGGACAGGTCCCGAGAGGTGCGGACAGGTCCGGGAGGTTTGGAAGGGTTCGCGGGGGTCCCGCACCGTTCGCAACCGGTCGGAACCGTTGGGAACCCCCGGATCTTTCGGAACCTCGTGTGATGGTCGGGGCGACTGGATTCGAACCAGCGACCCCCTGCGCTCAAGGCAAGCTGGAGAGAGCCGCGGAAGCGCTGATCTGCGAATGATTTGCGGCCTGCCGGAATTCGTGGGCCCCAAGATTTGGGCCCAGTCGCGCGGCAACGAACGGCTACGCGCGGCTTCGCAGCGGGCTTCACGACGAGCTCCCCTTCCGGCGAGGCGGTCATGGCGTGGCACAATGGACTGGTCCAAACGCCCGATCCCCTGGATGTGAGGCATGACACACGAGCAGCTCCTCGAACGGATCGTCACGGACCCAGCTATCTGCCACGGCAAGCCGTGCATTCGCGGCCATCGGATCTGGGTGTCCCTCATCGTCGACCTCCTGGCCGATGGCCTGACGGTCGAACAGATCCTCGAGCAGTACCCCGGACTCGAAGCCGACGACATCCGTGCCTGCATGGCGTACGCCGCCGAGATGACGCGTGAGCGAATCGTGGTGACAAGCCGCGGCGTCGCGTGAAGGTCAAGCTCGACGAGAACCTCAGGGCGGCGGGCGCCGCGTTCCTGAAGTCCGCCGGCTTCGACGTGGCTACCGCCGCGGAACAGAATCTGATCTCGGCGCCAGACGCAGACCTGGCGCGGATCTGCACCAAAGAAGGCCGCTGCCTCGTCACGCTCGACAAGGACTTCGCGGATCCTCTCAGGTACCCGCCGAAGGAGTACGCGGGCCTCGTCGTTGTTCGCTTGTCTGGACGATTCCAGCTTCCGCTTCTGGAACGCGCGCTGGCATTGGTCGTCGAGGCAGCCAAGCAAACTGACGTGCAGGGCCGCCTGTGGATCGCGGAGATCGATCGCCTTCGAGAGTACCAGGAGAGCGGGACCGAGCCATCCCAGTGATTCGACAGTCGATCACGTTTCGTGAATGATGGCGCCCAGCTGGCGGCCAGCGTTGTAGGGAAAGATCCGATGGTGACCTATATGTGACCTACAAACTCGGAAAGTGGTCGGGGCGACTGGATTCGAACCAGCGACCCCCTGCGCCCAAGGCAGGTGCGCTACCGGGCTGCGCTACGCCCCGACGGCCTCGATCTTAGCAGACCTACCAGTGCTCGGTGCCCGGCGGGCCCTTGAAGGGGCCGGCCAGATCCGGGGTGATCCAGCCGCCGTAGAAGTCGCCCTCCTGCGGGGTGACCCGCACATCGCCGACCCAGCACGCGTCCACGCGGCCGGCGTAGAAGGCCACGTAGTCGCGGAGCAGCGCAAAGGCCGGCGTCGGGGTCGGGTAGCTCCACGCCGCCTGCGGCGCCTCGCGATCGCCGACCCGCACGCTCCAATACCGCGCGCGGCCCTTCCACTCGCACACCGACCGTCCGGCCGCTTCGACGAGCACGCCAGTGACGATGTCGCCCGGCGGGATGTAGTAGGTCGGCGGGCTGGCCGTCTCGCATACGCGGAGGGCGTTGGTCGTGTCGGCGATGACCTGCCCGGCGAATGCGACCCTGATCCGCGCCCGCACGCGTTCGAGCCGCGGCGGCCGCGGGAAATCCCACACCGATACCTGCCCGGGGCCGGGCGGATCCGGCGGCGGCTTCTGCATGCTGCGTAAGACGCACCCTCGGCGCCTCAGGCCCCAAGCCTCCCAGCCTCCAAGCCCCCCAGCCTCCAAGCCCCCAAGCCTCCAAGCCTCCAAGCCTCCAAGCCTCCCGTATGACCCCCGTCATAGCTCCAGCCGGCCGCCGGCAGGACGATGGGGGCATGGCGCCGGCGTTCCCCACCGACTTCTCGACGACCCCGTTCATCGTGATCTGGGAGACGACGCGGGCATGCGCGCTGGCGTGCGTCCACTGCCGCGCCGACGCGATTCCGCATCGCGATCCGCGCGAGCTGACGACCCGCGAGGCGTTCCAGCTCATCGACCAGATCTGCGACTTCGGCGAGCCGTTCCCGCTCTTCGTGCTCACCGGCGGCGACCCGATGTGGCGCAAGGACCTGGCGGTGATTGTCGGCTATGCGGCAGAGCGCGGGCTCACGGTCGCGCTGACGCCGAGCGGCACCGGCGCGCCCACCAAGGCGCGGCTCGCGGAGCTCAAGGCCGCGGGGCTCAGCCGCGTGGCCGTCAGCCTCGACGGCCCGGACGCGGCCACCCACGACGCCTTCCGGCGCGTGCGCGGGTCGTTCATGTACACCCGCCGCATCATCGATGCGGTCACCGAGCTCGACCTGCCGCTGCAGATCAACACCACGGTCAGCCGCATCACGCTGCCCACGCTTCGGGCGATGGCGGAAACCGTGGGGCAGTTCAGGCTGACGCTCTGGGCCGTCTTCTTCCTCATCCAGACCGGGCGCGGCGCCGACCTCGACCAGATCTCCGCCGAGGAGTGCGAGGACGTGCTGACCTGGCTGCACGACCTGTCCGAGCGCGTGCCGTTCGGCGTGAAGACCACCGAGGCGCCGCACTTCCGGCGGGTCATCTGGCAGGAGGCATCGGCGCGCGTGGCCGCCGGGCTCGCGCCGGACGCCGCGGACGTGTTCCGCCGGCCGCAGCTCCGCGCGCCCCGCGCGGTGAACGACGGCAACGGCTTCGTCTTCATCGATCACGTCGGCGACATCTGCCCGAGCGGCTTCCTGCCCATGCCGCGCGGCAACGTGCGGACGCACCATCTGGCCGGCGTGTACCGGCACGACCCCGTGTTCCTCACGCTCCGCGATCCCGACGCGCTGACCGGCCGCTGCGGCCGCTGCGAGTTCCGGCTCCTCTGCGGCGGCTCCCGCTCCCGCGCCTTCGCCGCCACCGGCGACCCCTTCGCCTCCGACCCGCTCTGCGCCTACCAGCCCGCCGCCGTGCGGGAGCTGATCGCGGGGTAGGTGGGCTTCAGGCGTCGGGCTTCAGGCTCTGGGCTCCCGGCTCCGGGCTCTGGGCTCTGGGCCTCGCGCCTCCAAGCCTCCACCCCTCCACCCCTCCACCCCTCCAAGCCTCCCCAAGCCGGGCCTCTTGACATGAATCACTCCATCGATATACGTTGATAACCAGCTCGCCCGCCGCGCCCGGCGGGGCTTATCGAGAGTGGTCGAGGGAACGGGCCCGACGACGCCACAGCAACCTGGCCGCAATGGCCGTGGTGCTAACTCCCGCCCCGAGTTCCGGGGAGAGATAACGCGGTTGGTTCGGCTATCTCCCCATTTCGTTTCGTCGAGCCGGCGCTCATCAGCCGGCGTGCCCGCGCGGGGAGGTGGCTCGTGTCGCTCGAAGTGCTGTCGGAAGTGGAACCAGGTGCGCGCGAAGCGGTGCAACGGCAACGGGCGGAGGCGGCGGCCCCCGACCGCATCGTGCGCATCGGCCTGCTCGGCCTCGGCCAGGTGGGGCAGGCCGTGGCGCGCCTCGTGGCGCGGACCGGGCGCGACACGCTCGGCCACCGGTTCCGCATCGAGGCCGCGCTCGTACGGCACGTCGACCAGCCGCGCCGCTGCACCCGGCCGCCGCGGCTGACGAGCAATCCCTCGGCCTTCCTGCGCGGGCGCTACGATCTGGTCATCGAAGCCCTTGGCACCGTGGAGCCCGCACGCACGCTGGTGGCGCGGCTCCTCGGCCGCGGCGTGCCCGTCGTCACCGCCAACAAGGCGCTGGTCGCCGCCCACGGCCCCGAGCTGGCGCGCCTTGCGGCGCGGACCGGTGCCAGCTTCCGCTACGAGGCGACGGCGCTCGCGGGCGTGCCTTTTCTCGGCGCGCTTGCCGCCCGTCCGCTCCTGGCGTCGCTCGACGGCTTCACCGCGGTCGTCAACGGCACGTCGAACTTCATCCTGTCCACGCTGGCCGCCGAGGGCGGTGCGCTCGACCCCGCGCTGGCGCGCGCGCAGCAGCTTGGGCTGGCGGAGCCGGACCCCTCACGGGACCTCGACGGCGAGGACGCCGCCGACAAGCTGCAGCTGCTGGCCGCGCTGGCCGGCTGGGGACGGCTGGCGCGGCCGGGTCTGGAAGTGCAGGGCATCCGGGGCATCGACGGCGCCGACCTGGCGGCCGCGCGTGCCCTGGGCGGCACGCTGAAGCCCGTCGCCGCGGCCCGGCTGCTGCCCGACGGCGCGCTGGAGGCCTTCGTCGGTCCCGTCTTCGTCGCGCGCGAGCATCCGCTGGCGTCGCTCGCCGGCACGCTGAACGGCATCCAGCTCCACGGGCGCTACGTGCGCGATCTCTTCTTCAGCGGCCCGGGCGCCGGCCCCGACGTCACGGCCGCCACGCTCGTGGACGACGGCGTCGAAGCGGTGTCCTCCCTTCGCCGGGTGCACCGCGCCGCCGTCGCGCGGGGGGCGGCGCCGCGCGCGGCCGCGAGCCCGGCGACGCCGTGGTTCGTGCGGCTGTCGTTTCCCGGCATCGTGCCCGCGGCGGCCGACGTCGCCAGCCGTCTCGCCGACGCGGGCCTGCCCGCTGACCTCGTCAGCGCGGGGGCCGAACCATCCGGCCGCACGCGCTGGGCGCTGACACCGCTCGCCTCGAAAGCCCACGTGGATGCCGCCCTCGCGCGGCTTCGGCACGCCCACCGCGTCGACGCGGTGGCCTTCAGGAGGATCCCGTAATGCGTTTTGCCACCCGCACCGTGCACTCGGCCCAGCCGAGCGATCCATCCACTGGCGCCCTGATTGCGCCGATCTTCCAGACGTCCACCTTCGAGCAGGAGTCACCCGGCGTCCACAAGGGCTTCGACTACGCCCGCACCAGCAACCCGACGCGCCAGCGGCTCGAGCAGGTGCTGGCCGACCTCGAGGGCGTCGAGCACGGCGCGGTGTTCGCGTCGGGACTCGCCGCGGAGAACGCCATCCTCCAGGCGTACCTCCGGCCGGGCGACGAGGTCGTCGTCCCCGAGGACGTCTACGGCGGCACGTACCGGATTCTCACGCGCGTGTACCAGCCGCTCGGCTGTCGCGTGCGCACGGTCGACACGACCGACCTCGACGCGGTGGCGGCGGCCGTCAGCGGCCGGACGCGCCTCGTGTGGCTCGAGACCCCCACCAACCCGCGGCTCGTCGTCTCCGACATCGCCGCCATCGCGCGGATCGCGCACGGATGCGGCGCGCTCGTCGTCGTGGACAACACCTTCGCGACGCCGTGCTTCCAGCAGCCGTTCGCCCTCGGCGCCGATCTCGTCGTGCACAGCGTCACCAAGTATCTGGCCGGCCACTCCGATCTCGTGCAGGGGGCCGTGCTGGGGCGCGACGCGGCGGTCTTCGAGCCGGTGAAGTTCCTGCAGAACGCGACAGGCGCGGTGCCCTCGCCGTTCGACTGCTGGCTCACGCTGCGCGGGCTGAAGACGCTCGAACTGCGGGTGGCCCGCCACGCAGGGAACGCGGCGCGCATTGCCGACGCGCTGGTGGCCCATCCCGCTGTCCGTCGCGTCTACTATCCCGGACTCCCGGACCACCCGGGCCACGACGTGGCGCGGCGTCAGATGTCCGGCTTCGGCGGCATGGTGTCGTTCGAGATCGACGCGGCGGTGGCCGACGTGGCGCAGTTCGTCTCGTCCCGGCGCTTCTTTGCACTGGGCGAGAGCCTGGGCGGCGTGAAGTCGCTCGTCTGCCACCCGGCGAGCATGACGCACGCCTCGATTCCGGCGGAGGTGCGGGCCGCGCTGGGGCTCTCCGACGCTCTCGTGCGCCTGTCGCCGGGCGTGGAGCATCCCGACGACCTCGTCGAGGACCTCGTCGCCGGGCTCGACGCGCTGGTCGCGCGCCGGGCGGCGGGCGCCGCGCTTTCCGCGATCGGCTAGACACACGCGCCTTCCCGTATAATCGGCCGCGGATGGTCGGGCGTGAGCGGCGCGCCCCCCGGTCACGCCGCGCCGCCGCGCGCCGATTCTCCGGAGAGCGTGTCTCGCTATCTCGTCACGGGCGCCACCGGCTTCATTGGCGCCGAGATCGTCAAGCAGCTCGTCGGGCGCGGCCACCGGGTGTCCGCACTCGTGCGTACCCTCGACCGCACGGCCATGCTCCGCGCACTGGGCGTCGATCTGCACGTCGGCGACATCACCGACGCGGCGTCGCTCCGGCCGGCCATGGAGGGAGTCGACGGCGTCTTTCACCTCGCGGCGTGGTACCGCCTCGGTCCGCGTTCGCCCGTGGCCGAGCGGGTCAACGTCGAGGGCACGCGCCTGGTGCTCGAGGCCATGCGCGACGCGGGCGTGCCGAAAGGCGTGTACGCCAGCACCCTGTCGGTGCTGGGCGACACCGGCGGCGTTCTCGCCGACGAGCGCTTCGTGCGCCGCTCCCCATTCCTCTCGGAGTACGAACGCACGAAGTGGAAGGCCCATCATGAGGTGGCGCTGCCGATGGCCAGGGCGGGCCTGCCGCTCGTCATCGCCATGCCTGGCGCCGTCTACGGCCCGGGCGACACGAGCGGCATCCACGATCTCATCGTGCGGCTGCTCCAGAAGCGGCTGCCGATGGTGCCTCGCGGCACCGCGTTCTGCTGGGGCTACATCGAGGACACCGCGCGCGGCTTCGTGCAGGCCATGGAGGCCGGCCGGCCGGGTGAAGCCTACGTGATCGCCGGTCCCGTGCATCCGCTGGACGAGGCGCTCCGGCTGGCCGCCCGCATCGCCGGCGTCCGCCCACCGGTCGTC
Organism: Acidobacteriota bacterium; assembly: GCA_040754955.1. GTDB lineage: Bacteria > Acidobacteriota > Vicinamibacteria > Vicinamibacterales > UBA2999 > JBFMCA01. The sequence continues at coordinate 9,251 of JBFMCA010000017.1, read as the reverse complement.
AACCCGCCGCCCATTTCGATGCGGATCGCCGCCGGCCTGGCAGGCGCCGCAGAGCGCATCGGCCTTCGCCTGCCCTACTCGGCCGAGGCGCTTCGTCTGATGTCCGGGGTCACCTGGATTGCGTCGTCGGCGAAGGCGGCGCGGGAGCTGGGCTTTCGCGCCCGGCCGCTCGAGGAGGGCTGGGGGCCGACCATCGAGCACGAGAAGCGCCGCCTAGGACTGTCGTAGCATCCCGTGCTTGAGGATGTCGGCGATGGCGGCCACCGCCTCGTCGCTGCTCATGCCGTAGCTGTTCGGCACGTTGAAGAGCAGCTCGACGACGAAGAAGTAGGTGAAGATGCGAATCGTCATGAGCAAGGCCGTGGCCGGCGGCACGCCGGGCCTGATGACCTCGTCGAGGCGCATGACGTCGCGGTTCTGCTCGATCAGCCGCGCGCACCGGTCGGCGACGTCGGCGTAGAACTTGCGGATGTGGCGCCCGTCGAACTCGACGACGTCCACGTAGATGAGCGCGACGTGCGAGCGCCACGTGCTGATGACCTCGCGCGCGGCGCACCCGATGAGCTCCACGTTCAGCGGAAACGCGCCTTCCGTCATCACGCGGTTGAGCGGGAAGTCCGGCGCGTCGGCCGCCCGCCAGAACTCGCCGAGCAGTGTCTCGAAGATCGATTCCTTGTCGCTGAAGTGATGGTAGACGCTGCCCGTCGAGACGCCCGCCTTGTCGGCGATGTCCCGGATGGCTGTGCCCCGATAGCCCTGGTGCGAGAAGAGCTGGAGCGCCGCGCCGAGGATGGCCGCCCGGCTGCGCTCCGACCGTTCGTCCTGGTTCATACCGGTGTCGACCGCGCCCCCGGCGGACCGCCGGGAGACGGCGGCCGGTCCGGGGGGCGGCACATCCACCGCATGCTACTTCTTCCGGTTCTTCGGCACCACTACGATTGCATCGGCCGAGCTGGCATTGCCGGCCAGATCCCGGCAGGCAACCGTGATGGTGTAGGTCCGTCCGTTGCCCGTCCCCGCCCGTTCCGCGCGCAGGTCCACGCGCAGCGGCCCGACGATGAGGGCGTCGCCGCCGGTGTCGCCGTCGCCCGTCCCGTTGTCGGGTTCGCTGCTGGCGACGTTCGTCACCTCGCAGGTCACCGCGCTCCGGTTGTCGGTGGCCGTGACCGAGAGGGTGACCGGCACCATCTGGTGATTGGGCGGCCAGAGCTCCGTGCGGTTGGGGGCGAGCGACCCGATGACCGGCGCGGTCACGTCCTGCGGGAAGTGGAAGTAGGCGACGGCGGGGTCGTGATCCGACAGCCGCACCGCCGACGTCCCGTCGTTGCGCGACGTCTCCGCGAAGTCCGCGCTGATCCGCGCGTGCTCGAGCCCCGCGTAGAGATCCACGGCCCGCGCGTCCATCAGGACGTGGTCGAGGTTCTGGATGCTGCCGTCGAAGACGTACGAGTAGTCGTCGGCGGCCGACGCGGCCCGCGTCATGGCCGGGTCGAGGTCCAGCGTCGACCAGGCCGCCACCTCCGTCGGCGGCGCCTGGACGCCCAGCAGGATGCCGAGGACGTCCACGTGCCCGTCGTTGACCTCGAACGCGTTGTAGTCGCCCACCGCCACCACGGGCGCGCCCTCGAGCTGCAGGTCGAGGAGGAGCTGGGCCAGGAACTCGGCCTGTCCGAGGCGCTTGGCCCGCGTCCGCGGCGAGTCGATGTCGTTCAGCGAGCGCAGGTGGCTGACCACGACCGCAATGGACGCAGGCATCCGCTCCGGCGGCCCTTCCAGCGTGGCGCGCAGCACCAGCGGCGGACGGTCGTTGAGCGTCTCGGGCTGGCCGTTGACGGGGTTGATGAACGTCGTCGTCAGGCCGTACTGCGTCACGCTCGACACCTGCACGCGCGACGAACGGACGAGGAACCCCACGTCGATGCCGCCGACGTCGTTGCCCTCCTCCAGGTAGGCGACGTAGTCGCCGGGGGTGCCCGCGTCGGCGTTCACGCGGTCCGCGATGGCCTGGAGCGTGCCGATGTTCTCGACCTCCTGGAGGCCGATGATGTCCGGCCGCCCCAGGTGCTCGCGGATGGCCAGCGAGATCTTCGTCAGCCGCCGATCGAGCGCCGCCGCTGTCAGCACCGGCTCGCCGATGGCCGGGTCGTTGATGGTGTCGAAGAAGCGCTGGACGTTGAACGAGGCGACCGCGAACTGCGCGGCGTTGGCGCCCGACACGGTCGTCGCCATGGCGCCGCCGACGGGCGCCAGGGGCGCGAGCGGCAGGATCGTGTAGCGACGGAAACCGTAGTCGAGCGGGCCGACGACGTTCGCGATCACGGCGCCCGCCGAGACGTCGGCCGGCGGGATGCCCTCGAGCGCATCCGAGTCGACGCGCAGGACCTCGGGGTTGGCGTCGAACACCGGCACGCTGCAGGGCGGACCCGCAAAGCACGTGGGCACCGGACGGCTCGCTTCGATGCCGGCCTCGCGCCGCGGACGCGGCGTGCCGGTGAGCACGGCGGTGAAGACGCCGTTGCTGGTCGCCGTCGCGTTGGCTTCGCTGATGTTGCCGAGCGTGCCCGACGTGGCCGTCAGCGACGGCGCGTACACGAGCATGCCTTCGTACGGCTCGAGGTCGTCGAAGGCGCCGGCGGCGCTCACGACCAGTGACAGGTCCACGGGCGCCGGCAGCGGCGCCGCGCCGCGATCCTGCACGAGCGTCACCGACGTGAGCTCGGTCAGGGGCGGGCTGCCCGGATCGCCGCTCGGCACGAACTCCACCACCCGTCCCGTCACCCGCACGCGGCGGCCCACCTGTGCTGCCGCCGTCGGCGCGCTGCTGGTGAAGACGAACAGCCCGTCGGAGGTCTGCGGGTCGCCGTCACCCTCATCCGCCGGCGACTGGATGAAGAACCCGTTGAACTTCCGCGCCGTCACCACGCCCTCGACGATGAGCGTCTGGCCGTTCAAGGGCGAGAACGTGCCGCTGCCCTGGATTTCATAGGGCGCGTAAATCGTCGGCGGCGCCACCACCGTCGTGGTGAACGACGCGGTGACGTTCAGCGACGGTGTCGCCGCGGTCACGTGCCCGACGAACGTGCCCTGGACCGGCGGAATCACCTCCGCCGAGTAGACGTTGTCGCCCGCCGCCACATCCGGCGCGGCGCCATCGTCAAAGAGCGGCACCGGCGCCGGCAGGCCGAAGGCCGAGAGATCCGCGATGACCGCCGGCACGCCCGGCGGGTTGGCCACCGTCGCCGTCAGCGTGAAGGGCTCGAACTGCACCGCCGAGGCCGGCGCGGTCGCCGCGATGGCGAACGCGTTGGCGGGAATGCACGCGCTGAATCGGTTCTGCGGATTGCTCGGCGCGATGAGCTGGAAGTCGGCCTGGTTGTTGTTGGTATCGACGTAGTTGCCGAAGACGCCGCCCGGACGCCGCTCGTAGCCGCGGTTCTGGTTGGACGATCCCAGGTTCGCGAGCGGCGTGCCCTCCTTGAAGGCCGAGCCGGCGCTCATGCCGACCTGGTCCACAATGGTCGTTCCATTGACGAGCGCGATGCCGCCGTCGTCGGCGATGCCCGTGGCGTAGGTCTGATCGCCCGGCACACCGCCCGAGTACGGGCCGCCGCTGGTGCTGCTGTTGGTCACCAGGTAGTAGCAGCCCGGGTTGAGGACGACGCCGGTTGCAATCGTGACGCGCGTGCTGACGGAGGCGGCGTTGTTCGAGCCCCGGATGAGCCAGCCGCCGATGTTGACCGGGCTGCTGGAGGCGTTGTACAGCTCGACGAACTCGTCCGCTCCGCCATTCGGCCCGCGCACGCGGAACTCGCTGATGACCACGCCCGGCGACGACTGCGCGCCGACGCCGAAGTCGAGCCCGAACAGGGTGCCGGCAAGGATTGTCAGCCCGGCCAGAAGATGGAGCCGCTTGCGCATATGACCTCGGGGGGAGCAGGGAAAGAGGGGGAAGGTGAGTGTCGGCCCGTCGTGAGTGCAGTTCCTGCGTACGACGGATAAATGTAGCGTACCGGCGCAGCCGCGACGCCACGGAATGCGCGAGAAAAGCAATCAGCCCGGCAGGTTCGACCGCAGCCACGCCGCGAACGTGCGGAACGCGCGCCCCCGATGGGAGACCGCGGCCTTCTGCTCGAGCGTCATCTCTGCGGTCGTTTGCCCGAACGGCGGGTAGAAGAAGATGGGGTCGTACCCGAACCCGTTGGCGCCGGCTGGCGCCGGCGCGATGACCCCGTCGATGACCGCTTCGGTTTCGAAGAGCACCTCGCGGCCCCGTGCCAGGGCCAGCGCCGTCACGAAGCGCGCGTCGCGCGGGGCTGACGGCTGCGCCGCGAGGCGCCGGTAGATTTCGGCAAACCGCGTCTCGTACGGCACCTCGGCGCCGAGATAGCGCGCCGACCGCACGCCCGGCTCGCCGCCGAGCGCCGCGATCTCCAACCCGGAGTCCTCCGCCACGGCCGGCAGTCCCGTGGCCGCCGCGTAGGCGTGCGCCTTGATCCGCGCGTTCTCCCAGAACGTCGCGCCGGTCTCCTCCGGCTCGGGAATGCCCGGCACATCGGCGAGCGTCACCAGCTCGATGGCGAGGCCCGCCAGCAGCGGACGGATTTCGCGGACCTTGTTGGGATTGGATGTCGCGACGAGCAGCCTCATCGTCCCAGGATAGGGCCGACGATCTCCCGCTGCTTGGCAATGAGCGCGTCGATGCCGCGGCTGGCGAGCTCCAGCAGGCCCGTGAGGCTGTCCTGGCTGAAGGGCTCCGACTCGGCGGTCCCCTGGACCTCGACGAACCGGCCGTCGCCCGTCTTGACCACGTTCATGTCGACCTCGGCCTTGGAGTCTTCCTCGTACGCCAGGTCGAGCAGCGGCATGCCGCCGACGATGCCCACGCTGGTGGCGGCGACATAGTCGTTGACGGGGACGGCGCGGATGGCCTCCTGGCGCCGCAGCCGATCGAGGGCGAGGACGAGCGCGACGAACGCGCCGGTGATGGCGGCCGTGCGCGTGCCGCCGTCGGCCTGGATGACGTCGCAGTCCAGCCACACGGTGCGCTCGCCGAGCTCGGCCAGCCGCATCACCGATCGCATCGACCGCCCGATGAGGCGCTGGATCTCCATGGTGCGGCCGCCGACCTTGCCCGCCGAGGCTTCGCGCTGCGTGCGGGTGTTGGTCGCGCGGGGCAGCATGCCGTACTCGGCCGTGACCCAGCCCTTGCCGGTGCCGCGCAGGAACGTGGGCACGCGCTCCTCCACGCTCGCCGCGCAGATCACCTTCGTGAAACCGGCCTCGATGAGGACCGATCCCTCGGCGTGCTGGAGATAGTGGGGGGTGATGACAGTGGGCCGGAGCTCGTCCGGCGCGCGATCGAGATGGCGCATTGTGTCGGGGCTGGGCGGCGGGGGGAGGCCGGACCGATCAGGGCCCGGGCGCCTCGGACCGTGGCGCCAGCAGCTCCTCATTCTTCCTCAAGGGGCGCCGCAAGTCCACATGCCCGGCGAGCGTATCGACCTCGCGGCCGTCGACGAGAATCTGCACCTGCTGCACGTCGGGCAGGTTCATCGTGATGGCGTTGACGATCGCGTAGACGGTCAGCAGCTCGTGGCGCGAACCGCCCGTATGGGCCGCGCGCACGCCGCCGTCGAGATCGACGAATGCCTCCCGCCGCGCCGACACGAAGAGGCCCCGCAGCCGGCTGCCCGCGGGAACGGCGCTGGCGAACGGCGCGGGCGCCGCCTCGGCGAGCTGCGCTTCCACGATGGCCCGTGCCTGCGCGACCACATCCTGCCCGTACGGCACCTCCCGCTCGACCGCCACGAGCTGGCGCCCGTCCTCGGATGCGAAGAAGAGCGTGGCCTTGATCTTGGGCACGGCCGCGCCGGCGGCCGCGCCGGGCGGGGGGGCCGCGCCCGGCGCCACCTCCGCCGGCTCGACCTCCGGCGGCGCCTCGGTGCGGAGCGCCTGGCCCAGGCCGGCCATGAGCACCCAGCCGAGCGCCACACCGACCGCCGCCACCAGCGCGCCGCCAGCCAGATAGCCGGCCTTGGTCACTGCCGCCCTCCCGCGTCGACGTGCTCGCGGAAGCGGGCGATGGCGTCGAGGAGCGCCTGCGCCACCTGATCCTGGTAGGCACCGCCGGCGAGCGCCGCCTCCTGCTCCGGGTTGGAGAGGTAGCCGATCTCGACGAGCACCGCCGGCATCGTCGCCCCGACGAGCACGCGGAAGGGCGCCTGCTGCACGGCCCGCGGGCTCATCGGCACGCGCGATCGGAGCGCCTGCTCGACGAAGCCGGCGAGCGCCGCCGACTGCTCGAGCGAGCGCGCCTGCGCCGTTTCCCACAGGATGAGATCGATGGTCCGCGTGCCGCCGCCGAGCGCCGGCAGGACGGCGCCCGTCGATTCGGCCGCCATTCGCCGCGCCTCGTCGTCGGCGCGCTCGACGCTCAGATAGTAGACCTCCGCCCCAGTCATGGCCGGGCGAATGGCCGCGTTCGCGTGGATGCTCACGAAGAGATCGGCCCGGTGGTTGTTGGCAAACGCCGTCCGCTCATCGAGCGTCATCGTGCGGTCGTCCTCGCGCGTGAGGAAGACCCGCAAGCCGAGCCGGCTTTCGATGAGCGTTCGCAGCCGGCGCGCCACGGCGAGCGTCACCTGCTTCTCCTGCGTGCCTGACGGGCCCTGTGCGCCCGTTTCCTCGCCGCCGTGCCCCGGATCGAGGACCACGATGCGGACGCCGGTGGCCGGTGTGGGAAAGATCGACACGGGGTCGCCGGCGGGCGCGGCCGGGGCCGGCGTGGGCGCAGGGGCGGGCGCGGGCGCCGGCGCGGCGGCCTCGCCGCCCGCCAGGTGCACGGTGAGCCGCGAAGATCCGGCGTCGGCCTGCAGCGTGGACGTCCGGAACGTCTCGAACCGAGGCCCGGTCGTCAGCCGCACCGATGCGCTCGCTTCGCCGGGCCCGAGCGCCTGCAGGTACGGCTGGGACGGCAGCAAGGGCGTGGACAACTCCAGCGCGTCGGCCTCGAACTGCACGGAGAGGTGGCCGGTCTCGGCCGTGACGCGCGCGGCGGTGGGCGGCGTGATCTCGAAGGTCACGTTCGTGCCGCCCGGCGTCGTTTCCACGCGCGCGACCACCCGTGGCACACGCAGGTCGCCCATCACCAGCAGGCGCGCCGCGCGCCGGAGATCGAGGCTCACGCCCGAGGCCGGGCCGAGCGCGCGGGGCAGGAAATCGAGCGGCACGAACCACACGCCGTCTCGTCGGACAGGCGGCGCCGGCAGCGCCGCCAGCCGGCCGCTCACCGACACCACCGCCTGGTCCGCCGTGAGCACGATGGTCTGCTCCCGGACCCGCACGGTCATGCCGCCGGCCAGGCGGTCCTCGCGCAGCGCCGCACCCACGAGCGCCGCCGCGTCGGCAAGCGTGATGTAGTCCTGGTTGTTGATCGAGGACACCGGGAGGACTCGGCGGCCGTCCCGCGACACGACGGTGAGCGTCGTCGCTGCGGGCTGCGCCCCGAGCGCCGTCACCACGGCGGCAGCCGCGAGCGAGGCGAGGAGACCCGGGACCGCGCGCGTCATCATCAGGATCGTCCCCATGATAGACGAACGCGCGCGGCTTCGACCGTCAGCTGGCTTTCCTGAGCACGACCTTGATCTGCTCCGGGTTCATCGTCTCTTTCTGGACGATGATGCGGACGCGCTTGGTCTCGAATCCGGCCTTCTCGAACTCGACCTGCCATTCGCCGCGGCCGACGCCGGCCAGGTAGAACGATCCGCCGTCCGACGAGCGGCCCTCGATGACGCCGCCGCTCATGAGCGGGGCTTTGATGCTCACGCCGTCCACCGGTGCGCCGGCGTCGGATACGACGACGCCATGGATGCGGCCCATCCCCTTGACCTGCGCCTCGACGGTCGGTGCCGTGAGGAGGATGACGATGGCGGTGGCGGCCAGACGGAGTGGTGTCCTCATAGTGCTGCCTCTCCCTCGGGGGCACATTTGAGGGCCCAATCGGCCGCCGACCCGGAAACTTGAGTCGGGCGTTCGCAAGGCGACACGAGGCGACTCTATGGCCGCAGCGAAAGGCTGAGAAAGCGGGTGCCGGGGACCGGCGACTCGTAGTACGGCTCGACGTCCGCGAAGCCGAACCGCTCGTACATCCGCTGCGCGCGCGCCATGACGGGCAGGGTGTCGAGACACATCGCGTGGTAGCCGGTTGCCCGCGCGCGCTCGATGATGGCCGCAACGAGCAGCCGCCCGACGCCGCGCGCGCGCGCGGTCTGCCGCACGAAGAGGCGCTTCATCTCGACGCGGTCGGCGGTGAGCGGCCGCATGGCCACCATGCCCAGCGGCGTGCCGCCGTCGAAGGCCAGCAGAATGGCGCCGCCGGGCGCCGCGTACGCGCCGGGCAGCCCGCCCACTTCGTCGTCGAAGTTCTGGAAACCCAGGTCGATCCCGAGCCACGCCTGGTACTCGCGCATCAGCGCGCGCACGAGGGCCAGATCGCAGGGGCCGTCCGCTTCCTCGATGCGGGTGCCCGCCCCGTGGGCGGGGTGGTCGCGCGCCAGGAAGACGCTGTCCTGCCAGCGGCCGCCGACCTCCCACGTGCCCGTGCCCCGCGCGCGCTCGGTGAAGCCCACGCGCGCGAAGAGTGCGAGGCTGGCGTCGTTCCGCGGGTCGACGTCCGCGAGAACCGCCGGCAGCCCGAGCGTGTCGAGGCCGAACCGGCACGCGGCCTCGAGCGCTTCGGACGCGAAGCCCTGTCCCCACGCGTCTGGCAGCAGGAAGCAGCCAATCCACGGCAGCTCGCGGAAGGCGACGCGTCCGATGACCGCGCCGCGATGCTCGATGGCCCACTCGTAGCGGCGTCCCGCCCCGGCCTGGTCGAGCGCGTCGGCCATCCACGCGGCCGTCTCCTCCCGCGTGGTGTGCGGGGCGGACGACCAGTAGGCCATGACCCGCGGATCCGACATCGCCTCGTGCACCATGGGCGCGTCGGCAGCCACCAGCGGGCGGAGCGTCAGCCGAATCGTGTGCAGGATGGGCTCGTGACGGGCAGCCATGACCGTAGGACGTCCAGACCGATGGTCACCGCCCATCGTCTCATGAGGGTGACCGTTGTTTTCAAGGAGAACGATCGATGCGCCGCCTGACCTCGCTCGTCGTCGTGCTCGCCCTCGTCCTCGTGGCGTCGCTCGCGGCCCAGGTGCCCGTGCCGCCGCCCGCGCCGCCGCCACCCCCGCCCCCCTCGGTTGAGCCCCCCA
>JBFMCA010000016.1:0-60396 GCA_040754955.1 Acidobacteriota bacterium | reverse complement strand
GCGTCGCTCCGACGCTCGCGCAGCGAGGGCGCAAACACCTCCGCCACGAGCGCCGCGAGCGTCCGCTCGTTCGTCTCGGCCATCGCGTCCAGCAGGCGCGCCGCGGCGGCGGCGGCCGGGCCGCCCCGCAGCCGCCATCGCGCGGCGGCACTCCCCGCCGGCGCCGGGGCGTCGGCGGCGGTGACGGCGGTGAAGGAGCGCGCGGGCCGGTCGAGCACCGCGCCGGTCATGGCAATCTGCGCGAGCGGACGGGCCAGCCGGCGCATCGCGCGGTCGCGCGTGTTGGTCGAGAAGTAGATCACCAGGTCGCGGTCCACGTAGCGCAGCAAGTCGGAGAAGAAGTACCGGTTGCCCCCGTTATGGGTGACGAGCCTGCCGAACGGCGTCTCCTCGATCGACCAGCCGTAGCCGTAGTGGCTGCCGCCCCCCTCGTCCACCCACGGCCGGAACATCTTCGCCTTCGCCTCGGCCGGGAGCACCGTGTCGCGCGTGAGTGCCAGGTGCCATCGGTACATGTCCCCCACGGTCGAGAGGATGCCCCCGTTGCCGAGCAGGTGCCATCCGGGCGTGCCGTTGGGCATCGCCACCTCGCCGAACGTCCCGCGGTCCTGCCCATCGTCGCCGATCGCGCGCGCGAGGCGCTCGGGCGCCCACCGCGGTCGTGCGTAGCCGGTGTCGCGCATGCCGGCGGGCCGGAAGAGCCGATCGGCCAGGTAATCCTCGTAGCCGCGTCCCGAGGCGATCTCGACGATGGCGGCGAGGAGCGAGTAGCCGACATTCGAGTACAAGAATCGCCCGGGCGGCTGTGCCAGCGGGCGGGCGAGGACCCGAGCGAGAAACGCGTCGCGGCCGATGGGCTCGAGGTCGTCGCCGCTCGCGCCCGGAAAGCCGGCCGTGTGCGTGAGGAGCTGGTGGAGGGTGATGCCGCGCTTGTCGTCCGGCACGCCGGGCAGATACGTCGCCATCGGGTCGTCGGTGGAGAGACGCCCCTCCATCTCGAGCCTGAGAACGGCTGCGGCCGTGAACTGCTTGGTGATGGAGCCGGTGGTGAAGACGGCATCGGCGCCGACCGGCATGGTCTTCGCGGCGTCGAGGTGGCCGTAGCCGCGCTGCAGGAGGATGGTGCCGCCGCGCGCGACGAGGACAACGCCGGAGAAGCCGGCGGCGGCGCGCTCGGTCATGAACTGCTCCAGCCGCGCGGTGGCGTCGGCGTCGGCGGGCGGCCGGGGCGGGCCCTGCGCCGCGGCGGCCGCCGCGAGGGTCAGCCCGGCCGCGAGCGCGAGGCGCCGCGTCACGTCAAATCCACCCAGCTCAGCGTGCGGTCGACGGCCTTCTGCCAGCCTCGGTACGCCTGCTCGCGCTGGTCGGCGCTCCAGCGCGGCTCCCACTGGCGATCGGCCTTCCACTGCGCGCGCAGCGTGTCGAGATCTTTCCACACGCCGACGGCGAGCCCCGCGGCGTAGGCGGCGCCGAGGGCCGTCGTCTCGGCGACGACGGGCCGCACGACGGGCACGCCGAGCACGTCGGCCTGGAGCTGCATCAGCATGTCGTTGGCCGTGGCGCCGCCGTCCACCTTGAGCACCTCCAGCGGCACGCCCGAGTCAGTGACCATGGCATCGGCCACCGCGCGCGTCTGGAAGCAGATGGCCTCGAGCGTGGCGCGGGCCAGGTGCGCCCGGGTGTTGAAGCGCGACAGGCCCACGATGACGCCGCGCGCGTCGGAGCGCCAGTACGGCGCGAAGAGGCCGGAGAACGCCGGCACGAAGTACACGCCCCCGTTGTCGGGCACCGAGCCGGCCAGCGCCTCGATGTCCGACGCCTGCTGGATGATGCCGAGCTGGTCGCGCAGCCACTGCACGGCCGATCCGGTGACGGCAATCGAGCCCTCGAGGGCGTACACCGCGCGGCCCTCGCCCAGCCGGTAGCACGCCGTCGTCAGGAGTCCCGCCTTCGACGGGACGGGCGTCTCGCCGGTGTTGAGCAGCATGAAGTTGCCGGTGCCGTACGTGTTCTTGGCCTCGCCGGGGGCGAAGCACGCCTGCCCGACGGTGGCGGCCTGCTGGTCGCCGAGATCGCCGCAGACGAGGACCTCGGCTCCTGCGGGCCCGTTGGCGCGCGTCAGGCCGTAGCCGCCGGGGTCGGAGGACGATCGGATGGCCGGCAGCATCGACCGCGGGATGTCGAACAGCGCGAGCAGCTCGTCGTCCCAGTCGAGCGTCCGGAGATCCATCAGCAGCGTGCGGCTCGCGTTGGTCACATCGGTCACGTGCGCGCCGCCGTCGGGGCCGCCGGTGAGGTTCCAGATGACCCAGGTGTCCATGTTGCCGAAGACCGCCTCGCCGCGCGCCGCGGCCGCGCGCACGCCGTCGACGTTGTCGAGGATCCACCGGATCTTCGTGCCCGAGAAGTACGTCGCCGGCGGAAGGCCGGTGCGCTCGTAGAGGATCTGCCGCTTCGGCTCGAGCGCGGCGACGAGCCGGTCGGTGCGGGTGTCCTGCCAGACGATGGCGTTGTACCAGGGCCGGCCCGTCTTCGGATTCCAGACGACGGTGGTCTCGCGCTGGTTGGTGACGCCGATCGCGGCGAGGTCGCGGCCGGCGAGGTTGCCCGCGCGGAGCGCCCCCGTGATGACCTCGTTGGTGCGCGCCGCCACCTCGATGGGGTCGTGCTCCACCCATCCGGGCTTCGGCAGGATCTGCTCGTGCTCGATCTGCCGGCGCGCCACCTCGGCGCCGGCCTCGTCGAACACCATGAACCGCGTGCTGGTCGTTCCCTGATCGAGTGCGCCGACGAAGCGAGCCATGGTCTCCTCAGAAGCCGACGACGCGGAAGAGCGCTGCGCCGAGGATGCCGCCGGCGATGGGCGCGGCCACGGGCACCCAGCTGTAGCCCCAGTCGGAGGGCCCTTTGCCGGCGATGGGCAGCAGCGCGTGGGCCAGCCGGGGACCGAGGTCGCGCGCGGGGTTGATGGCGTAGCCGGTGGGCCCGCCGAGCGAGAGGCCGATGCCGAGCACGAGCACGCCGACGAGCAGGGGCTGGAGGCCGCGGCTGAAGACCTCGGCGAGGTTGACGTCGCCGGCCTGCGACCAGCCGGTCGCATTGGCGCCGATGGCGAGCACGCCGAAGAGCAGCATGGCCGTGCCGAGAATCTCGCTGATGACGTTCGACGGCGTGTGCCGGATCGCGGGGCCGGTGCAGAACACCGCCAGCTTCGCGTCCGCGTCGGGCGTCGCGGGCCAGTGCGGCAGGTACATGAGCCACACGAGCACGCCGCCGGCGAAGGCGCCGGCCATCTGCGCGACGACGTAGCCCGGCACGTCGGCCCACGGGAAGCTCCCGATCGAGGCGAGCGCGAGGGTGACGGCCGGATTGATGTGCGCGCCACTGACGCGGCCGACGGCGTAGACGGCCACGGCGACGGCCACGCCCCACCCGACGGCGATGACGATCCAGCCCGAGTTCTGTCCCTTCGAGCGCGCCAGCAGCACGTTGGCCACGACGCCGTCGCCGAGCAGAATGAGGATCATCGTGCCGATGGCTTCAGCGAGATAGGTGCTCATGCGCGTGAGAGCGTAGTCCACCGCTTGACGCGACGCAACTGATTCCCGAACAATGCCTTGCGTCGTGTCGAGGCTCGCGGAGCTCCAGGGACAGTCCTTCGACGTCATCGTCGCCGGTGGTGGAATCGTCGGGTGCGGGGTGGCGCGTGACGCCGCGCGGCGCGGCCTGACCGTGGCCCTCTTCGAGCAACATGACTTCGGCAGCGGCACGACGGCCGCGTCGAGCCGCATCATCCACGGGGGCCTGCGCTACCTCGAGACCGCCGACTTCGGACTCGTGCGCATGGACATGCGCGAGCGCGAGACGCTGCTCCGCATCGCGCCGCACCTGGTGCAGCCGCTCGAGTTCACCATCCCGTTCGGCACGGCCGGCGCATGGCAGCGCGTCCGCCTCGGCATCGGGCTGACACTCTACGACGCGCTGGCGTGGGACAGCAGCCTGCCGCGGCGCCGGCTCCGGCGCGCCGACGCCACCTACTATGACGCGCGCATCGACTCGCCGGAGCGGCTGACGCTCGAGAACGTCATGGACGCCGCCGCCCACGGCGCACGCGCCTTCAACTACGCGGAGGTGACGGCCCCGCTCACCGCCGGGGGCGCGCTCGCCGGCGTCCGCGTGCGCGATCGGCTGTCCGGCGACGAGGCTGACGTCCGCGCCCGCGTCGTCGTCAACGCCGCGGGGCCGTGGCTCGATCGGCTCGCCGGACGCCTCACGGCGCCGACGGGCCGCGTCCGCACCACGAAGGGCGTGCACCTGGTGTGCGGACCCCTCACCGATCGCCCGCTCGTGCTCTTCTCCGGCGTCGATGGCCGGCTGATGTTCGCGATTCCGCGCGGGGGTCTCACGTGGCTGGGCACGACCGACACCGACTACGACGGCGACCCGGCCGATGCCGTCGCCACGCGGGACGACGTCGAGTACGTCCTCCGGTCGCTCCAGCGCGCGTTTCCCGGACTGCGCGTCGCCGACGTGCTGTTCACCACGGCCGGCGTCCGCGCGCTCGTCCGCCGGCCGGGCCACCCGTCCGCCGTGTCACGGGCGCATCGCATCGACGATCGGACCATGCCGGGGCTCGTCGCCATCGTCGGCGGAAAGATCACGGGCTACCGCGCCATCGCCGAGGATGCGACCGACGCCGTGTGCCGGGTGCTTGGTATCGACCGCCGCTCGAACACGGCCGACGAGCCGCTGCCCGGCGCGCGCGAGTTCCGGCCGGGGACGTCGGCGCCGCACCTGGAGGCCATCTACGGCAGCCGCGCCGCCGAGGTCCTGGCGCTCGCGGCGAGCGATTCGGCGCTCGCGCGGCCGCTGGCAGCTGCCTATCCCGACATCGGCGCGCAGGTGGTGCACGCCGTGCGGCACGAGCACTGCCGGACGATTGCCGACTTCCTGCGGCGCCGGTCGCTGCTCGGGATGACCGCCGACCAGGGCTGGGGGGCGGTCGAGGCGGTCGCCGGGCTCATGGGCGCCGCGCTCGGCTGGACGGCCGAGCAGCGGGCCCACGAAACCGACGTCTACCGGCGCGACATCGCGCGCACCGAATCGTTCCGCGCTAGAAGCTGACCTTCACGCCAAGCTGGAGCTGGCGCGGATCGTAGGTGGAGGTGATCGTCCCGAACGCGGCCGAGCTCCGGTTCCCGTTCGGCGCGCGGAAGTTGGTGCGGTTGAACAGGTTGAAGGCCTCGAGGCGCAGCTCCACGTTGCTCGTGCCCCACGGCAGCGCCACGCGCTTCACCGCCGCGAAGTCAACCTGCCAGAAGTACGGCCCGCGGATGCTGTTGCGCGGCGCGTTGCCGAAGGGCTCGCTGGGATTGGTCGGGATCACGACCGCCGCCGGGTTGAGCCAGTTCTGCACCGTCCGCTGGTCTTTCGGCACGAGCACCGTGCCGACAACGTTGGGCCGATAGGCGTTGGCGCCGCGGAAGTCCTGCTGGATGCCCGACACCTGGAACGCGGCCGACGGCGTGTAGCGCAGCGTCACGTTCTCGCCCGCGTAGATGGAGTTGATGCCGGAGAGCTGCCAGCCGCCGACCAGGGCCTCGACGACGGCCGGGGTCGTCGACAGGAACCGGCGGCCGTGTCCGACGGGCACCTCCCAGACGAAGCTGGTCGTGCTGTTGTACGGCTGGTGGTACGCGGAGTAGCCCCAGTCGCCGTCGAGGTCGTAGAAGTTCTGCGGCGCGGGGGAATCGCCGTTCGGGTTCTCGAGCGACCCGGCGCCGTTGTCGCGGGTGCGCGAGAGCGTGAGCGCGCTGATCACCGACACGCCGCGGCGCAGGCGCCACTCGAACTTGCCCTGGAACGCGTGGTAGCGCGACCGGCCGCCGTTGAACGAGTAGGTGATGTCGGCGAACTCGGGAATCGGCCGGCGCGCCTGGAGCGGGATGGTGCCGGCGGCGTTGTTCGGCACGGCCTGGTTGAAGTTCGCGAAGAGGAGCATGCCGTCCGCGCGGTTGCCGACGTAGGCGGCCTCCACGATCATGTTCTGCCCGAGCTCACGCTGCACGGCCAGATACCAGTTGTGGACGTCGGTCGAGCGGTAATCCCGCGGCATGTAGGTGATGTTGGCCGCCAGCGGGTTGAAGCGCGACGGATCGGTCAGGTCCGCCGGGTAGCCCTCCTGCGTCGTCCGGAAGCCGGGCGTGGTCGGCGTCTGCACCACGACGGCGTTGATGACCTGCGGACCGTTGATGGGCAGCACGTTGGCGCCGCCGGCGCGGTGGAAGTGGACGAAGCTCTTGCCGTATCCGCCGCGCACGACCGTCCGCGGCGTCAGCGTGTAGGCGAAGCCGAGCCGCGGCCCGACGTTGTTGCGGTCGGGGTCGACGAGCGCGCGATCGGCGAGCGACCCGTCCCTGGCCATGACCATGCGGCGCGCGTCCGGGTCGAAGTTCGACAGGATGTTGTCGCGCTCCACCCAGGGCGTCGCGTACTCGTAGCGGATGCCCAGGTTGAGCGTCAGGCTGTCGTTGACGCGCCAGTCGTCCTGCACGTACACGAAGTGCATGTTCTGCCGGAGGTTGGCGACGAGCAGGTTGCTGAGCGCGTAGGTGCTGCGCAGGCCGAGCATGAAGTCGGCGAGGTTGTAGAGGTTGTTCGCCGGGGCGCCGGGCGGCCGCGTGAACTGGCCCGAGTACTGATCGCGGCCGTAGAGCGGGTTCACGTCCTGCACCTCGGTCTGGATGTGCTGGAACTCGTATCCGGTCTTGATGGAGTGCCGGCCGACCAGGCGGGTGTAGTTCACCTTCGGGTTGTAGACCTTCGGGAACTGCCACTGGGGGTTGGTGGCTTGCCGCCCGAGATCGGAGAAGCCGGTGATGAGCTGTGTCGGGAGGCCGCCCGACACGCGCGGATCGGCCGGCAGGCCCGTGATGCCGTAGGCGTCGCGCGCGCTGGGCGTGCCGAGGGCGAACGGGTTCTTGCCCGCGATGGTGTCCGACCAGCCGACGCGCGCCTCGATGAGCGAGGTGTTCGACGGCGTGTAGGTCCAGCCGCCGGCGAACTGCTTGTTGGTCACGTACGTGAAGGCATTGCCGCCGCCCCCGGACGGCAGCGGAATCGTCGGGTCGTCCGTGTCGTCCACGTCCCGATAGCCCCACCGCCCGAAGAGCGACATGGTCGCGCTCACCTGGACGTCCACCTTGGCGCCGAACTTGTCGGTGACCTTGTCGAACTTCTGGAGCGTCACGAAGTTGTTCGAGGCGCGCGCGTGCGTCGGCTCGGGCAGCTCGGAGAGGACCTTGCTGGCGAACGACGTCATCGGGATCGGCGTGCCCGCCGGGTAGACGACGCCGGTGCGCGGGTCGCGGATGTCGACGGCCAGGATGCCGCGGCGCTGCGCGAGGTCGGCGATGGTCGAGCTCGCGACGTTCTCGCGCGTCTGGCGGAAGCCCTCGTAGTCGGCGAAGAAGAAGGCCTTGTTGCGGACGATCGGGCCGCCGAACACGGCGCCGAACTGGTTGCGCTCGAGCGGCGGCTTGGCGCCGGAGGGCGGCCGGAAGGCCCCCGTCGCGTTGAGCGCCGTGTCGCGGAAGAACTCCCAGGCCGAGCCCGCGAAGCGGTTCGTGCCGCTCCGGTACGCCACGTTGATGGTCGCGCCGGCCGCGCGGCCGTACTCCGCGCTCATGTTGTTGGTGACCACCTTGAACTCGCCCACCGCGTCCGGCGTCGGCTGCATCACCTGGTTCGAGAACCCCTGGTTGCTCGTGCCGTACGCGTTGTTGTCGACGCCGTCGATGAGGAAGTTGTTGAAGGTGCTGCGCAGGCCGTTGACGTTGAACGAGCCCTCGCGCGGCGTGCTGCCGCCGGTGTTGAGCGCCGACAGCCGCACGCCCGTGGTGAGCAGCGCCAGCGTGGAGTACTCGCGGCCGTTCAGCGGCAGCGCGCGCGTCTCCTCGCCCGTAATGACCTGCCCGCGCTGGCTCGTGTCGGTCTCGAGCCGCGTGACGCTCGCGCTGACCTCCACCCGCTCGGTCACCGCGCCCACCTGCAGGCTCAGGTCCACGCGCTGGCGGGCACCGACCGACACCCGGATGTTGTCCGCGACCGCCACGGCGAAGCCGTCCTTCTCGGCCGTCACCAGGTAGGTCCCAATGCGCACGGTGAAGAACTCGTAGTTGCCGGCCTGATCCGTCGCCTTCGACAACGTGACGCCGGTGTCGAGATTGGTGATGGTGACCGTCGCGCCGGCGACGACCGCGCCGGTGTGGTCACGGACGGTGCCGACGATTGACGCCGTTTCGAACTGCGCCCACGCCGACGAGGCCAGTCCCAGAACCACACACAAGGTCAGAAGCATGCGAGCCATGACGTCTCCGGGAGGTAGCGAACCTGTCTTCGAGAGCCGGTGCCGGCTCCGCCGCGACGCGATATAAGCACGCGCGCGTCGCCGCGGTCAACGAAACACGGCGTAACGGCGTGCAGGCCGGCGAGGCCCTTGATCGGCGCTCGCGCTCGGAGCACAATCGACCCGCTCGGTCGCTGGCGCCAGGCGACAGGAAGGACATCCATGCTCCCGGCTTCGCGCGTCATCCTGGCGGCCACGCTGGTCCTCGGGCTGCCCACGGCCTCCGCCACCGACTCCCCCAACATCGTCGTCAACCCCTCGTTCGAGCAGGGCGAGTTCTCGCCCGCCGAGCAGGACTCGTGGGTGAACGTCTTTGCCGGCGAGACGAAGATCACCGGCTGGACGATCGGCGGCCAGAACGTGAACTGGCACAACCCCGTGCACTTCCAGCCGATGGTCGACGGCCTGCTTGCCATCGACCTCGACCACGGCGGCGTCTGCTACGGGCTCGGCACGGGGACCCTCAGCCAGGTGCTGCCGACCGTGCCCGGGGAGACCTACGAGCTGCGCGTGGCGGTCACGGGCCCGATCGACCTCGCCGACGGCTGCAGCGGGACCGATCCCCGCAGGCTCGCGGTGACCGTCGACGGCGCCACCACCCACTTCGCCGTGCCGGCCTCGCCCAACCGCGCGCTGCAGTGGACCGACCAGGTCCTGATCTTCACCGCGGCGACGGTGGCCACCACCGTGACGCTGGCGAGCGGCGAGCAGAACGGCGGCTACTGGGGACCGGTCATCGACAACGTCCGGGTGGTGTCGCTCGGCGCGCTCGACGGCGATGCCGACGGCGTCCCCGACCGCCGCGACCGGTGCGGCACGACGCCGGCCGGATCCGTGGTCAACGCCGACGGCTGCTCGGTGCCCGACCTCTGCCCGTGCGCCGGCCCGGCCGCGGGCGGCGCCTGGCGCAACCACGGCCGATACGTGTCCTGCACGGCGCTGGCGGCACGCAACTTCGTCCAGGCCGGGCGCATCACGTCGCGCCAGGCGTCAGCGCTCGTGTCGGCGGCCGCCCGCGCGTCCTGCGGCAAGCCGTAGGCACCCCCGCAAGCCCGTGGGCTGGCGGCCGAAACAGCCGTGTTTTCGGCCCGGAAACACGGTAGTGTTCCGCCCGGATTCGCTGGACATTCACCCCTGGTCTCGCTAGGATTCGCTCGATCGACGGGTCCCACGTCGGCCGTGTCTTGAACTGCGGTCTGGAGGTGTCGGAATGAGTCGACGGATCGTGTTCTGGCTAGTTACGCTCATCCTGGCCGCGGCGGGCGCGGCCGAGGCTCAAACCGGTCAGGGGAGCCTGCGAGGCACCGTGCGCGACCAGCAGGGCGGCGCCCTGCCCGGCGTCACGGTCACCGCGACCAGCCCCGATCTGGTGCGTCCCGTCACAACGGTCTCCACGGACGAGGGGAACTACCGCCTGTTGAACCTGCCGCCGGGCACCTACACCATCACGGCGGAGCTGCAGGGCTTCTCCACCTTCAAGCGCGAGGACATCCTGCTCCGCGCGGGCGCGACCTTCGCGGTCGACATCGTCATGTCGCTCGGCACGCTCACCGAAACGGTGACGGTGGCCGGCGAGTCGCCGATGATTGAGGTGTCGAAGCCGTCCAACGTGCTGAACGTGGACGGCGAGTTCCAGAAGAACATGCCGCTCGCGGCGCGGAAGAACTGGACCGACTTCCTCGAGATGACGCCGGGCGTGCACTCGCGGCCCTTCGACGACGGGTCGGGGCGCATGGTGTATTTCGGCCATGCCACCGAGCACTTCGCGCACGTCGCGAACCTCGAGGGCATGCAGGCGGGCAACTACAACGACTTCCAGCTCACGTACGTGCAGATGGGCGCGGACATGATCCAGGACATCCAGACCAAGACGGGCGGCGTGGACGCGTCGACCCCGATGGGCACGGGCCTGGCAATCAACGTCATCACCAAGAGCGGCGGCAACTCGTTCCGCGGCACGGCGGGCTACGCGTACCAGCCGCTCAAGTGGAACGGGGACAACACGTCGGCGCGGACCGTGTTCACGCTGCCGCCCGAGATTCTGCGGCTGTCGCCCACCTCGTGCGGCGGCCGGGGCGAGTGCGTCTCGACGGGCGGCGTGCCGGTGCAGGCCGGCGTGAACCAGTTCGACGGGTCGTTCGGCGGGCCGATCGTGAGGGACCGCGTGTGGTTCTTCAGCTCGTACCGCTGGTCGAACGTCGAGACGGCCATCAGCCGCATCGACAAGCAGGTGAACGACATCCAGGCGTTCTTCCCCGGCCGCGAGCTCTTCAACCAGAAGATCGAGGGGACCCAGCCCTATGTGAAGGTCACCTCCCGCCTCGGGCAGGGCCACGAGCTGACGGCCTTCTACCAGAACGACCGCACGAACGGCCAGTCGAACTGGGAGTACTTCTACGACCAGATCAACGGCTACGGCAACGGCGGCGGCCTGTACAGCGCGAAGCTGTCGTCGGTGTGGGGCGGGAGCGTCACGACCACGTTCCTGGCCGGCTACAACAACAAGGGCGCCAACAGCGACGACACGTTTTCCTGGCTGAACAGCATCCACCAGGGTCAGGGGCCGAACACCGAGATCTACCAGGCCACCAACATCTCGGCCGGCCTCATCACGGGATCGTCGCTGATTCTCGAGGGCGGCAACCGCGACGTCGAGAACATCTCGCCGGCGTCGGTGACGCTGCTCCGCGGCGACATCACCTGGTACAAGGAAGGCTGGAAGGGCACGCACGAGTTCCAGACGGGCTTCTTCATCCAGCCGAGGAACACGTACCAGACGACCTCGCGGTACACGAACGACGGGTTCTACCAGGAGTTCCGCGTACCGGTGAACTACAGCCAGCCGTCGCTCGGCACCGTGCCGTTCCGGCGGTACTACGCCAGCCCGACCCAGATCACGACGCGGGATGCGGTCGACCGCAACGTGGCCTTCTACGTGCAGGACAGCTGGAAGCCCACCGACCGGCTGACGATGAATGTGGGACTCCGCGCCGACTGGGTGAAGCGTGAGGATCGGATCTTCAACATCACGCGCCAGAACTCGTGGACCATCCAGCCGCGCGTGGGCGTGTCGTACCTCGTGACCGAGGACGGCAAGAACCTGCTCCGCGGCACGTTCGTCCGGGTCGGCGAGCAGATGATGGGCCGCGACGCCATCACGAGCTTCGGCGGCAGCGGCACCGTCAACATCCGGGTCCTCTACGACAACAACCTCGACGGCATCTTCGAGACCGAGCGCTTCTCGGCCGCCGCCACGCCGACGCTGGCCAGCCAGGAGTTCGACCCGAACACCCACCAGCCGTGGGTGGACGAGTGGATTGTCGGCTACCGCCGGCAGTTCCCGTGGCAGACGAGCGTGGATGTCGGCTTCATCTCGCGCAGCTACCAGCACATGTGGGCGCTGCGGGAGATCAACGGCTTCTGGCCGTCGGCGCCGGGCCAGCCCTTCGGCGGCTTCGGCCGCGTCGACCCGGAACGCGGCGAGGTCGAGCAGCAGACCAACAACACCTGGTCGTCGCTCGAGTACCGCGCGCTGGAAGTGACCGTCGCCAAGAACATGGCCCGGGGCTTCCAGCTCATGGCCGGCCTCAACCGGCAGTGGCACCACATGGCGGGCACGTGGAACCCGACGGACAAGGCGGCCTACATCGCGCCGAACGCGTTCGCGAACAACGCGAACCTGTACATGCCGCGCGGCAACAACGACCGGAACAGCCTGCCGGAGACCGGCAACGCGCTGAGCTACGGGCCGACGTGGATGAAGTACCGCTTCAACGCCGCGGCGCTCTTCGAGGTGCCGTTCGGCATCTCGGTGGCCGCCAGCTACACGCTGCAGGCCGGTCCGTGGTCGGGTGCGATTCTCTACCAGCTCCCGGCCGGCGACCCGGACATCGCGCGGTTCGGCCCGACGACGTTCCGCTCGCCGGGCGGGCTGACGTTCTCGAACCCGCTCTCGACGCGCAGCCGCTACGTGTACAGCACGCGCGGCGAAGGCCAGATCCGGGCGCCGGGCATCCACACGGTGGGCGTCAAGATCGGCAAGCGCATCAACCTGGGCGGCGGCCGCAACGTGGAGATCGCCGGCAACATCCTCAACCTTCTGAACGGCGGCGACTACACGCAGTTCAGCTACAACAGCGCCTACCAGAGCTGGAGCGGCAACTTCCTGCAGATGCGCAACCAGCAGCCGGCCCGCGCGTTCCAGCTCACGCTGGTTACGCGCTTCTAGCGCGGCGACGACCGGGTATCACAACGCCGCCGGACTCCTCACGGGGTCCGGCGGCGTTGTGCTTTCATGCTCCAGCCCTTCGCAGGGCGCGTGCGCGACGCCACTGGTCTGCGAAGCCGTGCGGAGATGGCCGCCTCACGATCCGACCGCGCGAGAAGCCTGGGGGGACCCGCGAGCTTTGAAGGGGCCCCAAGAACTCGCGGGCGCGTTCTTGGGGGCTCGCGTCACCCGGCCGTGGCGGGCATCGCAGCGCGGACCGGCCATCGGAGCCCGGCTTCCGCGGACCAACGGCGTCGCGCACGCGCCCGCGTGGGCGCACGGCCTCGCGTCCCAGTGGCGTCTGCGCGGACTTCGTTCGGCGTCAGGGCCGGCGGCCGGCATCCAGATCCCGCAGCAGGGCCGCCGCGCGCGGCTCGTTCGGATCGAGGCGCCGCGCCTCGATCGCCTCGGCCCGCGCGTCCTCCAGCCGGCCGGCGCGCGCGTAGACCACCGCCAGGTTCAGCCGCACGCTGGCCCGCGCCGGCGCCAGGCGCCGCGCCGTCTCGAGCGAACCCGTCGCGCCCGCCAGGTCGTTCTCCAGCAGCAGCGCCACACCCAGCATCTCGTGCGCCTCGGGATGGTCGGGCTCGGCCTCCACCGCGGCGCGCAGCCACCGCACGCCGGCCCACGGCGCCGAAAGCTCGAGGGCCATCACGCCGAGGTCGAGCGCCCGGCCCGGCCTGCCGTCGAGCGCCGCGGTGGGCAGGTTCGCGAGCACGGCCACGGCGCCATCCCGGTCCCCGGAGGCGGCCAGCGCCCGCACCAGCCACGGCGCCGCCAGGTCGGGACGATGGCCCCGATCGAGCGCGTCCCTCAGCACGCGCGCGGCCTCCTCGGGCTGCCCCGCCACCGTCAGCGCCTGTCCGAGTTCGAGCAGCGCCTCGGCCTGTCCGGGATCGGCGGCGAGCGACCGCCGGAAGTGATCGGCGGCCTCCTCGAAGCGGTTGGCGGCCGCAAACGCGCGGCCGACTCGCAGGTGAAGCACGGCCGGATACGGGTGCCCCGGCTCGACGCGCGCGACGTACTCGCCGGCCTCGACCCCCCGCCCCTCTTGCACGAGCCACACCGCGCGCCGCGTCTGCTCCCACCCGCGGCCATCGTCGAGGCCGAGCGGCCAGTTGACGAGCAGCCCGAGCGCCCCCACGAGACCCGCCGCCGCGGCGAGCCTGCGGCGATCGCCGTCCCGAACACGGTCCGCCGCCCACACCAGCAGCGCCGCCGCCGACCCGCAGAGCGGCACCAGCATCGGCATCCGGTACCGGGAGGCGATGAAGAACACGGCCACCGAGAGCCCGTAGATCGGCGCGAAGGCCGCCCAGAGGGCGTAGGTTGCTGCGGCGCGGCCGGACGGCCGCACGAGGAGGCCGGCGAGCCCCAGCGGCAGGAGCAGCCACGGCCCGACGACGAGGGCCTGCAGCAGCGACGGCTCGTCGCGGCTGTAGTACGCGTAGCTGAAATTGAGCGGCACGTTCTCGCGGTTGACGAGGAGCGCCAGCTTCCACGCCAACAAACGCGCGGCGTCGCCCGGATGGGCGGCGATCCAGTCGAACGCCTGGGCGAGGAAGTAGTCCGACACCTCGGCGGCGGTGAGCGGCCGGCCGAGGGCCGCTTCCGCGACGCGCCGGGTGTCGCCAGTCTGGCCGGCAACGGACGGGGTCACGCCCGGCACACGGGTGTAGAAGCCGTCCGCCTCGGCGTTGTTCCCGATGTAGAAGTTGAGCCCGCCGTGGGACGCGATGGCCACCCACTCGCCCGAGGCCGCGTAGTTGCGCGCGCCGTTGGCGCCGAGGATGGCCGTGAGCGCGAGGGGGAACGCCGCCGCGCGGACGAGCGCGGCCCGCGGCGCGGCGGCCTCGCGGCTGCGCCACGCCTGCACCGCCAGCCACACGCCGGCCACCGCCGCGTAGGCCAGCCCGTTGGGCCGGTTGAGGGCGAAGAGGCCCGCCCACGCGCCGGCGGCGGCGAGCGACGCGGCGCCGCCTGGGCGATCGGCCCGGGCCAGGCTCGCAAGCATCGCCGCCACGAGGCACGGATCGAGGGCGGCCTGCAGGATGAGGATCTCGTAGAACGTGAACAGCCCCGTGCCGATGGCCAGCATCGCGGCGATCACGCCGGCGGCCGGTCCGAACCAGCGGCACGTCGTGCGATACACCAGACCCACGGCGAGCGCGCCGAGCGCAACCTGCGCGGCGCGGGCCGTTCCGATCGATCCGCCGGCCGCGAAGACGGCCGCAAGGAAGTAGGTGTAGAGCGGCGAGACGAAGAAGGGCTGGTCGACCGCCAGCGGCCCGCCCTCGGCCATCGCGCGCGCGAGCTGCACGTAGAGCGCCGTGTCGAGCTCGCCGAGCGGCTGCAGGAGCGGGTGGCCGCCGAGCTGCACGAGCACGGCAGCCTTGACGAGCAGCGCGGCTGCGACCACGAGAACGAACGCCCGGTCGCGCCACCAGGGAGGAAGCACCGCGAGACGTTATGAGCGGCGCGCCCGCGAAGTCAAGCGGGCGGCTCGAGCACCACGCAGCCGAGCGGCGGCACCGTCAGCGTCATCGAGCACGGGAAGCCGTGCGACGGCGTCTCCTCGGCAACCACCTGCCCGCCATTGCCGACGTTGCTGCCGCCGTACACCTCGCTGTCGCTGTTGAGGATCTCGCGCCAGGTGCCGGCCGCGGGCACGCCGAGACGGTAGCCCCAGCGCGGCACCGGCGTGAAGTTCACGACGACGGCCACCGCGCCGCCGTCCGCCGCGGTCCGGACGAACGAGATGATGCTGTTGTCCGAGTCGTGCGGCTCGATCCAGCGGAAGCCGCGCGCGTCGAAGTCGACCTGGAACAGGGCCGGCTCGTGCGTGTAGAGCTGGTTCAGGTCGCGCACCCATCGCTGCAGGCCCGCGTGGCTCGGGTCGCCCAGCACCTCCCAGTCGAGCTGCCAGTCGTGGTTCCACTCGCGCCACTGCCCGATCTCGGCCCCCATGAACAGCAGCTTCTTGCCCGGGTGCGTGTACATGTAGCCGATGAGCGCCCGGAGCGTCGCCTTCTTCTGCCACGGATCGCCCGGCATCTTGTTGAGCAGCGATCCCTTCCCGTGCACGACCTCGTCGTGCGAGAACGGCAGGATGAAGTTCTCGCTGAACGCGTAGAGCAGCGAGAACGTGATCCGGCTGTGGTGCCACTTGCGGTACACGGGATCCTGCCGGCAGAACTCCAGCATGTCGTGCATCCAGCCCATGTTCCACTTGTAGGTGAACCCCAGCCCGCCGAGGTGCACCGGGCGGCTCACGCCCGGCCACGCCGTGGACTCCTCCGCCGCCACGATGGCGCCGGGCTGCTCGGCGCCCACGACGCGGTTCAGCTCCTGCAGGAAGCTCACCGCATCGAGGTTCTCACGCCCGCCGAACCGGTTCGGCACCCACTCCCCTGCCTTCCGCGAGTAATCGAGGTAGAGCATCGACGCGACGGCGTCGACGCGCAGGCCGTCGAGGTGGAACTCCGACAGCCAGTACAGCGCGTTGCTCATCAGGAACGAACGCACCTCGTGCCGCCCGTAGTTGAAGACGAACGTCCCCCAGTCCTGGTGCTCGCCCTGGCGGGGGTCGGCGTGCTCGTAGAGCGCCGTGCCGTCGAAGCGGCCCAGGCCGTGCAGGTCCTTCGGGAAATGGCCGGGCACCCAGTCGAGGATGACGCCGATGCCGGCCTGGTGGCAGGCGTCGACGAACGCCCTGAAGTCGTCGGGGGTGCCGAAGCGGCTCGTCGGCGCGAAGAAGCCGATGACCTGGTAGCCCCACGACCCGGCGAACGGGTGCTCCATGACGGGCAGCAGCTCGATGTGCGTGAAGCCCATCTCCTTCACGTAGGGCACGAGCCGCCCGGCCAGCTCGCGGTACGACAGCAGCCGCCCATCGGGCCCCCGCTGCCAGCTCCCGAGGTGCACCTCGTAGATGGCCATCGGGCGGTCGATCCACCCTCCGCGCTCGGGGCGCTCGCGCATCCACGCCTCGTCGCCCCAGGCATAGTCGCCGCGCGTCCATACGATCGACGCGGTCCCGGGCGGCGTCTCGAAGAACCGCGCCATCGGATCGGCCTTCAGCATGATGTCGCCGGCGGCGGTCACGACCTCGAGCTTGTAGCGGTCCCCGTCTCCGAGATCGGGAATGAAGATCTCCCAGACGCCGGTCGGCGTCCGCAGCCGCATGGGGTGCACGCGGCCGTCCCACCCGTTGAAGTCGCCGACGACGCTCACGCGCCGCGCGTTGGGCGCCCACACGGCGAAGTTCACGCCGCGCCGGCCGTGCGTGAGCGCGCGCGCGCCGAGCTTGTCCCACAGCCGCCGCTCGGTGCCTTCCGCGAACAGGTACAGATCGAGATCGGTGAGCACCGGCCCGTAGCGGTAGGGATCGTCGATCTCGCTGACCGTGCCGTCGGTCCACGTGATGCGGAGCCGGTAGTCGAGATCCGCACGCGACGTGTCCGTCAGCGTGGCCTCGAAGACGCCTTCGGCATGGACGCGCGCCATCTCGACGGCCCCGGTCGCGCGCACCACGTCGATGCGCGAGGCGTGCGGACGGATGGCGCGGATGACGACGCCGCCGTCGGGCAGCGCGTGCGGACCGAGCACGGCAAAGGGATCGGCGTGCTCGCCGCGCGCGAGGGCGTCGACGACGAAGGCGGGAATCGTGGTTGAGTTGGCCGGCATCACGCGATCGATTGTACCGCCTTACGCGGCGCGACCCATGATGCCGGCTCAGCTGCGCGTAAACGACCGGTCAGTGTCGGATGCGCACCGACTGCACGTTGCCGCCGTCGAGCACGCCCGCGACGTCCACGACCGGCGCGTTCGACGCATCCCAGACGCGGATACGGATCGACTCGCGATGCCGTCCCGGCTCGCCCTCGTCGGACGCGAGCACCTCGTAACGGTACCCGGGCCGCCCGTTCCACTCGCCCGTACCCGTGAACAGCACCGTGTCGACCATCGGCCGCGGATTGCGACCGGGCTGGACCGTCGGGTCGTCGCTGAACTGCACGGATGTCACCGTCCGCGACCTGAACCGATCGCCGCGGCCGCCGCCCCGCTCGGGATCCACGCGCAGGTCGAAGCGCGCGCGCTCGTCGCCGGTGGCGCGCTCGCGCACGTCGAAGGTGAACTGGTAGCGCGCGCCATTGCGGCGCAGGAACCCCTGGCCGTGCATGGCGCCGGGAACGCCGGTCGCCGGCGCCGGCGGACGATAGGCGATGGCGCCCTGGCCCTGGATGACCGGCGCGGCGTGGCTCCACTGGAGGCACCGGCCCGCCGCGCGTCCACCGGCCGCGCAGATGCCCACGGTTGACAGCCCGCCGTTCGAGGCCGGGTCCCCGGCGCCGACATCGACCTTGTCGTACTGAAAGACGATGAGGTTCGTGCCCTCGTGCAGCACGACCTGCACCGTCACGGGCTGTGCTGACGTCTGCGGAAACGCGCTGTTCCACTGGACGACGAACTGGCGGTTCGGCGCCGTGCCGAGCGTCTCGTAGTAGACGGCATCGGCCGTCGGGCGCAGGAACGTCAGGTCCGTCCAGTACGGCGCGACGACGGCCAGGCCGTTCGGCGCGTCCACGGCCGTCAGGTCCTGGTTGGCGAACTCCGTCGTGCACCCGCCGAACGACAGCAGCCCGTTCGAGCTGATGCAGACGTCGGCGTGGGCCTGGCCGTACAGCTCGAACGAGAAGCCGATGGGCACCTCCAGCGCCGCATCATCGGTGCCCGCCAGCGTCCGGACGCCGGTCGAGGCGATGTTGACGAAGCTGTACGCCGTCTCGTCGGTGGCGGTGTAGCCCCCGGCGTCGGGCCCGAGCGTCGACGCCAGGGCGCCGGTCGTGGCCAGCGCGACCCAGAAGAGCGACAGGCGAGCGCGGGTGATCATGGCTGGGCTCCCCTTACCACGAGGTCTGCTTGACCGTGAACGGCACGCCGCCGAACACGATGCGCAACGTCCGCACCCAGACGACCGAGGAGGCGAACGGCTCCACCGCGTAGGGTTGCGTGAAGATGTTGTTGTTCAGCGAGAGTCCGCCCAGCGTGATCTCCGGGCTCGCCCCCACCGAGGGCGTGCACCCGACGGCCGATGCCGAGGCCAGCACGTCGCCCAGGCCGCCGTCGCGCGTGAACGTGGCCGAGTAGGCCGCCAGGCTGTAGGTGCAGGCCTGCCCGCCCTGCGTGATCGTGTACGTCTGGTCGCCGACGACGATGCGTGTCGTGCGCGTCGCGCCCGTCGGGTTGGGCGCGACCGTGAAGGCGACGACGCCCGTCGTGCCGCTCACACTGGCGCTCGCGGTCACCCAGCTCGCGAAGCTCTGCACCGGCACGGTGCAGCCGGTGGCCGAGAGCGTGAAGTTCACCGTCCCCGACCCGCCGTCGCCGGCGAAGGTCACCGACGTCGAGGCCAGCGTGACGCCGCACGGCGCGCCGGCCTGCGTCACGGTGAAGGTCTGGCCCGCGATGGTGAGCGTGCCGGCGCGCGGCGACGCGGACGTGTTGGCCGCCGCCTGATAGGTGACGTTGCCGCTGCCGGCCGAATCGCTCGCCGTGATGGTCAGCCACGGCGCGTTCGACGTCGCGGCCCAGCCGCACGCGGCCGCCGCCACCACGCTGGCCGTGCCGACGGCGCCCGCCGCCGGCACGCTGGCGCTCGACGACCGCAGGCTGTAGCTGCAGGCCGTGCCGGCCTGGTTCACCTGCACGGCATTGCCGCCGATGGTGAGCGTCGCGGTCCGCGCCACCGTCGTCGGATTGGGCGCGACGCTGAAGGTGACGCTGCCCGGCCCGGCGCCGCTCCAGCCTCCCGTGATGATGAGCCACGACGCGCTGCTGGCCGCGGTCCAGTCGCAGACCGGGCTGTTGGCCGTGACGCTGACGCTGCCGGCGTCGCCGGCGGCGGCGAAGATGGGCAGCGACCCGCTCACGCCGACCGCGCACGTCACGCCCGCCTGGTCGATGACGAACGGCGTCCCGCCGATCTGCATCGTCAGCGTGCGCGGCGAGGTGCCGGTGTTCGGCTGCACGGTGAAGGCCACGGTGCCCGGGCCCGCGCCCGTCCCGCCGGACGTGATGGTCACCTGCGGCGGCGCCACCGTCGTGTAGCCGCACGGGGCGTTCGTCGCGCCGACGGTGGACGACCCGCCGCCCGCCGGCATCGACGTGCCGCTGCTGTCGAGCGTCACGCCGCAGCCGAGGCCGGCCTGCGTGACGGTGGCCGACGCCGTCGCCGAGCCCGCGACGTCGAGCGTCGCCGCGCGCGAGCCGGGCGCCACGGCCGCAGCAATCGAGAGCTGCACCGTGCCGCTGCCCGTGCCCGATCCGCCGGCCGCGACCGTCAGCCACGGCGCCGACGGTGTGGCCGTCCACGCGCACGAGGGATGGGACGCGACGACGGAGATGAACGCGGACGACGCAGCGGCCGGCGCGCTGATCGAGGACGGATCCAGGACGATGGCGCAGGCCGATCCGAACTGCGTCACCGTGAAGACCTGGCCGCCGATGGTGAGGTTGCCCGAGCGGGCCGACGGGCCGCCGTTGGCCGCCGCGGTGTAGCCGATGGTGGCCGACCCCGTGCCGGACGGCGTCGTCACCGTCAGCCACGGCGCGTCGGAGGTCGCCGTCCAGCCACAGCCGGCGCCAGCCGTGAGGCCGACGGTGCCGGGTCCACCGGACGCGCCGACGGACGCCGAGGACGCCGACAGCGCGTAGGCGCACGGCGGCGGTGACACCACCGAGAGCGTGACGGGAATGCCGTACTCGCCCAGGACGGAGGCCGGCGCGGAGGCGGCGATGACACCGCGATACACGCCCGGCGCGAGGGCGGACAGGGCGCCCGGATCGTTGAAGAGCAGGCTCGTGGTCCGCGGCGTCGTGCCCGCGGTGACCGCGAGCGTCGCCCCCGGCACGCCGGAGACGCTGGCCGTGAACGCGAGGTTCGTGGTGCTCGAGACCACGTCCACCGGGCTCGGCGCCGGCGCCGCCCCGCCAACGGTGTAGGACACCTCGATGGCGCCCGGCACGAGCGACAGGTACGGCGTCGGCGACGCCGCGCGGTCGACGTTGATGACGAAGAACCGGCTGAGCGACAGCCCGGCGTTGTCGGTGACGGTGACCGGGAGGCCGTAGCGGCCGGCCAGCGTCGGTGTCCCGCTCACGACGCCGTTCGAGTACGAGAGGCCGGGCGGCATCGACGTGTTGAACGCGAGCGCCAGCGAGTACGGCGCCGTGCCCCCCGACGGCGTGAGCGTGAGCGAGTACGGCGTGCCCACGAGCGCCGTCGGCGCGAGCTGCGGCGCCAGCGAGAGCGGCGAGACGTTCAGCGTAAACGGCCCGCTCGCCGTCTGGCCTGACTGGTCCGTCACCACCAGATCGAAGACATAGTCGCCCGCGGCGGTCGGGGCCCCGGCCAGGTACGGCGGCTGACTGCCGTTGACCGGAAGCAGCGTGAGCCCGTCAGGCAGCACCGCGCCCGGCCCGAGCGACCAGACGTACGGCGGCACGCCTCCGGACGCGCGGGTGTCGAACCGCTGCGCGAACGGCACGCCGACTGACGCCATCGGCAGCAGACGATTGCCCGCCGACACGATCAGCGGGGGCGCGCCGCCGGGCGGCACGACGTTGATCGACAGCGAGCGCCTGAGGACGAAGCCCGCCCCGTCGGTGACGGCCACCAGGAAGCTGAAGTTCCCGGCGGTGGCCGGCACGCCGCCGAGCGACCCGTTGGCCGCCAGCGTCATGCCCGGCGGCAGCACGTTGGTGGAGCGCGGCACCAGCGACACGGTGTAGGGCGGCGTGGCCCCCACCACGCCGAGTGGCGCGCCGGCGTAGGCGACGCCGCGCGTCGCCACCGGAACCTGGATGATCGGCAGCAGCTGGATCGGCGCGACGCGGAGCCGGATGACGCGCACGCCGACGTTGCCCGCGCCGTCCGTCGCGCGGAACGCGACGTTGTGCACGCCCGCTGCCGTCGGCGCCCCGCCGAGGACGGCGGAGCCGACCGGGAAGCCCGCCGGCAGCGACGCCCCCTGGAGCAGTGACAGGCCGGGCGGCAGCGACGACCCGGGCTCGACCGACCAGGTGAACGGGCCGCCCGTGCCGGTCGCGCGCAGGTTGAACGAGAAGCCGAGGCCCACCGACGCGTCGGCCGGCTGCCCGCTCGATGAGAGATCCAGCGTGACGCCCGTCGGCGTGAGCACGTTGAAGCTGTAGCTGCGCCGGAACGACTGGCCGGCGGCATCCGTGGCCTGCACGGTGAACGAGAAGAACCCCGTCTCGGCCGGCGTCCCGCTGATGAGGCCGGCGGCCGACAGCGACAGCGACTCGGGCAGGAGCGTCTCGTCCACGAGCGAGAAGGTGTACGGCGCCGTGCCGCCCAAGGCCGTGAGCTCGGCGCTGTACGGCATGCCGTACGTCGCGTTGCGCAGCGAGAGGCTGCCCTGCGACACCGGGCTGACGATGAACGTCATGTGCACCGTCGTCTCCGCGCCGAGCGCGTCGGTGGCGGTGAGAGCGGACGCGTAGGTACCCGTGGCGGCGGGCGCGCCGAACAGCAGCGTCGTCCCCACCGCGAACTGCGACGGCACGTTGGCGCCGGCGACGAGTGACAGGCCGGGCGGCAGGCTCGAGCCCGAGGCGAGCGCCCACGAGTACGGCGGCACGCCGCCCCGCGCCGCAAGCGCCAGCGAGAAGGACTGCCCCACCGTGAGGTACCGCACGTCGGCGTTGGTGCTCGTGAGCGAGTAGCTCAGCAGACCCGGATTCGGGTCGCGCACGGGCAGCATGAAGCTCTTGCTGACCGTGGAGAGGCCGTCGGTGACCGTCACGGTGAAGGTGCGCGCGCCCGACGCGGTGGGCGTGCCCTGGAGCACACCGTTGGCGCCCAGCGTCAGTCCCGGCGGCGGCGCTCCGGAGAGGGAGAACGTCTTGGCCGCCAGCCCGCCGCTTGCGCCGAACGTGAACGAGAACGGCGTGCCGGTCACCGCGGTCACCGGCAGGATGGCCGGATCGGTCAAGGTGATGGTCGAGATGCGGAGCTGATAGCTGCGCGAGGCCGACGGTCCCACGCCGTCGGTGACCGCGAGCGTGAAGTTGTACAGGCCGGCCGTGACCGGCGTGCCGCTCAGGAGGCCGCCGGCGGTGAGCGCGAGGCCCGGCGGCAGCACCGACCCGGCCGCCACCGACCAGGCGGTGACCGTCCCGGTGGTCTGGAGCTGCTGCGCGTAGGGCGCCCCGACCGATCCATCCGCCAGCGACGTCGTCAGGATCGTGTTCGGCGCGACGCGGACGGTGAGAGTCCGCGCGCCGAGGTTGCCCAGCGCGTCCTGCACCTGCAGCGTGAAGCTGAACGTGCCCGGTGCCTGCGGCGTGAACGCCAGCACCGTGCCGCCTGGCGCGGTCGCGCCGAGCACGGCGTCGCCGCTCAGCAGCGCGAAGCCCGGAGGCAGCGAGGACCCGGCCGCCAGGGAGAACACGAGGTTGGGCGGCGAGGCCGGAGATCCGCTGGCGCCCAGCGTGATGAAGCTGGACGCGCCCAGCGCAAACGTGCCCAGATCGGGCCCCGGGAAGATACTCAGCGCGGCTGCCGTGCCGGACGCGATGTTGAAGCTTACCGACGGCGCGAACGGATCCCCTGCGCCGTCGGTGACGCCGACGGGCAGCGAGTAGAACCCCGTCACGGCAGGCGTGCCCGCGACCTGTCCGGCCGCGCTCAAGGTGAGCCCGGTGGGCAGGCCCTGCGGCGCGCTCCATGTGTACGCGCCGTTGCCGCCAATCGCGAGCAAGGGCTGCGCATACGCCTGGTTGTAGACGAGCGTGGTGCCCGGCAGCGGGAGGCTGCGGTACTCCATCGCCAGGTGCGAGATGACGACGCTGAAGCTCGCGCTGGCGAGCGCCCCGACTGCATCCTCCGCCTCCACGGTGAACGCGTACGTCCCTGCCGCGGTCGGCACGCCTGCCAGATACAGCACGCCGGGTGACGCGTTCGAGTCGAGGCCGTCACCGGGCGCGAGCCGCAGGCCGGGCGGCAGCGCGCCGGATACGAACTGCACGTCGTACGGCGCCGTGCCGCCGCGCACGGTCAGCGGCACCGAGTAGTACGACCCGATGGTCGTCGGCCCGAGCGGCGCGGTGATCCACTGGAGCGGCTGCGGCGTCGAGGCCGCCACGTACAGCGTGAACGCCTTCCGCGCAATCCGGTTGGGCACCACCGACGTGTCGCGCGCCTGGACGACGAAGAGCGACGTCGTAAAGGTCCCGGGCGTGCCGCTGATCACCCCGGAAGCGCTCATCGACAGGCCGAACGGCGTGAACCCGCTCACGACGCTCCACGTGCACGCGACGCATCCGGGAGCCTGGAGCGCGACGGTGTAGGGCACGTTCTGCGTCGCCGGCGGCAGCACGCCGGTCGTGGTGATGGCAAACGGCTGCACGGTGAGGAACGCGCCGAACGTCGTCGAGGTGGCGCCCGTCTGGTCGCGCGCCGTCACGTTCAGGAAGTAGCCGCCGCTCGCGGTGGGCGTGCCCGACAACTCGCCCGACGGCGACAGCGTGAGCCCCGGCGGCAGCGTGCCGCCCGGCAGCCACTCGTACGGCGGCGTCCCACCCTCCGCCGTGAAAGTGAAGCTGTACGGATCGCCCTGCACTGCATCCGGCGGCGTGCCGACCGACACCGTGACGGCAGCCACGCGGAAGGTGATCGGCCTGTCGAACACGTTCGCGGCCGCGTCGGTGACGCGGATGGTCGTGCTGAAGGTCCCGGGCGTCGCCGCCACGCCGAGGAACGCGCCCGCTCCGGCGGGCCAGTTGAGCGGCATCGGCTGGCCGACGTCCTGCACGCGGAACCCGGGGATCACCGGCGCCCCGGGGGCCAGCGCGTACGAGTACGGCGGCGTGCCGCCCGTGGCCTGGAGCGAGTAGCGCACCTGGCCCAGGCGGAACGTGCCCAGGTCGGGCCCGAGCGGCAGGTTGAGGGGCGGGCCGCCGCCGAGCGGGTAGATGTTGACGTTCAGGCCGCGTTCGAGACGCTGCCCGCTGGCGTCCTGTACCGCCACGGTGAAGAAGAACTGGCCGGCCGAAAGCGGCGTGCCGCTGAGGTCACCGCCCGCGCCCAGCGTCAGCCCGTTCGGCAGCGCCGAGCCCGGATCCACCGACCACGCATAGGGCGGCGTGCCGCCGCTGGCGTTCAGCGTCACGGTGTACGGTGTGCCCACCGTGCCGTAGGGCAGCTCGGTGCCCGGGTTGAGGCCCGCGCCGCTCGAGAAGCCGGAGTAGACGACCGACAGCACGTTCAGCACGAAGAGGCGCACGGCGAAGTTGTCGGGGTTCGTCGGGTCGGCCACACGCACCCGGAACGCCCACGACCCCACCGCCGTCGGCGTTCCGGTCAGCAGACCCGACGCCGTCAGCGTCACCCCCGGCGGCGCCACCTCGCCCGGCTCGAGGCTCCAGGCGTAGCCCATCGGCAGGCAGCACGCCGAGAGCTGGAAGCCAATGGGCGCGTTCACCGTCCAGTTGATCTGGTAATAGGTGTTGATGTTCACCGTCGCCGACGGGCCACCAGCGACCCAGATGCCGAAGCTTCGCCGCAGCGTGCGCCCAACCGAATCGGTGACGAGCACCGTCGCCCCCGAGGCGCTCCCCGTCTCGCGCGGCGTGCCGCTCAGCGCGCCGTTCGCGGCCAGCACGAGGCCGTCCGGCAGCCGGCCGTCGACGATGGCAAACGTGTAGGGCGGTGTGCCGCCCAGCGCGCGGAGCGACGCCGTGTACGGCTGCCCGAACGTGGCGTTGCCTGCCAGCGGCCACGACAGGGACAGCTCCGACACGCGCAGGGTGTAGGTGCGGGTCACCGTCACCGGCGGCGACGAGAGATCCGTCAGGCTGACGTCCACCGGGTAGGTGCCGGCCGTCGCCACCGTGCCCCACAGCTCGGGCTGCGCCGGCGTCGCCCACGGCGACTGCTCCGTGGTCCTGATGGCGAGCCCCGCTGGCGCGCCGGCCAGCGACCACGTGTAGGGCATCGTCCCGCCGTTCCCCCAGAACTGGAAGTTGATCGGCTCGCCCACCGTGAAGTCGTCAATCTCGAAGCCGGTACCGATGCCCGGCAGCACCGGCGGCGTGCCGATGACGTTGAACGTGATGATCTCGGAGCGGAAGCGCAGGTTCGCGTCGACCGCCGAGACGTAGGCCGTAAAGGTCCCCGCAGCCGTCGGCGTCCACGTCAGAAGCCCGCTCGGCGTGATCGACATGCCAAACGGCAGGCCCTGGGAGCTCCACGTGTAGGGCGGCGTGCCCCCCTCGGCCTCGAGCGACACGACGACCAGCGCGTTCTGCGTGACCACGTGCAGCGGCGCCGTGGTGATGTCGATGTCGTACACCGTCACGCCGAACGAGCGGAAGACGGTTTCGCCCGACTCGTCGACGCGGAAGGACGGGTTGAAGGTCCCGGCCAGGCCCGGCGTGCCGGCATACGTGCCGCCGCCGCCGACGGAGAGCCCGGGCACCTGGCCGAACGGCTCGTTGGTCCACACCGGCGACCCCGCCGAGTTGGTCGTGAACGTGTAGCTGTAGGGCTTCCCGACGAACGCGTCCTTGATGGAGTACGGGTCGAGCACCTCGAGGTCGGTGACGACCATCGTGAAGGCCTGGCTGATGGTCTGCGCGCCGCTCGTCACGCTGAGCGTGAAGTTGAAGGTGCCGGCCGTGGTGGCGACGCCGACGAGGCCCCACGACGAGGGTTGGAACCACGGCGCGCCGTCAGACCTCAGGCTCAGCCCGGGCGGGAGCGTGCCGCCCGTGTGCTGCCACGTGTACACGCCGTTGCCGCCCGTGGCGCGCAGCTCGGCTTCGACCACACCGCGCGTCCACGACCCGAGGTTCGAACCGACGGCGAACTGCACCGGCGGCAGCGCCCCCGACGGGTAGATCGCCAGGTTGAAGAAGAACGTGCGGCCGCTGCCCACCGCGTCGCGCACGTGCAGGTTGAACCAGAACTGGCCGGCGGACGTGGGCACGCCGGAGAGCAGGCCGCCAGCGGCGAGACTCAGGCCCGGCGGGAGCGTCGAGTCAGGATCCACCGTCCACGTGTAGCCCGTGGCCCCGCCGGTGGCCGTCAGCGCCTGCGCGTACGCGACACCGACGTTGCCGTACGGCAGGTTGCTGTTCGCGGTGAGCTGGACGGGGCTGACGATGAGCCGGAACTGGCGCACCGCGAAGTTGGCGGGATTGCCGCTCTCGGCGGCTCGCACGTTGAAGAGATAGGTGCCACCGACGGTTGGCGTCCCTGTGATGGCGCCGCCCGCGCTGAGCGACAGTCCCGGCGGCAGCGCCCCGGTGTCGATCGACCAGTCGAGCGCCGGGGCCCCGCCGCCCCAGAGCTGGAACGAGTACGGCACGTCTCGCGTCGCGTCGGGGAGCTGCCACCAGGTGGAGATCCACACCGTGGACCCGCCGCTCTGCACGTTGAGGCCGATGCTCCGGACGAGCGTGTGCCCAACGGCATCTTCCACGCGGAGCAATGGGTAGAACCCGCCCCACTCGAGTGGCGTGCCGCTGAAGGTGAGGGTGGAACCGTCGAGCGCGACACCGGCGGGCAGCGGTCCGCCGATACGCTCCCCCTGGTAGCCGGGCGTCCCGCCGTACACGCGGACGGTGTGGCTCAGGGGCTGGCCCATGGTGAAGCTGGTCCACGGGGTGTCGGCGGCCAGCTCCGAGACGTTGAGCGTGACGGACCGCGTCACCGTGACGGGCGTCGGCGAGCTGTCGGTCACCGACAGCGTGAAGGCAACGGGGCCTACCGTGGTCAGCGTTCCGGTCACCTCCGCGTCGCTCGGCCACATCCACGAATGCGGAGACTCGGCGGTCCGCAGGCGCAGGCCCGCGGGCAGCCCGGTGGCCGACCACGAGTAGGGCGGCACGCCGCCGTTGACGGCAAAGGACGTCGAGCGCGGCTCGCCGAGCGTGAAGTCCTCGAGGCGGCCGGGCGGGTTGAACCCCGGGAGCCCTGGCACGGGCTCGACGGCCACCAGCTCGAAGTTGCGCGTGTGGGTGGCGCCGACCGCATCGGTCACCGTCGCCGTAAAGCGGTTCTGACCGGGGCCGCCGAGAAGCGCCGACACGGTGCCGTCGGGCGCCAGCGCCACATTGAAGGGCGTGCCGAAGGTGCTCCACGTGTAAGGTGGCGTGCCGCCGGTGGCCGTGAGCGCGTGGCTATAGGCCACGCCAACCTGTGCGTTCGGGAGCTGCCCGGGCGTGTCGATGCGCACGCCGTACACGTTGAGCGACACCGACCGCCACACCTGGCTGGCGCCGTCGTCGAGCGTGAAGTTGACGTTGTGGAAGCCGGGGACCGTCGGCGTGCCCGTCAGGCGACCATCCGCCGCGAGCGAGAGGCCCGGCGGCACCGCCGACGGCGTGAACACGACCGGGCCAGCCCCGCCCTGCGCGGCAATCTGGTAGTCGTACGGCTGCCCCACGAATCCCGGCGCGATCTCCCACGGCTCGGCGAGCGTCAGGCCCGTGATGGTCCAGGACATGGCCAGCGTGTCGGTGGCATTGGTGGCGTCGGTGACGGTGACGCTGAAGGCGTAGGTGCCCGGGGTCGTGGCTACCCCGATGAGGCCGGCCGAGGCATCCGGTGGAAACCACGCCGGGCCATCGGCCCGCACGTGCACGCCCGGCGGCAGCCCGGGTCCGGCGGACCAGGAGTACGGGGGCGTGCCGCCCGTGGCCGTCAGCGGAACCTGCACCGGGCCAACCGAATAGGTCCCCAGGCTCCCGCCGGTCGTGATGGTTGGCGCCTGACCCGCTGCGGGCAAGGCTGCCCCCACGACGAAGGCGAGCGTGAGCAGAGCGGGAGCAACTCGGGGGAGGCGGGCGTGAACGGTTCCCATGGCCGGACCTCGACCAACGCCCAGCGGGCGTGAGAAACGGATGAGCCGAATGGCGCAGTGTTAGACGGACTGGCCGGCGAACTTCCGCGGTTTGACTCGCTGCGCGCGAATCGATCACGATGAGATCAAAGGAACCGCCATGCCCTCATCGCTGCAGTCCGCGTCCGCCATCCTCGACAAGCTTCAGCTCGAGCCGCTCAACCCAGGCGCGTGCACCGGCCCCGACGGCTGGATCGCCGAGCCCGACGCCCACAAGCTCACCTCGTTCAACCCGACGACGGGCGACGCGATCGCGACCGTGGCGCTGGCGGGCCCGAAGGCCTACGAACAGGTGGCGTCGGCGGCCACGACGGCCTTCCGCACCTGGCGCGAGGTGCCGGCACCCCGCCGCGGCCAGCTGGTGCGCGACCTGGGGCAGGCGCTTCGCGATCTCAAAGAGCCGCTCGGCGATCTCGTGTCGCTCGAGATGGGCAAGATCCGCGTCGAAGGGCACGGCGAAGTGCAGGAGATGATCGACATCTGCGACTTCGCGACGGGGCTCTCCCGGCAGCTGTACGGGCTGACCATCGCCTCCGAGCGCCCCGGCCACCGGATGATGGAGCAGTGGCACCCGCTCGGCCCCGTGGGCGTCATCACGGCCTTCAACTTCCCCGTCGCCGTCTGGTCGTGGAACGCGGCCATCGCCGCCGTCTGCGGCGACACGGTGGTGTGGAAGCCGGCCGAGCCCACGCCGCTCACCGCCGTGGCCGTCCAGCACATCGCCAACCGCGTGATGGCCGACCACGGCCTCACCGGCATCTTCACGCTCGCCGTCGGCCCCGGCCGCATCGTGGGCGAAGCGATGCTGCAGGACCGGCGCCTGCCGCTCATCTCGTTCACCGGCTCCACGCCCATCGGACGCCGCGTGGCCGAGGTCGTCGCCGGCCGCTTCGGCCGCACCATCCTGGAGCTGGGCGGCAACAACGCCATCGTCGTCACCGAGGGCGCCAACCTGGACATGGCCGTGCGCGCCATCCTCTTCGGCGCGGTGGGCACCGCCGGGCAGCGGTGCACGTCCACGCGGCGCGTCATCGCGCACACGTCCGTGCTGCCGACGCTCACCGAGCGGCTGATCACGGCGTACGCGCAGGTCCGGATCGGCGATCCGCTCGACGGCGCGACGCTGATGGGTCCGCTGGTGACCGCGCAGGCCGTGGATCAGTACGAGGCCGCGCTCAGGACGGCCGTGGCCGAGGGCGGCACCGTCGTGTACGGCGGGAAGCGCCGGCCCGATATCGGCCCCCAGTTCGTGGAGCCCGCCATTGTCCGCATGCCGAGACAGTCGTCCATCGTCGAGGAGGAGACCTTCGCGCCCATCCTGTACCTGCTCGAGTACGAGCGCTTCGAGGACGCCCTGGCGCTGCACAATGCCGTGCCGCAGGGCCTGTCGAGCGCGATCTTCACCGAGAGCGTCCGGCGTGCGGAGGAGTTCATCTCGGCGCGCGGATCGGACTGCGGCATCGCGAACGTGAACATCGGCACCTCGGGCGCCGAGATTGGCGGCGCCTTCGGCGGCGAGAAGGAGACCGGCGGCGGCCGCGAGTCGGGCTCGGACGCCTGGAAGGCCTACATGCGCCGGCAGACCAACACGGTCAACTGGTCGGACCAGCTCCCGCTGGCGCAGGGCATTACGTTTGGGGAGTGAGGGCTTGGAGGCTTGGGGGCTTGGAGGCTTGGGGGCTTGGAGGCTTGGAGGCTTGGAGCTTGGGGGCTTGGGGGCTTGGGGGCTTGGAGCAGTGGAGGCACAGCGTTTGCCACTACACTTGTCACGCTGAATGCGCGCGGTAATGGCTTCCCTCCTCGCTGCGGCGGTCCTGAGCCTCCTCCCCTCCCCGGCGCGCGCCTCCTCGCGTGCCCTCCAATCGCCTGACGGGCGGCGGCGGGTGGTCGCCGTCGAGGCCACGACGCCCATCGTGGTGGACGGCGTGCTCGACGAGGAGGTGTGG
The DNA here is from genome assembly GCA_040754955.1 of Acidobacteriota bacterium. Lineage (GTDB taxonomy): Bacteria > Acidobacteriota > Vicinamibacteria > Vicinamibacterales > UBA2999 > JBFMCA01. The sequence continues at coordinate 29,844 of JBFMCA010000016.1, read as the reverse complement.
CGGCGCGCGGAGCCGGCCACCGGGTTCGTCCAGTCGGACCCGCGCGAGGGGGAACCGGCCACCGAGCAGACCGAGGTGCGGGTCGCCTACGACGGCGACGACCTCTACATCGCGGCCCTCTGCCGGGACAGCGATCCGGCGGGCATCGTCATCAACGAGATCCGCAAGGACTTCTCGGGGCGCGAGCAGGACAGCTTCGAGGTGCTGCTCGACACGTTCGCCGACCGCCGGAACGGCTTCGTCTTCGCCACCAACGCGCGCGGCGCGAAGGCTGACACGCAGATCGCCAACGAGGGGCGCGAGGTCAACCCCAACTGGGACGGCGTGTGGTGGGTGGCCTCGCAGGTGACGGCCGAGGGCTGGACGGCGGAGTTCCGCATCCCGTTCAAGTCGCTCCGCTTCACGGCCGGCGACGACACCTGGGGCGTGAACTTCGCGCGTCGCATCCGCAGGAAGAACGAGGTGACCTACTGGTCGCCCGTGTCGCGGGCGTTCACCATCAACCGCGCCTCGTCGGCCGGCGATCTCGGCGGGCTGCCGGCCATCCGGCCGGGGAGAAACCTTCGCGTGAAGCCATTCGTCCTCGGCGGCGCGGTGCGCGGCGTCGGCGGCGATCGCTTCGAGCGCGACACCTCGGCGGGCCTCGACGTCAAGATGGGCGTCACGCCGTCGCTGACGCTCGACGTCACGGTGAACCCCGACTTCGCGCAGGCCGAGGCCGACGAGCAGCAGGTGAACCTCACGCAGTTCAGCCTGTTCTTCCCCGAGAAGCGCGAGTTCTTCCTCGAGAACTCGGGCATCTTCTACTTCGGCGACATCCCGCGGAACTCGCGCAACGCCAGCCGCTTCCGCCCGCCGGAAGAAGACCTGCTGCTCTTCTTCAGCCGGCGCATCGGCTTGACCGACGCGGGCACGCAGGTGCCGCTCTACGGGGGCGCGCGGCTCACCGGCCGGGCCGGGGGCTTCGGCGTCGGGCTGATGACCATGCAGGGCGAGGCGGCGGAGGGGCGTCCCGGCGCGAACTACACGGTGGCGCGGATCAGGCGCGACGTGTTCAGCACCTCCGACATCGGCGCCATCGTCCTGTCGCGGGAGGCCTCGGGGAGCGCCGGCGACTTCAACCGCGTGTACGGCGCCGACGCCAACTTCCGGTTCTTCCGGAGCCTGAGCATCAACTCGTTCGCCGTGACGTCGGACTCGCCGGGCGAAACGCGCAACCAGGGCGCGGCGAAGACCGGCGTGAGCTGGGAGGACAGCGCCAAGCGGCTCCAGTACACCGTGATGACCGTCGGCGAGGGTTTCCGCGACGACCTGGGGTTCGTGCGACGGACGGGCGTGACGCGGCACTTCCTGGACGCGGCGTTCATGCCGCAGCCCGAAGGGCTCCGGAAGCGCGGCATCCGCCAGCTCCAGCCGCACGCGCGGACGTTCAACTACTACGATCCCTCGGGCGAGCTCGTGAGCCAGCTCTCGCACGCCGGCATGCAGGTGACGTGGAACAACGGCGCGTACTTCGAGTACGCGTTCGAGCCGCGCGTGGAGCGCATCACGACGCCGTTCCGCATCCGCCGCGACGTGGCCATTCCCGCCGGCCGCTACGCGTGGAACCAGCACCTGATGGTGGGCCAGACCGACCTGAGCCGCGCGTTCTCGGGCTCGGCGCGCGTGACGCTGGGCGACTTCTGGAGCGGCACGCAGAAGAACCTGCAGGTGAGCCTGCTCTACCGCCCCACCTACCGCGCCGTCGTGGACGTGGGGCTGCAGGTGACCGACATCCGCCTCACACAGCCATCGGCCGACTTCGTCACGACGCTCGTCAACCTGCGCGCCGGCTACGCCTTCAACACGCAGACCTTCCTCGACGCGCTCGTCCAGTACCGCAGCGACCTCCGGCAGTTCTCGGCCAACATCCGCTTCAACATCATCCACCGCCCGCTGAGCGACCTGTTCATCGTCTACAACGAGCAGCAGCTCACCGACGGCGCCGGTGCCGCGGGACGGGGCGTGGTGGTGAAGTACACACACATGCTGGCGTTTTGATGCTTGCCGCTCGCGGAGAGGCTTGGAGGCTTGGGGGCTTGGAGGCTTGGGGGCTTGGAGGCTTGGGGGCTTGGAGGCTCCACCCCTCCAAACCTCCACCCCTCCAAGCCTGTACAATTACCGAATGATTCACGCCACATTCACGACCAGCATGGGGACGTTCAAGGTGAAGCTCTACGACGACAAGGCCCCGAAGACGGTAGCCAACTTCGTGGGGCTTGCCGAGGGCACGAAGGAGTGGACGGACCCGAAGTCGAGGCAGAAGGTGACGCGGCCGTTCTACGACGGGCTCATCTTCCACCGGGTCATCGACGGCTTCATGCTGCAGGGCGGCTGCCCGATGGGCAACGGCATGGGCGGTCCCGGCTACCAGTTCGCGGACGAGTTCGGGCCCGGCCTGCGGCACGACCGCGAGGGCCTGCTCTCGATGGCCAATGCCGGCCCGAACACCAACGGCAGCCAGTTCTTCGTCACGCTCGTGCCGACCCCCTGGCTCGACAACAAGCACGCCATCTTCGGCGAGGTGGTCGAGGGCATGGACGTCGTCCGCGCCATCGGCAAGACGCCGACCGGCCCGCAGGACCGTCCGCGCACGGACGTGGTCATCGAGTCGCTGACGATCGATCGCAGCTAGCCCGTGGTGAAACACCCGGCGAGCACCGAGACCGGCGAGACGCCCCGACGGCAAGGCGCGACGACTGAGGAATATCCGTGGATATCCGACAGAGGAGCAACGCAGACGGCGGGGATGGATCGCCGGTCGAATGCCGGCGGGCGTTTCACCACGGGCTGCCAGCGCCACGGGACAGACGGTGATGAGGCCGGATGAGGCGGGCGATGTCGCTCGATGACGCGGCAGTCGCCCGCTACCTGCCGGCGGTGTACGACGAGCTGCGCCGGCTCGCGGAGCACTACCTGCGGGGCGAGCGGCCGGGCCAGACCATCCAGGCCACCGCGCTCGTCCACGAGGCCTATCTCCGGCTTGCCGCCGAGAAACACCATCCCTGGCAGAACCGCACGCATTTCCTGGCCATTGCCGCCCTCTCGATGCGGCAGATCCTGGTGCAGCGGGCGCGCGCGCGGAAAGCCGCCAAGCGCGGCGGCGATCCGGAGCGCATCACGCTGGACGAACGTCTGCTCGCGGCGGAGGCGGGCGAGGTCGATCTGGAGGCGCTCGACCAGGCGCTCGATCGGCTGGCCGCCCTCGACGCGCGGCAGGCGCGCGTCGTGGAGCTGCGCTATTTCGGCGGGCTCACCGTCGAGGAGACCGCCGAAGCGCTGGACATCTCGCCGGCCACCGTGAAGCGCGAGTGGACGCTCGCGCGCGCGTGGCTCAGGCGCGAGCTGACCAGGGAGCGTCCGTGACGCCGGAGCGCTGGGCGAGGGTCGGGTCCGTCTTCGACGCGGCCCTGCAGCGCCCCGACGCCGAGCGCGAGGCGTTCGTCCGCGCCTCCGGCGAGCCCGACGACATCGTCCACGAGGTGCTGGCGCTGCTCCGGTCGCACGCGTCGGCGGACGGGTTCCTCGAGACGCCGCCCGTGGCCGTCGAGAACGCTGCGCCGCTCGCGCCCGGCGCAGCGTTCGGGCCGTATCGCATCGTCCGGCTGCTCGGCCAGGGCGGGATGGGCGTGGTCTACGAAGCGGAGGACACCCGCCTCGGCCGGCGCGTGGCGCTCAAGGCCGTGGCGCCGCGCCTGGCGCGGGACGAGCGGCTGCGCGCGCGGCTCAGGAAGGAGGCGCGCGCCGCCGCGGCGCTGTCCCATCCCGGCATCGCCACGGTCTACGCGCTGGAGGAGTTCGACGGCCACGTGGCCATCGCGTCTGAACTCATCGAGGGGCCGACGCTCCGGGAGGAGATCGATCGCGGGCCGCTTCCGATGGCCAGCGCGGTGGAGACGGCGCTGGCCATCGCGCGGGCGCTGGCGGCGGCGCACGCGCGGGGGCTCGTGCACCGGGACCTGAAGCCCGAGAACGTGATGCGCGCGCGCAACGGCGCCATCAAGGTGCTGGACTTCGGTCTCGTTCAGTTCGGCGACAACGCCCGGGACCTGGCGACCCACACGCAGCTCACGGAGACGGGCACCGTGGCCGGGACACCGCCCTACATGGCGCCCGAGCAGCTGCTGTCGCGCGGCGCGGACTTCCGCGCGGATCACTTCGCGTTCGGCGTCCTGCTCTACGAGCTGGTCTGCGGCGCGCATCCCTTCGGCGCCGGCTCGCTGGCCTCCGTCATCGCGCGCGTGCTCGGCGACGCGCCGACGCCGCCGCGCGGGGTGCCGGCCGTGCCGCCGGCGCTCTGGGCCGTCATCGACCGGTGCCTCAGGAAGGACCCTGCGAAACGGTACGCGTCCACCGAAGCGCTGGTCGAGGCCCTCGAAGCCGCGCGCGACTCGGTCGAGGACACTCCGCACCTGACGCCGCTCCCCTACCGCGGGCCGCGGCCGACCACCGCGCGCTATGTGCTCGAGCCCGCCCCCGCGCCGGCGCCCGCGGATCGGTCGCTTCAGTGGTGGCGCTTCCACCAGATCTCGGTGGCCATCGGCTACTGGGCCATGCTCTGGCCCGCGTGGCACGTCCACCGCTGGATCGTCCCCGGCGGCCTCGTCTTCTTCCTCGCGCTCGTTGCCGCCGTCGTCGTCGCCGGCAACCTGCGGCTGCACCTGTGGTTCACCTCGCGCGTCTACCCCACGGAGCTTGACGCCCAGCGCGCGTGGGTGGCGCGGTGGCTCCGAATCGCAGACGTCGCCTTCGCGCTGCTGCTGGCGGGGGGCGGGCTGGCCATCGCCGACGCGCACACCGAGTGGGGCGCGTTCCTGGTGGCGACGGGCCTGGCCGCGGGTGTGCTGTTCCTGGTGATTGAGCCGACGACGGCGAGGGCGGCGCTGGGGGGGCCGGGAGCGCAAGCCTGACGTCGATCGGTGCTCATCACGGCATGGCCACCACGCTCCGGGTGTATCGCCGGCTGGCGGTCGTGGCGTGGCTCGTCACAGCCATTCGTCCCGCGGCGGCGCAGGACAACGCGCCACGTGGGACGACGGGGCATTCAGCCAGGTCCTGACAGCCCCGGCCTGCTGGGCGGCTGGGACAAACGGCGGGGACGAACACCACAGCCGAAGTCCGCCGCCGGGGCGTCCAAAGTACGTCAGACAATCGAGGCGACATGACACTAACGGCCTCTTTGGCGAAAGCCCGAGCGCGGCTATACTCGGGGCGACGCGCATGATCTGGACCGACGAAGCAGGCATTCGGCGGCAACTGCCCGACTGGTCGCTCACCGGCCAGATGCTCGTGTGGGCCGACGGGTCGCCGGCGCATGTGCAGCAGATGCCGTTCGAGCCGGTGGGCAGCGGCTGGGAAGCGCTCGTCCGGGTCAACCGCGCCGCGCGCGACACGTCCCGCTGGCTCACAGTGCGCCTCCGCCTGGAAGCCGCGGTCCGCGGGCGCTGGGAGGCCGAGGGCGGCGACCCGCGCCTCCGCGCGGCGCGGCAGCTTCAGGGCTTCATCCACGTCAGCGAGTGGTACCGCGACGATCTCGGCGTGCTCTACCTGCAGTAGCGCTCTGCGCCATCCCGCCCCTTCCGCTGCACGATCCGGAGCGCCTCTTGCCCCGCGCCCTGGTACGCTCCTGGGGTGCCATCGTCAGCCCCCTCCATCATCGCCCGGCTGGCTGCGCTCGACTGGCCGGCCATCGACGCGTCGCTCTGGGCGCGCGGCTTCGCGCACACGGCCGCCGTGCTCACGCCCGAGGAATGCGCGGCGCTCGTCGCGCTCTATGACGACGATCGTCGCTTCCGCAGCCGCGTCGTCATGGCGCGGCACCGCTTCGGCGAGGGCGAGTACAAGTACTTCGCGCGGCCGCTGCCCGACGTCGTGCAGGCCCTGCGCGAGCACAGCTATCCGTACCTCGCGCCGGTGGCCTCGGCCTGGGCCGAGGCGCTCGGCGACCCCGCGCGATACCCCGCCACGCACGCCGAGTTCGTCGCGGCGTGCCACGCGGCCGGCCAGACACGGCCGACGCCGCTCCTGCTCCGCTACGTCGAAGGCGGCTACAACTGCCTGCACCAGGACCTCTACGGCGACGTGTACTTCCCGCTCCAGATGGTGGTGATGCTGAGCGAGCCGGAGGAGGACTACGGCGGCGGGCACTTCGTGCTGGTGGAGAACCGGCCGCGGGCGCAGTCAGCGGCGGAGGTGCTCCGGCCCCGGCGGGGCGAGGCCGCCATCTTCACCACGCGGGTCCGACCCGTGCGCGGGACGCGCGGCTACTACCGCGTCGGCGTGCGCCACGGCGTGACGACCCTCACGCGCGGCGCGCGCGCGACGCTGGGGATCGTGTACCACGACGCGGCCGGGTGACTCGCGGAGGCGCGGGGCGTTCAGGGACGCCGAGTGCGGTAGGGCTCGAGCGCGGCGCGGCCGATGCGCACCTGCCCGTTCTGGACGTGCGGTTCGACGTCCACGTCCTCGCCGCCGAGCTCCACCCGCACGCCCTCCGCAATGCCGACGGCGATGTAGACGGGCACCCCGGTGAGTCGCAGCGGCGAGCCGGGACCGATGCGGCGCTCCACGGTCTGGTTGTTCGCGTAGCGGATGAACACCCAGGTGGGCCGGCTCACCGCCACGGTGCCCGCGGCGGCGGCACCCTCGGGCAACGCCGGTTGGGGCGGCGGCTGGACGACGGGCCGCGGCGCGCGCACCTCGGCTACCGGCGCCGCCAAGTCGGCGATGAGGAGCAACGGCACGGCCGGCAGCGGGTCGGGTTCCAGCGACTCGCCGGCTGCGGGGTCTGCGGCCGAGGGGGGCGAGGGGCGCAGCCGCGGCTCGAGATACCAGGTGCCGGCAAGCAGCAGCGCGCCGGCGAGCCCCGCGACGCCAAGCAGACCGGGACTCCGCCATCCGTTTTCGCGGGGCATCCCGGCCTCGCGGGACGCCACGCCCCAGCCGCGCTTCGGCGTGGCTGCACGCGTCGCGCGGCCCTCGCGCGACGTCCCGCCGCCGCGGGACGCGGCATCCCGGTCCCGCTTCGGCGAGGCCGTCCGGCCGTCGGGCGTCAGCTCCAGCAGCCGCTCGAACAGGTCGTCGGGCACGGCGACGCCGGCGAACTCCAGGTACTTGCGCAGGCCGCGGGCGAAGAAGGTGGGGCTGTGGAACGCGGAGACGTCGGCCGACTCGAGGGCGCGCACCTGCCGGGTCGAGAGCAGCAGCCGCCCCGCGACGTCCTCCACCGAGATGCCGCGCTGGGCGCGTGCCGCCGACAGGCTGCGCCCCAGCTCGGCGGCGAAGTCGAGTTCCAGCACCGGCGGTGGCGTGCCGGGCGCTCCCGGGCGACGCGGGCTGGCCAACCCGCTGATTGTAGAGCAGCGCCGCGGCCGTTGACACCCGGCAAGGCCGGCTCGAACGATGCGGGCCGGGAAGGCGTGCCGTCGTGAGAATTCGTCAGGGCGTGGAGGCGCGCGCCTAGCGCGCCTCCACCGACGTCGCGAAGGGCTTGCCCTTCCAGAACGACTGGAGCGTGGACCACCGCTCCTGGGCCAGCTCGCGGTTGCCGGCGGCCGCGTGCGCCTGCGCGGCGCCGTGCAGCGCGCGAGCCCGGTTGGGCATGCGGAGCAGCGTCGCGTCGAACGCCTTGGCCGCGTCGGCCGGCTTGCCGGCGCGGAGCAGCACCTCGCCGAGCAGCTCGTGCGAGGGCTTCACCGGGTCGGCCGCGCCGTTGGGCGGCCGCATGCTCTCCTCGATCTGCACCGCTTCCTCGAGCAGCGCCACTGCCCGATCCGTCTGCCCCTTCGCCTCGGCGATGAGGGCGGCCAGTTCCTTGTGCATGATGCGGACCGACTTGCCCGCGTCGGGACCGCCGCCGCCCATGGCCGGAGCCGCAGGCGCCGGCCCATGGTCCGCGTGCGCGCCGCCGCCGGCCGCGCCGCCGGGCGCGGAGCCGGCCTTCTTCGCGAGCATGGCCAGCATGGCCTCGGCGGTCGCCATGTCGCCGGTGCGCACGGCGCTCATGCCGTTGGCCAGCACGGTCTCGTCCGACGCGCGCTCGGCCACCGGGCCGACCGTCCACTCCTCGGTTTCGATGATGTAGCGCGCCTTGGTCAGCGCGACGACGCTGTCGAGCCGGGGGTGCCTGTTGGCGGCGGCCAGCTCCTCGAAGAGGCGGATGCGCTCGCGCGCGCCCTCGTAGTCGCCGAGCTGCAGAAAGCCGTACTGGCCCCAGTCGCCCGCGTGCGCCATGTCGCCGGGCGAGTCTCCGGGCTCGAACAGCTCGCGCGCCACGTTGAACGCGCGCACGTTCTGGTGCGCGACCTCGTTCCACATCCCGTGCTGGATGAAGATGTGCGTGGGCATGTGAATGGCGTGCGACACGGCCGGGACGATGCGCGCGTAGACGTGCGCGGCTTCGAGCGCCAGCGGCGCGTGCACCGGGTCGTCGAACGCGTGGATGATGTAGTGCACCGCGCCCGGGTGGCTCGGGTTGCGCTTGAAGACGTCCATGGCCAGCGCGCCGGCCTTCATCTCGAGCCGGAACGTGTCGTCGTTGAGCGCCCGCGCGCCGCTCAGCAGCGACAGCGCATAAAAGGTCTTCACCTCGTCATCGTCCGGAAACTGCTTGTAGAGCCGCTCCATGGCGCGCATGTGCGCCACGCGGCGGGCGCGCCAGTCGGGCCCGTCGGCCCAGAGGTCCTCGACGGCCGCCAGAAACCCCTTCTCGCGCGGCGTCGGCGCCTTGGCCAGCCGCGCTGCGCGATCGGGACCGAGCCGCGCCAGCACGGCGCGCGGGTTCTTGTCGTCGTTGATCGCATTGAGCGGATGGTTGTAGGCGAGCGTCTCGCCCCAGTACGCCATGGCGAAGCCCGGGTCGAGCGCCTGCGCGCGTTTGAACTCGGCGATGGCCTGCTTCCAGCCGAAGCTGTGCAGGATGGCGACGCCGCGCAGGAAGTGCCGCTGCGCCTCGGCGGAGCCGGACGTAGGGAACGTGATGGTGCCGACGTTCTCGAGCTGCGCGGAGACGGGGACGGCCAGAGCCAGCGCGAGCAGGGCTCCGGCAAGGCGACATCGCATGAGAACCTCCAGGTGAGCCTGTAGCCCGCGCGCATTCTACCCCGTCGACGTCGCTCGGGGCCAGCCCGGCCGAAGCTTGACACCCTGCGCCTGTCGCGCCATGCTCGGCACCTCCACGGAGGCACGCCTCATGCGCAGATCCGCCGTTCTCGCCGCCCTGGTCGCGTTCGGCCTCGGCGCCATCGGTCTCACCGCCGCCCAGCGGCCGGCCGCGCCCCGCGTCGTCGACATCGACAAGCTCGGCGACAACCTCTACATGCTGCGCGGCGGCGGCGGCAACACGGCCGCCTTCGTCACGGCGACGGGCGTCGTGCTCGTCGACACCAAGCTCCCCGGGTGGGGCCAGCCGCTTCTCGACGCGGTGAAGACGATCACCGATCGGCCGGTGACCACCGTCATCAACACGCACACGCACTTCGACCACACCAACGGCCAGGTCGAGTTTCCCCCCACCGTCGACATCGTCGCGCACGAGCACACCAAGACCTACATGGAGCAGGCCAACCCGGTCTACGGCCTGCAGAGCGGCCCCCAGCCGAACCCTTTCAAGGATGCCGGCGGGCGCGGGTACCCGAAGCGGACGTTCGCGGACCGCATGACGATCGGCACCGGCGCCGAGCGCGTCGAGCTCTACTATTTCGGCCGCGCGCACACGGGCGGCGACGCCTACGTGGTGTTCCCAGCGCACCGCACCATGCACGTGGGCGACACGTTCCCGACCAAGGACCTGCCCATCATCGACGTCAACAACGGCGGCAGCGCCGTGACCTTCGCCGACACGCTCGCAGCGGCGGCGGCGGTGCCGGGCGTGGACGTCATCATCAACGGCCACACAGACAAGCCCACCACGCGGGCAGACCTCGAGGAGTACGCCGCGTTCGTGCGCGCGTTCGTCAGCACCATGCAGGAGGCGAAGAAGGCCGGTCGCACCATCGACGAGGCGATCGCGAGCTGGCAGACGCCGCCGACCTTCGCCGGGTACGCGAAGCCGAACCCGGCGCGCGTGAAGGCAAACGCGGAGATCGTGTGGAAGGAGACGCCGTAGGGGACGGCTTCGTGCTTGACGGTGACCATGACAAATGACAAATGACAAATGACGAATGACAAAGCGGTTCTGGCCGCGGCGTCGCTCCTGTTCGCGCTCGGGGTGTCTGCGCTGGCGCAGCCGGCGGCGCCGGGGGCTCGCCCTGAGCCTGTCGAAGGACCGGGACGGGAGTTCTTCGTCTACGGGTGGCGGGCGCCGAAGATTGACGGGGCCGACGCGCGGTTGAAGGCCATGGCCGACGCCGGCTTCACCGTCGTCGACGCAACGCCCGGGGAGATCGACGCCGCCCGGCGGCACGGCCTGCGCGTGATGCTCAAGACGACCGACGCGGCGGTGGCGGCGCGTCATCGCGACGATGCCACGGTGTGGGGCTACCATCTGGGCGACGAGCCCTGGCCGGAGGCGGTGTTCGCGGGCATCGGCCGGCAGTTCCGGGCGTTCGAACAGGCCGCCCCGCGCCAGGTCCCCTTCGTCAACATGCTGTCCACGACCGGTGAGTTCCTCCGCCGCTACATGGCCGAGGCGCGGCCGCCGCTGCTCTCGTTCGACTACTACCAGTGGTGGTGGGGATCCGACCGGTACTTCGAGAAGCTCGAGCAGTTCCGCGAGGCGGCCGTCCGCGCGGGCGTGCCCCTCGCGGCGTGCTTCGAGGTGTCCGCCAACCCCGGCATCGAGTGGGGCGATACGACGCGCCTCCCCGACAACGACCGCCGGCTGCGCCACAGCATCTACACGTCGCTCGCCTACGGCGTCACGGGCGTCGAGTGGTTCCACACCGACATGGCGTTCACGTCCACCGGCGCGCTCACGCCCGCGGGCCGCGACGTGGCCGCCATCAACCGCGAGATCCGCCCGCTCGGCGCGGTGCTGGCCGGGCTCAGCTCCCTCGACGTGTTCCACACGGCGCCGCTGCCTGCCGGCACGCGAAGCTTCCCGAAGGAGCAGTGGCTGCAGGCCGTCCCCGAAGAGGGCCGGCCGGGCTTCGTGACGGGGATGTTCCGCGACGCCGAAGGCCGCGACTACGCCCTCATCGCGAATCGCGACTACCGCGACGCGCAGAGCCTGGTCGTGCGGCTGCAGTCGAAGTGGCTGGGCATCGCGCCGTGGTACACGCCGAAGCAGTACACGTACGCCATCGACCGCTTCGATCGCGCTGCCGGCACGTGGACCACGCTCTCGAGCTCGTCGGCGGTGGGCTTCTCCTTCATCGTGCCGGCTGCGGAGGGCGAGCTGTTCCGCATCACCACGACCCTCACCCAGGACGGCAGGGCCGAGGGCTGGCCGGTCAGGCCGCCGGGCTGATGCCTTCGACGCGCGCGATGGCGCTCGTCCGCGCCGGCGCCGGCCGCCTGGACGCCGTGGAGCGCGAGCTGCCGGCGCCGGGACCAGGCCAGGTGCTCCTCTCGGTTCGCGCGTGCGGCGTCTGCCGCACCGATCTCCACCTCGTCGACGGCGAGCTCCCCGACACGCCCCTTCCCATCGTGCCCGGCCACGAGATCGTCGGGCGCGTCGAACGCCTCGGCCGCGGCGTTGACGCGTTCGCCGTGGGCGCCCGCGTCGGCGTGCCCTGGCTCGGCTGGACCTGCGAGTCCTGCGTCTACTGCCAGTCGGGACGCGAGAACCTGTGCCCCTCGGCGCGCTTCACGGGCTATCAGATCGACGGCGGGTACGCCTCCCACGTCCTGGCGGACGCGAGATACGCGGTGCCACTGCCGGCCGCGTACGGCGATTCGCAGGCGGCGCCGCTCCTGTGTGCCGGGCTCATCGGGTATCGCGCATATGGCATGGTGGATGACGCCCGCCGCGTCGGGATCTACGGCTTCGGCGCCGCGGCGCACATCATCGCGCAGGTGGCCGTCCACGAGGGGCGCCGGGTGCACGCCTTCGTCAGGCGCGGGGACGAGCAGGGGCGCGCGTTCGCCCGGCGGCTGGGCGCGGCGTGGGCCGGATGGTCGGACGAGGCGCCGCCCGAGCCCCTCGACGCCGCCATCATCTTCGCGCCGGTGGGAGCACTCGTGCCCGAGGCGCTGGCGCGCGTGGCGCCCGGCGGCATCGTCGTCTGCGCCGGCATCCACATGAGCGACATCCCGGCGTTTCCGTACCGGCTGCTCTGGCAGGAGCGCGTCGTCCGGTCGGTGGCCAACCTCACGCGCGAGGACGCGCGGGCGTTCATGGACCTCGCCGCGCGGGTGCCGATTCGGACGGAGGTCACCAGCTACGCGCTCGCCGACGCCAACCGCGCGCTCGACGACCTGCGCGCCGGCCGGCTGACGGGCGCGGCGGTGCTGGTGCCGTAGGCGGGATGACGGGCGGTTGCGCCGAAGGTGCCGCCCTCGCTATAATCAAACTATCATTTGAATATTTGACAAATGGCCCGCTCCGCTACACCGCTCAAACACGCCGTCTACGCCCAACTCGCCCGCCTCGGCAGGGCGCTCGCCAGCCCGGCCCGCCTCGACCTGCTCGAGCTGCTCGCCATGGGCCCGCGCACCGTCGAGGCCCTCGCCCGTGAGAGCGGCCAGAGCCTGGCCAACACGTCTCACCACCTCCAGGTCCTCCGGCGCGACCGCCTCGTCGACGCCGAGAAGCAGGGCCAGTACGTCACGTACCGCATCGCGCACCCCGAGGTGACAGCGTTTCTGACCCACCTCAAGCGGCTCGCGCACCGACGACTCGCCGAGCTCGATCAGCTGCTGCGCGACTACCACGAGCGGCGCGGAACGATGGAGACGGTCGACCGGGACGAGCTGGCGCGGCGGGTGCAGTCGGGAGAAGTCACCGTGGTCGACGTCCGGCCCCGCGAGGAATACGACGCGGGTCACCTGCCGGGCGCGTTGTCCATCCCGCTGCCCGACCTCGAGCGCCGCCTGCGCGAGCTCCCGCGGAGCCGCGAGATCGTCGCGTACTGTCGCGGCCCGTACTGCGTGATGGCGCTCGACGCCGTCGATCTGCTCCGGCGCCATGGCTTCGCGGCGCACCGTCTGGCGGACGGCGTCGTCGAGTGGCGCGCCCGCGGCGGACGCATTCACCGCGCGGCGGGAATCGGCCGGCGCGCGGGCGGTCCCCCGCGTACCCGGGCGCACCGGGCCGAGGTGTGACATGGCCAACGTCCTGGTGATTCTCAACGACCCGCCGTACGGCACCGAGCGCACCTACAACGGCCTCCGCCTGGCCATCGCGCTCGCCCACCGGGAAGGACAGGACGTGCGGGTGTTCCTCATGGGTGATGCGGCGTCGGGCGCCAAGTCCATGCAGAAGGTCCCGCAGGGGTACTACAACATCGAGACCATGCTCGGCCGGCTGCGCCGGCACGGGGGCCAGATCGCCGTCTGCGGCACCTGTCTCGACGCGCGAGGCATCGCCGATGCCGAGCTGGCCGAAGGCGCCGGCCGCGGCACGCTCGAGCAGCTGGCAGACTGGGTGACCTGGGCCGATCGCGTGTTGGTGTTCTGACGAGGAGGGGTCATCGTGCCAATCCGCAACGGCGGGCGGAGCATCCTCGTTCTGGGCGGCGGCATCGGCGGCGTGGCGGCGGCCCGCGCTCTGCGGCGGCGGCTCGATCGCCGGCATCGTATTGTGCTGGTCGATCGAGCGACCGACCACGTGTTCGCGCCATCGCTGCCCTGGGTGATCGTCGGCCAGCGCACGATGGCGCAGATCACACGTCCTCTGGACGGGCTGACCCGACGCGGCATCGACGTCATTCGGGCCGAGGTGCTCAGGGTGGACCCCGCCACGCGCGGGGTGACCCTCGACAGCGGCCAGCCGATCACGGCCGACTACGTTGTCGTCTCACTCGGCGCCGACCTCGACCCCACGTCGATTCCGGGACTGGCCGCCGCCGGCCACAACCTGTACGACGCCGCAGGCGCGCGCAGCCTGTTCGAGGAGCTACGCGCGCTTCCGTCGGGGCGCCTCATCGTGCTGACGGCGGCGCCCGCCTACAAGTGCCCTGCCGCGCCGTACGAGGCGGCGATGCTGCTCGACGGATGGCTGCGACGGCACGGGCGCCGCGCGGACGTGACCGTCGCGGTGTACGCCGCAGAGCCAGGTCCCATGGGGGTTGCGGGGCCGCGCGTGTCGGCAGGCGTCCGTGAGATGCTCGCCGCCAGGACCATCGCGTATCACCCTCTGCACCAGGTGACCGGGGTCGACCGAGCGGCCCGGCGCGTGACATTCGGGAGCGGGACCGACACATCCTTCGACCTGCTGGCCTACGTGCCGGCGCATCGCGCGCCCGCGGCGGTGCGCGATAGCGGCCTCACCGACGCGAGCGGATGGATTCCCGTCAACCGCACGACGCTCGAAACGTCGCACGCAGGCGTTTTTGCGATCGGCGACGTCACGTGCATTCCCCTCGCCATGGGCAAGCCACTCCCGAAAGCCGGCGTCTTCGCACACCGGCAGGCGGAGGCCGTCGCGAAGCGCATCGCCGCGGAGATCAACGGCACTGGCGCGCGGGGGGCGTTCGATGGCTGGGGCGAGTGCTTCATCGAGACCGGGGACGGGAGGGCCGGGATGGGGCGCGGCAACTTCTACGCGGAACCCTTTCCGGAGGTGGCACTCCGGGCGCCGAGCTGGCGCTGGCACGCCGCGAAGGTGATGTTCGAGAAGTGGTGGCTCTACAGGCAGATCTAACCGCGGGAGCCGGTCCGGCGCTCAGGCCGTCGCGTCGCGTCGCGCCGCCAGATCCCGCCAGCCATCACGGGTCCGCGGAAACCGCGGGCGCCATTCCAGCTCGCGTGTCGCCTTCGCGTTCGAGAGCCGGATCTGCCACGTCATGAGGTCGGCCGGCACCGGCGCCCGCGCGCCGAGCTCGGCCCGCGTAATCGCCGCCGGCGTCCGTGCGGCCAGCGCGTCGGCGCCCTGTCGGATGAAGTCCGGGATGCCGATGGGCTCGTCATCCACCACGTTGAACGCGCCGCGCGCCGACTGGTGCTCAACGGCCGCCACCAACGCGGCGACCGCGTCGTCGAGGTGCACGAACGGGAGCACGCCGTCCGCATCGGCGACGATGGCTACGGTGCCGGCCCGGAGACCCGCCACGAGCGCCCGGGTCGCCGGCACGCCCGGGCCGTAGAGGCTGCCGAACCGCAGCGCGACGGTGCGCAGCCCGGGCGTCGCCGCAGCCTCGTCGAGCTGCCGCTCCAACTCGCGCAGGGCGAGCACGGCGTCGCGCAACGGCCCATCGCCCGCCTCGGCACACGGCGCCTCCTCGGACAGCGCCTCGGCGACGCGCGCCGGCCCGTACACGGCGAGAAACGACTCGGCCACCACGGCGCGCGCGCCGGCCGCCACCGCCGCCGCAATCAGGTGGCGTGTGCCGTCGATGCGAACGCGGTTCGTGGCGGCGAGGTCTTCCGCGCGAGCCGGGCCGCCGGGCGGAAGCGCGGTGAGCGCGTGCACGACCACGTCGGGCCGGGCGTCCTGAAGGAGGACCCGCAGGCCGTCGGCGTCGAGGACGTCGCCGACGGCCCCGCGCGCGCCGGCCTCCTCGATCGGCGCGACGCGCGCGGCGTCGCGCGTCAACCCCACGACCGCGTGGCCCCGGGCGACGAGCGCGCGGCTGAGCGGCCGGCCGAGCGTGCCGGCGGCGCCGGCGATGAACACGCGCGCCGGCCTCATGCACGGCGCGCGGCGTACTTCACCACCCGCACTTTCTCCACCGTGACGAGCGCGCCGCCCGTCACCATCTCGTCGAGCATGACGAGCAGCCGATCGACGTGAGCCTGGTCCTCGACGACCTCGACGACGACGGGCAGGTCGTGCGAGAGATCCACGAGCCCGGCCGTGTGCACGATGCTCGAGGCGCCGAAGCCCGCCACGCCGTGCAGCACCGTCGCGCCCGCGTACCCCTCGGCCCGCAGGCGCTCGAGGAGCGCCCGCGCGAGCGGCAGCGGGCCGGACCGGTCGGACTCGCCCATGAAGATGCGAACCAGGAGCTGATCCCCGTCGAGCACGCGCATGGTCGTCTCCTCGAGTCAGCGACCGGCGATGGAGCGGCCGGCGACGAGGCCGAGCCAGCCGGCGGCGAAACCGCCCACGACGGTCAGCGCGACGTTGGCAACGGCCGTCGCCGGCGCGCCCTCCTCGATGAGCCGCATCGTCTCGTAGTTGAAGCTGGAGTAGGTCGTCAGGCCGCCGAGAAAGCCGATGGCGGCGGCCGCCCGCAACGTGGGCGGCCAGCCGAGCGCCAGCGCGACGTGCATGAGCGCGGCGATGCCGAAGCAGCCGGCGAGGTTGACGAGGAGCGTGCCGGCGGGAAACCCGCTGCCGAGCCAGCGGGCGGCGCCGGCGGCCACGAGGTAACGCGCGCCCGATCCGGCGGCACCGGCCAGGCAAATCCAGAGAAACTGGGTCATCGCAGGTCTACCCGGAGAGATCCACGTCGTCGCCGGCCGCGCGCGCCGACACGATGGAGGCGCCGATGAGGAGCGCGAACCCCGTGGCGGCCACCACGGGCAGAGCGTGCCAGACGAGCAGGTGCATCGGACGCGTGTTCGGGCACATCCACTCGGCGCCGAGCGCGCCGATGGAGGCAGCCGAGAGCACGGCCAGCGCCGCCGCCGCGCGCGGGGCCAGGGGGGCCGAGCGGCGCACCATCACGAGGAGGACCACGGCCGGTACAAGCCCTGCGGCGATGACCTTGAAGGCGCACGACCAGCTGACGCCGACGCGCCAGGCGGCCTCGCCCGTGCCCGCCGCGAGCGCCAGCTCGCCGCCGAGCCACGCCAGCCACGCGAGCGCGGCGCAGACGGCCCAGGCCTGCGACCAGCCGCGCCGCTCCCCCGGCACCGCCAGGTGCAGCGCCGCCAGGGCGCCGAACACGCCCGCAATGACGAGCAGCAGCGAGTGGGCCTGGACGGGCCACTCGCCGATGGCGGCGGGCCAGTCGCCGCGGGCGCCGACCACCCACACCGCCGCCGCGAGCGTCACCAGCGCGGCGCCGGTCCAGCGCGCCAGCCGCACGCGCACCGTGGCCACCGGCACCACGGGCGTGAGGCCCCTGGCCAGCGCCGCGATCAGATCGTCAGTACGCACGGTCACCGGACGTCCCCAGTATCTTCTGCAGGGCCTTCATCGCCCGGTGGGCGATGACCCGCACGTTGCCTTCACTCAATCCCAGCGCGCGTGCCACGTCCCGAATGCTCCGCTCCTCGAGCTTCAGCAGCTCGATGACGCGCTGCTGGGTCGGCCCCAGCTGCCGGATCGCGGCGCTGAGATCGTGGGCCGCCAGCACGTGCGCCTCGGCGGCGCGCTGGCGGGCGAGGTCGAGCGCGGTCTCGTTCGCGACCTCGCGCCCGCGGACGCGGCGCTCGCGGCGGATGACGTCGATGAGCCGACTCTGGACCACCGCGTAGAACCATGGGACGAACGGCCGGGCGGGATTCCAGGTGTGCCGCGCGCGGTGCACCGCGAGAAGCGCCTCCTGCGTGACGTCCTCGGCCCATGAGACGTCGCCGACCCGCCGCCGGACGAACCGCCGGGTCAGGTCCGAGAGCTCGGTGAGCAGGCGCTCGTAGGCTGCCCCATCGCCCCGCTGGCCGCGCGCCATCAGCTCTCCCAGCGCCCGTTCCTCTTCAGGGGTCATCCCTGCACCAGACTCCTACGCGCCGACCACGGCCGGGGTTACAGGCCCGTACGCCACACTGCCACTGACTCTAGCACGGTGTAACGGATTGGGCCGGCGGCCGTAGAAGGATGGTCGGAGGAAGTCACGCAGATGAAGAACACGTTCCTGGTTCTCGCAGGTCTGGCGTTCTCGGTCACGCTGGCGGCGGCGCAGGCGCCGTCGGTGACCGGCACGCTCATCGACAACATGTGCTTCAAGCCGAGCATGGGCCAGGCCGAGCTGGCCAAGCACACGCGCGAGTGCGCGCTCATGGACGGCTGCGTCAAGGCCGGCTACGCCGTCGTGACCGCGGACGGCCACGTGTACAAGCTCGACGCGGCGGGCAACGAGAAGGCCGTGGCGGCGCTCAAGGCGTCCACCAAGGCCGCCGACCTGAAGGTCACGGTGACCGGACCCAACGAGGGCGGCACCATCAAGGTGGCGTCGATCACGCTCGCGAAGTAGCCCCGTCAGGACGTCGGCGGGCCGTCGCCGGGCGGCGGTCCGCACGTCCCTTCGGCATCGGGCCCGGACGGCCCGGCGGCCGGCTCGGGCGGCACAGCCTCGATGCCGGCCGTCCGGCGATCGTCGGGGAGCGGGTGCGCAACCGCCAGCCCGTCTCGCGTAACGGCGCGGTTTGTGGCACCGTAGGAGACCATCATGCTCCGACGAGCGTGGATCGGCGCGGCTGTCGGCCTGGCGATGCTGCTTGCGGGCGCCGGTGCCGCGCAGGAGCGGCCAGCGAACGCCGAGCCGCCCTGGCAGGCGTTTCTGGTCGCGGGCGGACAGGATCGGCGGGCGCGCGAGGCCGCGCTGGACGAGATCGCCGCCCGGTGGCGCGATAGCTACGCCGCCATGATCGTGGACGTCGCGCGGTTCCTGCCGCCAACGCGCGGGCCGCGCGGGTCGGACGACCCGGTGGCTACAGCCGGCTTCGAGGACCCCGACGTCGAGCCGGGCCGCCCGGGCGGGGGCGTCCCCGAGCTCGCCCTGCAGGCGCCGGGCGCCGACATTCGCCGCCGCCTCATCAGCTTTCTCGAGCGGCAGACCGGGCAGCGGTTCGGCGACGACCTCCGCGCGTGGCGCAAGTGGTACTGGGCGCTCCCGCCCGCGCCGCACGCCGACTACGCGGCGTTCAAGGGCGAGCTGTACTCGCGCATCGACCCACGTTTCCGCGCGTTCTTCCCCCCCGGCGTCCAGTCGACCATCCGGCTCGACGAGATCGACTGGGGCGGCGTGCCCATCAACGGCATCCCGCCGCTCCGCGCGCCGAAGCACACGCCGGCGTCCGGCGCCGGCTGGCTGCGCGACGGCCACATCGTCTTCGGCATCGTCGTCAACGGCGAGGCGCGCGCGTATCCCAAGCGGATTCTCGCGTGGCACGAGATGGCCACCGACACGCTGGGCGGCGTCGATCTCACCATCGTCTACTGCACGCTCTGCGGCACGGTCATCCCGTACGAAAGCGTCGTCGAGGGCCGGAAGCTGACGTTCGGCACGAGCGGCCTGCTCTACCGCTCGAACAAGCTGATGTTCGACGAGGAGACGGCAAGCCTCTGGTCGTCGCTCGAAGGCGTCCCTGTCGTGGGCCCGCTGGTCGGGTTCGACGTGCGGCTGAACTTCCACGCCGTCGTGACCACCACGTGGGGCGAATGGCGCCGGGACCATCCGGAGACCACCGTGCTCTCGCTCGACACGGGCTTCGAGCGCGATTACGGGGAGGGCGCCGCCTACCGCGAGTACTTCCGGCACGATCGGCTCATGTTCGAGGTGCCGGCGACCGACAACCGGCTGAAGAACAAGGACGAGGTCGTCGTGCTCAGGCCGGAGGTGCTCGGCGAAGGCGCGCGCGCGGTGGCCATCTCGGTGGATCGACTCGCGCGCGAGCCGGTGTTCGCGTTCGAGGCGGCGGGGCGGCCGCTCGTGGTCATCACCTCGCGCCAGGGCGCCAATCGCGTGTACGAGCGCGGCGCCCACCGCTTCTCGTCCACCGGCCGCGACGGCGGCGTGCGCGACGCGGAGGGCCGCCGGTGGACGCCAACGGCCGAAGCGCTCGTGAGCGAGACCGGCGAGCGGCTCGCTGCGGTGCCGGTGCACCGCGCGTTCTGGTTCGGCTGGTTCGCCCAGTATCCGGATACCGAGCTGATCAAGTGATTGTCCGGCCGGGGTCCGGGCAGCTCCACCTCATCACGCAGCCCGACCACGCGGCGCTGGCGGGACGCATCATGGACCGCTGGGTGGACCTCGCGGGGGCCGAGCGCCGGGCGTCGATTCTGCGGGCCGTTCGCGAGCACGACAACGGCTGGCGTGAGCCGGACGCCGCGCCGATCGTCGACCCCGTCACGGGACGGGTGGCCGACTTCGTGAGCGCCCCGGCCGAGGTGCGGCAAGGCGTGTGGCCGCGCGGCGTCGCCCGCCTGGCCGACGACCCCTGGGCCGCGGCCCTCGTCGCGCACCACGCCGTGTTCGTCTACGACCGCTACCGGGGCGACACGGCGTGGACGGACTTCTTCGACGGGATGTCGCGGACGCGCGACGCGCTGATGGCGCGCGCCGGCGGCACCTTCGACAGACTCGCCGCCGATTACACGTTCGTCCGGCTCGGCGATCTCATCTCCCTCGTCTTCTGCTGCGGGTGGACCGAGGCGCAGTCGTTCGGCCGGTGGACCATCCAGGGCGACGGCGACCGCGTGGACATTACGCCCGACCCCTTCCTGGGGGCGGTGGTGCGGCTCGAGGTGGAGGCGCGGGCCATTCCGGAGGGCCCCTGGCCGTCGGTCGAGGAGATGCGGGCGGCCGTGGCCGGCTCGCCCCGCGTGTCGCTCACGGGAGTGGCTTCCGGCGCGAGCCCGGGGGCCTGAATCCGCAGCCTGAGGTAGAGTGGGCGGTCGGAGGACCGATGGCTGCGAGCCCCGATCCCGTCCGCGAGTACCTGCGCCACACCGTCGCCACGCTCGCCTACCGCGGCGGCAAGGCCGTTCGAGGCGTCAGCGACGACGTGGCGGCGCATGTCCTGGGCGACCGGACGCGCACGCCGCTTGCCATCCTGGCGCACATCAACGACCTGCTCGACTGGGCGATGCAGCTCTGCGAGGGCCGCCACGTGTGGAAGGCATCCACGCCGGGCACGTGGGCCGACGAGGTGGCGCGGTTTCACCGGGGCCTCGCGGCCTTCGACGCGCGGCTCGCCGCGCCGGAACCGCTGGGCTTCCCGCCGGAGCAGCTGTTCCAGGGCCCCGTCGCCGACGCGCTGACGCACGTCGGCCAGATTGCGCTGATCCGGCGGCTCGCGGGATCGCCGGTGAAGGCGGAGAACTACTTCAAGGCGCGCATCGAGCGGGGCCGGGTCGGCGCCGAGCAGGCGGCGGCGGCGTTCGAGTTCGACTGACGTGCGACGATAGGGCCAGGAGGCGCGCCATGTCACTCATCCTGTCCTGGCTCATCCTTTCCGGGGCCATCTACGTCACCGCGGTGCTGCTGCCGGGATTCCACCTCAAGAGCGGCAGGAGCGCGCTGCTGGTGGCGGCCATCTTCGGCGTGCTCAACTTCTTCCTCGGGTGGCTCCTCTTCGCGGTGTTCACCGTCGCGACGCTGGGTCTCGCGTACCTGCTCGCCTTCGTCACGCGCTGGATCATCAATGCGATCCTGCTGAAGCTCGCCGACGCGATGACCGACCATCTCACCATCGACGGCTTCGGCTGGGCGCTCGCCGGCGCGTTCGTGATGTCGGCGCTCGGCACCGTCGGCGAGTGGCTGCTGGTCGGCGGCCGTCTCTAGCGGCTGAGCTGGCGTACGACACGATGACGCGCGGGCGCGCTCGACGGCGCGCGCCGCAAGCTCATCCAGAGAAATTGTCCCTCGCGCACAGCCGACGCTGCCGCATACTCAGTTGCACTACCAACGTTGTCCGCGGCCTGCGCGCGCCACGCAGGCGCCACCCTAGACTTCTAGAGGAGGGAGGTACCTGTATGCGACAGTGGGTACTCGTCGTCGGACTCCTCTGCCTGGCGGGCACGCCCGTGCTTGCCCAGCAGAACTTCTCGGAGCTGCGCGGCCGCGTGACGGACGCGCAGGGGGCGGCGCTGCCGGGCGTCGCCATCGTCGCGCGCCATCAGGAGAGCGGGCTCTTCCGCGAGACCGTCAGCGGGTCCGACGGCGCGTTCTTCATGACGGCCATGAACCCGGGGCCGTATACCGTGAGCGCCGAGCTCTCGGGCTTCCAGCCCTCCCAGCGGACGGTTGCCTTGCTCGTCGGCCGGACGGCGACGCTCGATATCCAAATGCAAATCGGCACCTTCCAGGAAGCCGTCACGGTCACCGGCGAGGCGCCGCTCGTGGACCTCTCCTCGAAGGAGATCGGCGGGCACGTCAACGCGCAGGAATTGGCCGACACGCTCTCGTTCAACCGGAACTTCACGTCGTACCTGGGCCTGCTGCCGGGCGTGGTGGCCAGCATCTCGACGGCATCGTTCGGCGCGGATTCGATCAACGTCAACGGCCAGACCGTGCGGAACGTCAACTACATGCTGGACGGGGCGAACAACAACGACACCTTCAACGGCGGCAACGGCGGCGCTCAGGCGCGGGTGCCGGTGGAGTCGGTGCAGGAGTTCCAGCTGCTGACGAGCCAGTTCGACGCCGAGTACGGGTCCACGTCGGGCGGCGTAGTCAACGCGGTGTCCAAGCAGGGGACCAACCGCTTCCGCGGGAGCGCGTTCACGTTCTTCCAGAACGACGCGATGACCACGCGCGACTTCTTCGCGAGGCAGAACGACCTGGAGAAGCCGGAGACCAGGCAGCTGCAGTGGGGCGGCACCCTCGGCGGGCCCATCGTCCGCGACAAGGCGCACTTCTTCTACAGCGGCGAGCGGATCGCCTTCGACCAGGGCGTGACGGTCAACATCCCGGCGCGGCCGGAGTTCAACCGCACCGACTTCGAGGAGACGCGGGTGTGGAACCACCTGGTCCGGTTCGATCACCAGCTGACGTCGAACCACACGTGGGGCGGGCGGCTCCTGTGGGAGACCTCCCCGCAGGCCAACCAGCTCGACACCGACTGGACGGCGTCGCGGGCCGAGAAGGAGACGGACACCGACTGGACGTTCGTCGCGAACCTGAACTCGGTGCTGAGCAGCACCACGGTCAACACGCTCCGCGTCTCCGTCGTGCGCGAGGACGTGTTCTTCGGCAACCCGCAGTACTTCGAGGCGGGCAGTCAAGTCTCGCTGCCGCCCCTCCTCGATTACCTGAGCTTCCAGGACCAGCAGAGCACGCGCGCCACCTCGCGCCTCGACACGGCGTACGGCCTGGACGACACGTTCTCGTGGTTCATCCCGAACCGCCGGGGCGACCACGACGTGAAGGCCGGGTTCCAGTATCTCTACTCGAACGTCCGCCGGTTCGTGGCGAGCAACACGAACGGCACGTTCATCTTCTCGCACGACCTCGCCTTCGACCTGGCCGACCCGCGGACCTATCCCGAGCGGCTGTCGATCCGGGTACCGGGCGCGCAGGACTTCCTGTCGAAGGCGCACTTCTTCTCGGCCTTCATCCAGGACAAGTGGAAGATCACCGAGCGGCTCGGGCTCTCGCTCGGGTTGCGGTACGACCTCGAGGTGATGCCGATCGACGAGCGGGACAACCCGCGCTTCTCCGACCGGTCGGCGTACCCGGTGGATCGGAACAACGTTGCGCCGCGGGTGGGCGTCACCTGGGCGGCCGACGCCGAGCGGCGGTCGGTGGTGCGCGGCGGCTTCGGCCTGTTCTTCCAGCGGACGCCGTTCACATTCACCGACGCCGTGACCTCGTCGGGCGTGTTCACCGACTCGTTCACGGTGCTCTTCCCCGCCACGGGCGTCGACGCGGGGCCCTCGCGCGGCGTGCTGCCGACCGACCCGTTCCTCGTCGGCGGGCCGACGGTCAACCGCACGCTGCTCAACGCGCTCTTCCCCCGCGGCACGCTGCAGCGGAACGCGGGTGACGTGTTCTTCGACAGTCCCGACCGCAAGCTCCCGTACGCGCGGCAGTACTCGATCGGCTACGAGCGGCAGATCGGGACGAACATGTCGGCGAGCGTGGACTACATCCGCTCGGAGCAGCGCGACCTGCACATGCGCCGCAACCTGAACGCGCCGGTGCGGGCCACGACCTCGCGGACGGGGCGCCTGGTGCGGCCCAACCCCGACTTCGTGCAGAACGTGTGGGAGATCGGCAACTACGGGTACATCGACTACGACGCGCTGCAGTTCGAGTTCAACAGGCGCTACAGCCGGGGCTTCGCGCTGCGCGGGTCGTACACGCTCTCGAAGGGCCGCGGCAACAACGAGGTGGCCAACAACGAGATCATCATCACACAGGTCGAGGACGCTCTGAACCTCGACCGCAACGTGGGCCCGACGAGCATCGACCGGCGGCACGTCATGTCGGCCAACGCCACGTGGCTCGTGCCGCGCACTGGCGGCCTGCAGCTGAGCGGCGTGGTGCAGTACCGGAGCGGCACCCCAATCACGCTCATCAACAGCAGCTTCGACCTGAACCGGAACGGCCGGTTCGAGGACGAGTTCCTGCCCGCGGGCACCTACCGGGGCACCGGGCCGAACGCCCTGACGGTAGAGAACACGGGTGGGCGGCGCGGGGCGCGCGGGCCGGATTACGCGATGGCCAACGTGCGCGCCGGCTACAACATCCCGCTGCAGTCGAACCGGCGCGTGCAGGTCTTCCTCGACGTGTTCAACCTGACCAACCGGACGAACTTCAACAACCCGTCCGGCGACCAGCGGTCCTCGACGTTCCTGGTACCGACCAGCATCAACGAGGCGCCGCGAACCGTGCAGCTGAACTTCCGCATCGAGTTCTAACGACTGCGGGACGGGGGCGCCTGCCCATCGGGGGCACGGCGCCGCCGGCCCCCGCCCTGCCGTCGCCGCGGCCTATAATGAAGGCGTCATGCGCCGGCTTCCCCTCGCGGTATCCGGTCTCATGTACGCCGCCGCGCTGGCCGCCGGCCAGCCCCAGGAGGCCGGCGAGGGGGCAGGCCCGCCCCGCGCCATCGTCGCCGAGTACGACGGCATCATCCATCCCATCGCGGCGGAGTTCTTCGACGAGGTCATCACGCACGCCGACACGTCGGGCGCGTCGGTCGTCGTCTTCGTGCTGCGCACGCCGGGAGGCCTCCTCGACTCGACCCGCACCATCGTCTCGCGCATGATCGCGGCGCGCACGCCGGTGGTGGTGTTCGTCGGACCCGGGGGCGCGCGGGCCGCCTCAGCCGGCTTCATCATCGCGCTCGCGGCGGACGTCGCCGTGATGGCGCCGGGCACGCACATCGGCGCCGCCCACCCCGTGCCGGCGGCCGGCGGCGGGGGCGGCGGCGGCAGCGACGCCGACGAGAAGGCGCGCGACACGATGGCCGAGAAGGCGGCGTCCGATGCCGCAGCCTACGCGCGGACGCTGGCGGAGGCCCGCGGGCGCAACGTGGAGCTCGCCAGCGCGGCCGTGCTCGAGAGCCGCGCGTTCACCGAGAACGAGGCGCTCGCAGCCTCGCCGCCGCTCATCGACTTCCTCGCCGCCGACGTGGACGAGGTCCTGCGCCTGCTGGATGGGCGGACCATCAGGCGCTTCGACGGCCGCACGGTCACGCTCGAGACCAGCGACGCCGACGTCGAGCGCGCCGAGATGACGCGCCGCCAGCAGTTCCTGGCGGCCATCGCGCACCCGCAGATTGCCTACCTGCTGCTCTCGCTCGGCATGCTCGGCCTCACGGTGGAGCTCTGGAACCCCGGCGCCATCTTCCCGGGCGTGGTCGGCGGCGTGTGCCTGCTGCTCGCCTTCTTCGCGTTCCAGATTCTCCCGGTCAACGCCGTCGGGCTGACCCTCATCGTCTTCGGCCTCGGCCTCCTGATCCTCGAAGTGAAGCTGCCGAGCTTCGGCATTCTGGGCATCGGCGGCATCGTCAGCCTGCTCATGGGCTCGCTCATGATGACGAGCGAGGTGCCGGGGGTGCGCGTGAGCGTCCAGTTCCTCGTGCCGATGGTCGTCGGCGTCGGGGCCATCGTCTTGCTCCTCGGCCGGCTGGCCCTACGCGCGCAGCGGCTGCGGCCCACGACCGGCGCCGAGGGCCTCGTGGGCGAGGTCGGCCGCGTCCTGGCCGCCATCACGCCGCCGGAGGCCGGGCAGGTGGCCGTCCACGGCGAAATCTGGCGCGCGACGTCGTCGGCGCCCCTCGCGCGCGGTCAGCGCGTGCGCGTCACCGGCCTCACGGGCCTCACCGTGCAGGTCGAACCCGTCGGCGCTCCGGCGCCGCTTGGAGATCCGTCATGATCCTCCCGCCAACCGCCGTCTTCGTCGCGATCGTCGTCCTGTACCTCGTCAGCTCGCTCACGATCCTCCGGGAGTACGAGCGGGGCGTGATCTTCCGCCTCGGCAAGCTCCTCCCCGAGCCGAAGGGCCCGGGCCTGATTTTCGTATTCCGCCCGATCGACCAGATCGTGCGCGTGAGCCTCCGGACGGCCGTGCACGACGTGCCGCCGCAGGACGTCATCACCCGCGACAACGTCTCGGTGAAGGTCAACGCTGTGGTGTACTACCGCGTCATCGACCCGCGGCGCGCGGTGGTCGAGGTCGAGAACTACACCTACGCCACGTCGCAGCTCGCGCAGACGACGCTCCGGAGCGTGCTCGGCCAGGCCGAGCTCGACGACCTGCTGGCCGAGCGCGAGCGGCTCAACCAGGAGCTGCAGACGCTGCTCGACACGCAGACCGATCCGTGGGGCATCAAGGTGACGGCGGTCGAGGTGAAGCACGTGGACCTGCCCGAGGACATGCGGCGCGCCATGGCCCGGCAAGCCGAGGCCGAGCGCGAGAAGCGCGCGAAGATCATCCACGCGGAGGGCGAGCTGATCGCATCCGAGAAGCTGTCGCAAGCGGCAGCCGTCATCAGCAGCGAGCCCGGCGCGATGACGCTGCGCTACCTGCAGACGCTCAACGAGATTGCGGCCGAGCAGAACTCGACCATCATCTTCCCGCTTCCGATCGACCTGATCGGGGCGTTGAAGGGCCGCGCGGAGAAGGGCTAGCTGGAGGACCCGGCCAGGAAGGGCTCCACCTCCGGCAGCACCAGCTCGCTCTTGCCGAAGCTGTCGGAGTAGGTGACACCGGTGAGGAGCTTGAGCGTCACCGCCGTGCCGGCGAGCTTCTCCTCGTACGCTCTGGCGTTTTCGACGCCCGAGTCGTCGGAGCCGCCGACCACCCACAGCGTCTTCGCCTTGATCTCGGCCGGCTCGAGCGGCGGATAGTCGAGCAGGGCGCCGAGCGCGAGCGCCGAGACGCCGATGCCGCCGGCCCACGCCGCCCGGTCGCCCGGCGAGAAGCCCTTCTGATCGAGCGTACCGGCGCGCTCGGCCTCCATGAGCGGCTGCCACTTCGCCCGCATGCCGGCGATGGCGTCGCGCGTCAGGCCCGTCACCGTCGGCCCCATGCCCGCGCCGACGAGCACGGCGGAGATGACCCTGTCGGATCGCGCCGCGAGATAGCGCCCGATGGTCGCGCCGTGGCCGAAGCCCCAGATGTGGAAGCGCTCGACCTTCGCCGCGTCGGCGACAGCCAGGATGTCCTCGAGCACGCGGTCGAGGGCGTACGCCTCGGGCACGCGCGGCTTGTCGCTCTCGCCGCCGCCCCGGGGGTCGGGCGTGATGACCGTGAAGCGCTTCGACAGCCGCTCGACGTAGCCGCGGTCGGCCCACGACTTGCGATTCTGGCCCGGGCCCGACAGCAGGATGAGGGCGGGGCCACTGCCGCTCATCTCGTAGGCGATGCGCGTGCCGTCGGGCGAGGTGGCCATCAGGGCCTTGGGCGCCGGAGCGGCCGCGGCCGCGGCGGCCGATGCGGCTGAGCCGCCCGCAGGGGTGGCGGGCGCGGTTGCCGGCGCCGCCGTCGCGCCCGCACAGGAGGCGAGCCCCGCTCCGGCCAGCGCCAGCGCAGCCGCCGCCTTCCACACCGATCCGACCTCGACCGTCCGACTCATGCGTCCGCCTCCGATGCGCATACCCGGTGCCCGCCGTCAGAGATATCACAGCCGGGACCGCTCCGATCAGGCTCGTCGGCCTCCGGCGCCCTGAAAGAACGTCCGCAGTTCAGCCGCCACCTCCGCCGGCGCGTCCTCCTGCAGGTTGTGCCCGGTCGGCATGGCCTTTCCGCTGACCGCGGCCGCGCGCTCGCGCCAGATGGCCAGCACGTCGTAGAGGCGGCCCATCGGCGCCTTCTCGCCCCACAGCGCCAGCACGGGACAGGCGATCGTCCGATCGAGGTCGGCGCGGTCATGATCCAGGTCGATGGAGGCGCCCGCGCGGTAGTCCTCGCACATCGCGTGGATGGCGGCGGGATCGCGACGGACGCGCAGGTACTCCTGCTGCACCTCCGACGTCATCCGCTCGGCCTGCCGCTCGATCTGGTCCTTGAGCTCGTTCTCCGGCGCCGGCGCCGCGCGGAGGTAGCTGAACCAGTGGTAATACGCCTGCACGAACGCGAGCGTGACGTGCGTGTACAGGTAGTACGTGGGAACGATGTCGAGGACGGCGAGCGCCGTGACGCGATCGGCGTGGTCGAGCGCCATTCTGTGGCCGACCCGGCCGCCGCGATCGTGGCCCGCCACGGCAAACCGCTCGAACCCGAGCTGGCGCATCACCTCGACCTGGTCGAGGGCCATGGCCCGCTTGGAATACCCGGCGTGGTTCTCGCCGTCAGGCGGCTTGCTGCTGTCGCCGTACCCGCGAAGGTCGGTGACCACCACCGTGAAGTCCTTCGCCAGGAGCGGCGCCGCGAGCCGCCACGAGATGAGCGACTGGGGCGCGCCGTGCAGCAGCAGCAGCGGAGGCCCCTGCCCCGCCATGACGCCGTTGATGGTGGCGCCGCTCGTCTCGATGCGAATCGGCCTGAAGCCCGGGAAGAACTTCAGCGAGGGCGCACCCGCGCCGGTCGCGGGTTCCTGCGCCGCCTCCGCCCGGCCCGGTGACCAGGCCAGGCCCGCCGCTGAAGCCGCCGCGGAAATTCGGCGGATTGCGTCCCGCCGCGTCATGCTCGTCGCCATGTCCCCATCCTTGGGTAGAATCCCGCAAATCATATGGTGAACCCGACCTTCCGCGCAGCGTGCTCGATCGCAGCGGTGCTGTCGGCCCTGCCCGCGACGGCCCAGACGGCCGATGCCGTGCCGACGCTGCTCTGGGCGCCGAAGCCGGCCACGCCGCCAGCCTACACCCCCCCGCAGCGGCCGTGGGTGAAGCTCGCGGATCTCAAGGCGCGGCACGCGGGCGCGGCCGCGTGGCGCGAGGTGCTGGTGGACGACGGCCGCATGACCGCGGAGTATCTGGCCGAGGCGCCGGGCACGCGCGTCTCCCGGCGGCTGCACCCCGACACGCGCCTCTGGTTCGCCGTCGTCGAAGGCGAAGTGCGGGTGGAGATCGAGGGGCAGGCGCCGTTCACGGCGCGCCGCGGCTCGCTCGTCAATGTGCCGCGCCAGACGTTCTACGCGCTGCAGACGATCGGCGACGGCCCGAGCCTGCGCTTCGTGGCGCACGTGGCGGGCGCGAAGACGCTGCACCCGCAGGAGGCCGCGCCGCCCGCCGCCCCACCGCCGGGAACGGCATGGGTGCCCGCGCGGCTCAACCGCCGCCCGGCCGGATACGACCAGTTCAACCAGCCGCACCTGAACATCCACGCCGAAGCGGCGGCGAACGGGAAGTACGCCGGCGGACGCTTCGTGCGCGACGACAAGTTCGAGGTGCTCGTGCTGTACGGGCACGAGAAGAACCTGCCGCCGCTCGACCCGGCGGACAAGGGGCACTTCCACGCCGAGAGCGCGGAGTTCTGGCTCGTGTTCGCCGGGCAGATCCGCTACGCGTTCGAGGGGCAGGCGCCGTTTGTGGCCAGCGAAGGCGACGTCGTGTACGTGCCGGCCGGCACGTGGCACGCGACGCGCTACACGGGGCCTGCGCCGGCGTGCCGGCTGTCGATCACCGAGTACGTCGGCAACGCGCTGCTGCTCGAGCCGGGCCGATGAAATTCGGGGTCGGGCCTATTTTTACGATCGACGTAA
>JBFMCA010000015.1:0-60518 GCA_040754955.1 Acidobacteriota bacterium | reverse complement strand
CCCACCCGCCCCAATTCCAACCCTCCTCCGCCCTCCTTCATCCAAACTGATGCCGGTGGACGACGTCGTCCGTGCCGCCCGGGGAGACGCGGCGGCCTTCGAACGGGTGTACCGCGCGCACATGCCTCGCGTCTTCAACCTGGCTCGGCGCATGGCCGGTCCGGAGGCAGCCGAGGAGCTGACGCAGGACATCTTCGTGCGCGCGTGGCAGAAGCTCGCCACGTTCCGGGGTGAGTCTGCCTTCGGGACCTGGCTCCACCGCCTCGCGGTGAACGTCATCGTCGAGCGCTTCCGAACGCTCGGCACGGCTCGCGCCCGGCTCCTCGACGATGGCGAGGCGGTGCTGGACCGTGCGGCCGACACGCGGCCGGCGCGGTCCGTGGACGTGGGCCTCGACCTCGAAGCCGCCATCGCACGGCTGCCGGAGGGGGCGCGCACGGTGTTCGTGCTGCACGACGTCGAGGGCTACCGGCACGAGGAGATTGGATCGCTGCTCGGCGTGTCGACTGGCACGTCGAAGTCGCAGCTGCACCGCGCACGCATGACGCTGCGCGGGTATCTCGGCGGCGGCCGCGAGGCCGTGGGCCGGGCGGGAGAACGGACGTGAGCGGGCACTGGATGGATCGGCTCTCGGAGTACGTGGACGGCGAGCTGACGCCGCCGGATCGGGCCGCGTGCGAGGCGCACCTGGCCGCCTGCGCGGCGTGCCGCGTCGAAGCGGACCAGCTCCGCGCGTTCCTGGCCGCGGTCCCCGCCGGGCTCCAGGAGACGCTGCCCGCCCGCGACCTCTGGCCGGGCATCGAAGCCGCTATCGTTCCCGCCCGTCGCGCGCCGTACCGCGTGTCGTTCAGCCTGCCGCAGCTCGCGCTGGCGGCGTCGCTGCTCATCGCGGTGTCCTCCAGCGTGTCGTGGCTGCTGGCGAAGCGCGCCGAGACGGTCGTCGCCAGCTCCGACGCGCCTGTCACGCTCAACGTGGAGGCGAGCGGCGGGCCGGACGGCACGATCGTCCCCGCCAACTTCGCGGACGCCCAGTTCGACGCGGCGATTGCCGACCTGGAAGCGATCCTCCGGGAGCGTCGCCAGGACCTCGATCCAAGCACGGTCATGATTCTCGAGCGCAACCTGACAGTCATCGACCAGGCCATACGCGAGGCGCGCGCCGCGCTCCACGCCGACCCCGCGAATCCGTATCTGAACGCGCACCTGACCGACGCGCGCCGCCGCAAGCTCGATCTGCTGCGCCGGGCGACGACGCTCGCCGTGTCCGGCAGCGACTAGGCGCGAGACGAATGCGGCTCTGGACACGCAGGAGAACACCGTGATGCGCAGATCGTGGATTCCCGTCGTGATGGCGGCGCTGCTCGGGGCAGCGCCCGTGTGGGCGCAGGACCGCGTCGTGGAGGCGCCCGAGGCCCAGCAGCCCATTCAGGCGCGGCCGGGCGGGCCCGACTCCGCGCCCCGGACCGATCAGACGGTGGACGTGGCCAGGGGCACACGCCTGCTGCTGACCAACGGCGCCGGTGAAGTCGTCGTGCGGTCCTGGGATCGGGACGCCGTGCGGATCGAGGCGAGCCATGGGTCGCGGGACACCATCGACGTGCAGCAGGCGGACATGACGCTGCGCGTCCGCGCGCGCAGCCAGCGCAGCCAGGCGCTCGTCGACTACCGCCTGACCGTGCCGCGGTGGATGCCGGTCAACCTCACCGGCACCTATCTCGAGGCGAGCATCGAGGGCACAACGGCCGAAGTCACGGTCGAGACGGTGCACGGGAACGTGCGGGTGTCGGGCGGCTCGGGCAACGTGTCGGCGCGGTCGGTCGCGGGCCTCATCCACATCGAGAAGGCCTCGGGCCGCGTGCAGGCCACCACCGTCAACGAAGGCATCCGCCTGGTGAACGTCTCTGGCGACATCACGGCCGAGACCACCAACGGCGATATCGTCATCGAGAACGCGCAGACGTCGAACCTCGACGCTTCGACGGTGAACGGCGACATCACGTTCAACGGCACCGTGCGCGAGAGCGGATCGTACCGGATGGCGACGCACGGCGGCGACCTGCGCGTCGGACTCGGCGGGGCGGCGAACGCCACGGTGTTCGTGCGGACGTTCCGCGGCGACTTCGAGGCGGACTTCCCCGTCCAGCTCCCCGAAGGCCAGGCGGCCCGGAGCGGCAGCAAGCGCTTCAACTTCACGCTCGGCAACGGCTCGGCGCGCATCGAGCTGCAGTCGTTCAACGGCGACATCATGCTCGCGCGGCAGCGGATTCAATCCGCCGAAGAGGCGCGCGAGGAGCGCCGTCGTCAGCGGCGTCCGGGCGCCATGGAGGTCCCGCCCGCCCCGCCGGCGCCGCCGGCGCCGCCGGTGGCACCGGCGCCGAAGCCGCCCCTTCCCCCGCCCGGCGGTGACGAGCCCGGGCCGAAGCCGTGACGGCTGGCACGCGCCAGCGCGTCAGCACGATGGTGATCGGCGCGGGTGGTGCACCAGGAGCACGCGACCCGACTCGACCCGCGGCTCAATCGGCGCGTCGGCGATGGCCGAGTGGCTCACTTCCTTCTCGGCGACGCCCCCGCTGGCGGGACCACCCAGGATTCTGGTGCCGCCAAACTCAGGCGGGCGCGGGGTTACCCGGTTGCAACGTCAGCGCGCTCGGCCGCGCGGGCGATGCCGTCGAGCATGCCCCGGAACACCAGCTCGTGCAGCGGGAAGAGCGCGTACCAATAGGCATTGCCGAGCCAGCCGACCGGGTCGAAGATGGCCGTCTGGCGGATCTCGGTCGCCCCACCGTCCTCGGTCACCTCGAACTCGAGCCAGGCGCGTCCGGGCAGCCGCATCTCGGCAGCGAGCCGCAGCCGCCGGTCGGGTTCGAGGGCCTCGACGCGCCAGAAATCCACGGCGTCGCCGACCCGCAGTCGGGTGGGATGCGGACGGCCGCGCCGCATCCCGACGCCGCCGGCCAGCAGGTCGAGGCGCGCGCGCAGCCGCCAGAGCCAGTTCCACGCGTACCACCCCGTCTCGCCGCCAATGGCTTCGATCGGCCTGAAGGCGGCCGACGCCGGGCTCGCCACGCGCCGCGTGCGCGAATCGACGAGCCGCGTGCCGAAACGGACGCCGCCCCACGACCGGGGCTCGCCCGACGAGGAGAGCGCGTCGGACCAGCGCGTCTCGGCAAACTCGCGCTCCTCGCGCGCGAGCGCGCGTCGGATGGCGGCCTCGATGCCCATGGGCCTGATGTCGAACTGCCGGAGCGCGCCATCGTCCCCGACGATGGTGGGGTTCACGATGCTCTCGATGAGCTTGCGGCCCACGCGGGCGTAGAGCGGTGTGACGAGACCGAGCCACAGGCTCGACAGGAACGGCGTCAGCACCGGCACCGGCATCATCCACAGCGCGAGCCCGCGCTGCCGCGCGTACTCGCGCATGATGTCGGCGTAGCAGACGCGGTCGGCCCCTCCGATTTCGTACACGCGATAGCGCTCCGCCGGGAGATCCAAGGCCGCCACCAGGTACTGCAGCAGGTCGTCGATGGCGATAGGCTGCGCCATCACCTTCACCCACCGGGGCGTAATCATGAACGGGAGCCGCTCGACCAGCGCGCGCACCATCTCGAACGAGAGGCTGCCCGACCCGATGACGATGGAGGCACGAAACTCGAGGACCGGGACCCCTGACGCGGCCAGGAGCCGGCCTACCTCCTGGCGGCTGCGGAGGTGCGGCGAGAGCGGCTCGGCCTCGCGCCCGAGACCGCCCAGATACACGATGCCGCGCACGCCGGCCGCGCGGGCCGCCTCCGCGAAGTTCGCCGCGCCGCGGCGATCGGCCTCCTCGAACGCGCGGGCGCCCATCGAGTGAACGAGGTAGTACGCGACGTCGACGCCGCGAAGCGCTGCGTCGAGGCTGGTGCGGTCGAGGACGTCGCCGGCGACGACCTCCGTGGTTGGCGCAAGCCGGCCGTCGAGCGCAGCCGTGTTGCGGGCCAGGCAGCGGACGCGGCACCCTCGCGCCTCGAGCAGCCGCACCAGGCGCCCGCCGACATAGCCGGTAACGCCGGTCAACAGGACCGTCGGCGTCATGGCAGGTCGAGATCCGCATGCACCACCTGCGGGTCGCCGGGCGCCGGCCGGATCGTGAAGCCGACCCGCCGCGCCACCTCCTTCATCGCGTCGTTCTCGGCAATCATCTCGCCCAGGAGGCGGTGCACGCCCAGCGCGCGGGCCACGCGCACGAGCCGGCGCAACAGCTCGGTTCCCAGCCCCTGGCCCTGGTAGTCGTCGGCCACGAGCAGCGCCACTTCGGACGGCAGCACGTCGTTTCGGCTGAGCCGGCCGACCCCGATGATGACGCGCCTATCCGGCAGAACGCGCTCGGCGACGAGTGCCAGGCCCTCGCTGGGGTCGCCGCGGCAGATGCGCGCCAGCCGCTCGTGGCGGATCCGCTCGTCGACGCGCATCAGGTGAAAGTACCGCAGGTACACCGAGCGCTCGGACAGCCCGGTGTGGAAGGCGACCATCGCGGCTTCATCCTCCGGTCGAATCTCCCGGATGTACACGTCGACGCCGTTCTCGAGGGTGAACGGCCCTTCGTACACCGGCAGCGCAGCTTCGGGCTCCGCCATGCTGCTAGGATACTGCCCATGGCCCTTATCGACGCGCTGCTGCCCGAGTTCGACCGCGAGATGGGCGTCACCCGCAAGCTGCTCGAGCGGGTGCCGGACGGCCAGTTCGCGTGGCGGCCCCACGAGAAGAGCATGACGCTCGGCCGCCTCGCCGAGCACCTGGCCGAGCTGCCCATGTGGCTCTCCATGACGCTCACCACCGGCGGCCTCGAGATGACCGTCGGCCGGCCGGAGGGCTACCGCTCCCCGGCCACGCGCGAGGCCGTGCTGGCGATGTTCGACGCCAACGTGAAGGCCGCACGCGCGCAGCTCACGGGCAAGACCGACGCGGAACTCCTGGCGCCGTGGACGCTCACCCAGGGCGGTAAGGAGGTTTTCACGATGCCCAAGGCGAGCGTGATCCGCGGCTTCGTGCTGAACCACCTGATCCACCACCGCGGACAGCTGAGCGTCTACCTCCGCATGCAGGGCGCGGTCCTGCCGTCCATCTACGGCCCCTCCGGCGACGAGGCCATGTAATAGAATGCCGGCCTGACGTCAGGAGGACCGATGGCCGGCACCGTCTCCCGTCGCGAGTTCGCGCGCCTCTTTGCCGCCGGGGGGTCGGCGGCGCTCTTCACGCATCCTGCCTGGGCCCAGTCCGCGGCGCCCGCGCTGCCGGCGGCGGGCCCGGCCGCCGGCGAGGCGTACTGGAAAGCCGTGCGGGCCCAGTTCGTCATGCCTTCCGATCTGGCGGTGCTGAACGCCGCCAATCTCTGCCCGGCGCCAGCCGTCGTCGTCGAGACCCTGACGCGCGAGACGCACAGCGTCGACCGGGATCCCTCGCCGCACAACCGCGCGCGCCTGTACCCGGAGAAGGAGAACACCCGCAAGGCGCTGGCGGCCTTCCTGGGGGTGACGCCCGAGGAAATCGTCATCACGCGCAACACGAGCGAGGCCAACAACCTCGTCTCGAACGGCGTGGACCTCAAGGCCGGCGACGAGGTGGTCATCCACGAGGACAACCATCCGAGCAACCATCTGGCCTGGCGTGAGAAGGCCAAGCGCTTCGGCTTCACCGTCGTCACCGTACCGCAGCAGAACCCGCACCCCGGCCTCGACTACTACGTCGACGCGTTCACGAAGGCGATGACGAGCCGGACCAAGCTCGTCGCGGTCACGCACATGACGAGCACGGTGGGCGACCTGATGCCGGTCCGGGAGATCTGCCGGATCGCCCGCGAGCGCAACATCCTGTCGCTGGTCGACGGGGCGCAGTCGCTGGGGCTCTTCGACATCAACCTGGCCGATGTGCAGCCGGACTTCTTCACGGGCAGCGCGCACAAGTGGCCGTGCGGGGCGCGCGAGTGCGGCGTGCTCTACATCAACGCCCGCGCCCAGGATCGCATCTGGCCGAGCATCTACAGCGCGTATCCGGGCGCGGTCGGCGTCTCGCGCACCTTCGAGGGCTTCGGCCAGCGCGACGAGGCGACGATGATTGCCTTCCGGGCTGCGCTCGAGTATCAGGCCACGGTGGGGCGCACCGCCATCGAGCAGCGCGCGCGGACGCTCGCCACGCAGCTCATCGAGGGGTTGCGGGGGCTGCCGGACGTGAAGATCTGGACCTCCCCCGTGCCCGACCGCCGGGCGGCGGTCGTCTCGTTCCTGCCGGGCTCGCTCAACGTGCCGAAGCTCTACGCCGCGCTGTACGAGCGCGACAAGATTGCCCTCGCCTCGCGCGGCGGCGGCGATCGCGGCGGCCTCCGGGCCTCACCGCACTTCTACAACAGCCCGGAGGAAGTCGACCGCCTGGTCGCCGCATTGAAGCGGTATCTCGCGGCAGGCGTCTGACGGTTCGAGGGTATCAATTCACGTTACTGCTGCGTCGTCGCCGGCGTCCGCACCGTCGGGTACTTGATGCCGAGCTGGTCCAGGTACGTCGGGTACTTCGACGGGTCGTAGTAGTACTTCTTCATGTCCTCGCGGTACTTCGCGAGGATGGCGGTGTTCAGCCACGTCGGCGCCGGCGTGTCCTTCTGGATGAAGGGGATGTACTTCTGCTCCTTGGTCTGAACGGTGTTGAAGTAGTCCCACGCCTGCGCGACGAGCTCCGGCTTCATCACGAAATCGAGGATGGTCATGGCCTGGACCTTGGCGCCCGCGACGACGCCCTTGTGCGCGATGGGCGTGGCCATGGCGATGGCGCTCGACCAGTTGTGACCCGGCAGGCCCGGAATGTTCGACGGGAAGCGCAGCGTCACGGTCGGCATGTTCCACGAGACGTCGCCGATGTCGTCGGATCCGCCGCCGCGCTTGTCCTCCTCGCGCACCGGCTGCCCGAGCTCTTCGAGCGTGGTCGCGAGGCCCGGCTGGGTCGGGTTGCCCAGCTCCTTCTGCAGCGCCCTGGCGAGCGTCTGGTCGGCCTCGCTCCACTCCGGCAGGCCAACCGTCCGGATGTTGGCGTACATCGTCTCGGCGACCGTCTTGTTCATGTGCTGCGGCCACGCCGTGCCGAGGATGCGCGACGACCACTTCGTCCCGGTCATCAGCGCCGCGCCTTCGGCAATCTTGTCGCCGATTTCCCACAGCTCCTTGATGTGCGGGTAGTCGGTCTCGCGGAAGTAGTACCAGACGCTCGCGTTGCGCGGGACGACGTTCGGCTGGTCGCCGCCGTTGGTGATCACGTAGTGCGAGCGCTGCTGGATGCGCAGGTGCTCGCGCCGGTAGTTCCACGCCGCGTTCATCAGCTCCACCGCATCGAGCGCCGAGCGGCCGCGCCACGGGGCGCCCGCGCTGTGCGCCGTCTCGCCCTCGAAGGTGTACTCGATCGACACCAGGCCGTTGCCGCCGCCAGACCCCCACGACACGGCGAGGTTGTTCCCGACGTGCGTGAAGAGGTTGATGTCGACATCCTTGAAGACGCCGTCGCGCACGAACCACGCCTTGGCCGCCACGAGCTCCTCGGCCACGCCCGGCCACAGCATCAACGTGCCCGGGAGCTTCTCGCGCTCCATGATCTCCTTGACGGCCAGCGCCGCCACGATGTTGAGCGGCACGCCGGAGTTGTGGCCCTCGCCGTGCCCGGGGGCGCCGGGGATGATCGGATCGAAATAGGCCACGCCGGGCTTCTGCGACGCCTGCGGAATGGCGTCGATGTCCGACCCCATCGCGATGACGGGCTTGCCCGAGCCCCACTTCGCCACCCAGGCCGTCGGGATGCCCGACTGCCCGCGTTCGATGGTGAAGCCGTGCCGCTCGAGGATGCCTGTGAGGTACTTCGACGTCTCGACCTCCTGGAAGCCCAGCTCGCCGAAGCTGAACACCGAGTCGACCATCTCCTGCGCGAGCTTGGCGCGGGCGTCGACCCTGGCAGCCACCTCCTTCTTCAGCGCGTCGAGCCGTGCGTCGGCGGCGGACGGCTTGGCAGGCTGGGCCGACACGGGCCCGGCCGCGAGCGCGAGAACCACCACAGCCGCAAGGGCGCGTCGTCGAACGAACATGGCAGACCTCCTCGGAGCGATCTCGACTGGCAGAATGCTCGAGATGCTACAGTGTACCCGCACGGAGGCCGCCCGGCCTCGTACTTGTTTGTCACTCACGGATGAGCATCGCTGACTTCGAGCCGCTGCCCGGGTTTGCCGGCGGGCACCGCATGACGCTGCTGGCGTGGGCCCGTCCGCGCCGCTTTCCGGGGCTGCCGCGCCCCGAACCCCGCTATTTCCAGGTCGCGCCCGACACGCAGGTGCTCGCGCACTGCCACTGGCAGCCGGATCGACGACGGCACCCCACGCTCGTCGCGCTGCACGGGCTCGAGGGCTCCAGCGAGGCGCACTACGTGGTCGGCCTCGCCGACAAGGCGTGGACGCGCGGCTTCAACGTCGTCCGGCTCAACCAGCGCACCTGCGGCGGCACCGAGCATCTCTCGCCGGGCCTGTACCACTCGGGCCTCACCGCCGATCCGAAGACGGTCATCGGCGAGCTCATCGCGCGCGACGGGCTCGACCGTTTCGTCGTGGCGGGGTACTCCCTCGGCGGCAACCTCGCGCTCAAGATCGCCGGCGAGCTCGGCGACAGCGACACGCCCGAGGTGATGGCCGTGGCCGCCGTGTCGCCCGTCATCGAGCTCGACGTGTGCGTGCGCGCCATCGAGCGGCCCGAGAACCGGCTCTACGAGTGGAACTTCTGCCGCAACCTCCAGGGCCGCATGCGACGCAAGATCAAGGCGTGGCCGGGCGCGTTCGACACGACAGGGCTCTGGAAGGTGTGGTCGATTCGCGACTTCGACGAGCGGTATACGGCGCCTCACCACGGCTTCGCCGGCGCGAGCGACTACTACCACCGCGCCAGCGCCATGCGCGTTGTCGATCGCATCGCTCGGCCCGCGCTGATTCTCACGGCCGAGGACGATCCCTTCGTGCCGGCCGAGCCCTTCCGCGACCCGCGTGTGACGGGCAATCCGCACATCACCACCGTCATCACCCGGCACGGCGGACACTGCGGCTTCGTGGCCGCGGCGAACGGCTACGACGGGTACTGGGCCGAGCGGCAGGTGGTGGAGTTCGGGTGGAGGGCGGTAGACGGCAGGCTCTAGAGGCTCTGGGCTCTGGCTCGAGGCCCACGCCTCAAGCCTCCAGGCGCGCCATCAGCTGCTGGCCGAAGGCCGCGCCTTTTCCTTCGTCCTCGTGCTTGAAGTACACGAAGACCTCGCGGCACTGCGCGTCCAGCGCGCGCACCGTGTCGGCCCAGCGCGCAATGTCGGCATCGCCGTACCCTTCGTCGCGGAGCCGGAGGTACGCGTAGTCGGCGGTCGCCAGCACCGGCGTGTCGCGCGTCGCGCTGTCGGCGATGCACAGCGCCAGGTTGCGCGCGCGCAGGCGCGCGTACACGTCGTCGGCGAGCCACGACTCGTGCCGGAACTCGAAGGCCGCGGTCACCCTGGGTGGCAGCGCCGCCAGGAAGTCGTCGAACACCACCAGGTCCTTCTTGAAGGTCGGCGCCAACTGGAACAGCAGCGCGCCAAGCCTCGGGCCCAGGTCCTGGGCCGCCGCGCAGAACGCGCGCAGCGGGTCCGCCACGTCCCGAAGCCGGCGGTCGTGCGTGATGCGCCGCGGCGCCTTCAGCGTGAACCGGAAGTCGTCCGGCACCTGAGCGGCCCAGCCCGCCACGATCCGGGGCGTGGGCATCCGGTAGAACGTGTAGTTGATCTCGACGGTGGGAAACCGGGTTGCGTAGTAGGCGAGCATCTTCGCCGCCGGCAGGTCCGGCGGATAGAAGCTGCCCTTCCACTCGGGATAGTTGTACCCGGAGGTGCCGACCAGAATCATGCGCGGCGGCCGCCCACGTCGTCGATGCGCAGGCCGCCGCCAAAGCCGCCGCCGATCGACTTGGGCTTGGCCTCGTTCACGACAAGGGCCCGGCCGCTCATCTCGTGCATGTGGAAGGCCTCGATGGCCCGTTTCGCGTCATCGTCAGTGGCCATCTGCACGAAAGCGAAGCCTCGGGCGCGCCCGGTGGCCGCCTCGCGCATCACCTGGACGGTCTCGACCGATCCGGCCTGAGTGAACAGCGCGCGCAGCTCTTCGTCCGTGGCGCTGTAGGGGAGATTTCCGACGTACAACCTTCGGCCCATACGCCCCTCCGGAGTGAAGCGGAGTATAACAGACGGCCGCCTGCTCGACGCGGCACTGACGGGCCGTGGTACATTCGGGACATGCGCGTCGCTGCACGCTTCTGTCCGTTGCTGGTCGTTGCGGCCCTGACGGCCGCGGTGGCGGCGTGCGCGCGCCAGGCCCCTGCCCCACTCGAGTACCTGCTCGAAGGCCAGATCCTGGCGATCGACCACGACCGGCATGAGGTGCTCATCCGCCACGGCGACATCGTGGGGTTCATGCCCGGCATGACCATGCCGTTTCGCGTGAAGCCCGACTCGGTGCTCGACGGGCACGTCCCGGGCGACCTCGTGAAGGGCACGCTCGTGGTCTCCAGCACGGAGGCCTGGCTCCGCGCGTTGGAAAAGACCGGCTGGGCCCCGCTGCCGGACGACGCGCCGGCCCGACTGCCGGCGGCCACCAACGTCACGCTCCTCCAGCCCGGGGACCTGGCACCGGACGACGGACTCACCGCCGAGGACGGCTCGACGCTGCGGCTGTCGGCGTGGCGCGGGCAGGCCGTCGCCCTCACCTTCATCTACACGCGGTGCCCCCTGCCGCAGTTCTGCCCTCTGCTGGATCGGCGCTTCGCGGAGACGCAGCGGCTGGTCGCGGGCCGCGGCGACCTGGCCGGGCGCGTGCGACTGCTGTCGGTGAGCTTCGATCCGGACTGGGACACACCCGCGGTACTGACCGCCCACGCGCGGAGGCTCGACGCCGCCCCCTCGGTGTGGCGGTTCGCGACGGCGCCGGCCCCGGTCGTCGACCGGTTCGCGGCGGCGTTCGGCGTCAACGTCGTGCGCGAAGCCGACCGCACGATTACCCACAACATGCGGACTGCGGTCGTCGGACCGGACGGCCGCCTCATTGCGCTCTACGACGGCGGTGACTGGACCGCGGCCCGGCTCGTGGACGACCTCGCGCGTGCGCTCGCCGCTGCCCTCCCCTGACGGCCCGCTGGCCCCGCCGCCGCGCGCGGCGTTCACGCGGGCGGAGCTGCGGCTCGTCGATCGGCTGCGCACGCCCGCGGCCGTGCAGCGCTGGCTCAACGAGC
The DNA here is from genome assembly GCA_040754955.1 of Acidobacteriota bacterium. GTDB lineage: Bacteria > Acidobacteriota > Vicinamibacteria > Vicinamibacterales > UBA2999 > JBFMCA01. The sequence goes on along the minus strand of JBFMCA010000015.1, from coordinate 49,224 downwards.
TGCCGTATAACACCGAGCAGGGCGGGGCGACGCTCCGCAGCTTCCGTGGAGTCGTGGCGAGCGGCCGCGCGCACTGCCTCGAAGCCGCGCTCTCGGCGGCCGTGCTGCTCGAGCAGCACGGGTACCCGCCCATCGTCATGAGCCTCGAGTCGCAGGACCGGCTCGATCACGTCGTCTTCGTGTACAAGGCCGCGGGCGGATGGGGGTCGGTGGCGCGGTCGCGCGACCCGGGTCTGCACGGACGGCGACCCGTGTTCCGCTCGCTGCGCGATCTGGCATGGAGCTACGTGGAGCCGTACGTGGACGACACCGGCCGCGTCCAGGGCTACGGGGCCGCCAACCTCGCCGAGGCGCTCCCGCGCTACGACTGGCGGCTCTCGCCGCGCAACGTCTGGCGTGTGGAGCGCCTGCTCATCGACTGGCCGCACCGCCGGCTGCGCATGTCGGACGAGCGGTACCGCCGGCTGCACGCGCGGTATGTCGCGTACCGGCAGGCGCACGGCGGCCGGAAGCCGGTGTACTACGACCGGACGGCGTGGACGCCGATTCCCGCCGAGTTCAGTCGAGGTCGAAGCCGCGGAGCGGCTTCGTGACGGGCTCCTGCCGCGCCTGCTTCAGCGCCTCCTCGAAGCGCTTCGAGAGCGCGTCACCCTTCGTCTTCTCGTTCTGAAGCGACTGCTCGAAGAGCGACTCGCGGCGCCTCGCCTCCTCCGCGAGGATGCGCTGGGCGTCGTCGAGCTCGGGGCGGTTCGGGTTCGGCGGCTCGCGGTGCTCCACGATGCGGCCGAGGTTGAGATCGACGACGAGGATGGCCCCGCAGCAGGGGCATGGCAGCTCGCGTTCGCTCGTGAGGCGCGCCATGAGGCTAGACTAGGACACAACCGCCGATGGCGCAAGACGAGGACGGACGAAGCCGGCCCCTCCGGATCGCGACCTACAACATCCACCGCTGCCGCGGCCTCGACGGCCGCACGCGCCCGGCGCGCGTGGCGGCCGTGCTCGCCGCCGTGGACGCCGACATCATCGCCCTGCAGGAGGTCATCGGCGCCAGCCCCATCCGGCCGGGCCAGGCCGCCGAGCTGGGGGCGGCGCTCGGCATGGGCTGGGTCATGGCGCCCACCCGCCACCTGCGGGGCGCGCTGTTCGGCAACGTCGTCCTCAGCCGCCTGCCGATTCGCCACCATGTCCAGTACGACCTGAGCTGGAAGACCTGCGAGCCGCGATGCGTGCAGCGGGTGGACGTGGCGCTCGGCGACGACCTTCTGCACGTCTACAACGTGCACCTCGGCACCGCGCTCCTCGAGCGCAAGCACCAGGCGCACCGTCTGGCGAGCCTCGTGCACGATCGACGCGTGGCCGGCCCGAAGATCGTGCTCGGCGATTTCAACGAGTGGGCGCGCGGCCTCGCCACCGACGTGCTCGCCGAGCGGCTCCAGAGCGTCGATCTCCGGCAGCACCTGCGGCGCCGGCGGACCTACCCGGGCTTCTTCCCCATCCTGCACCTCGACCACATCTACTATGAGGGCGCGCACGTCGACGTCGAGCGCGTGGAGCTCCCGCGCACGCGCCTCTCGCTGATGGCCTCCGATCACCTGCCGCTCGTGGCCGATCTCCTCATCAGGTTCTGAGGTCGTCGCCGACCCTGGCGAAGACGAGGTGCATCAGGCCGAGATGGCGCGCGCGAAACGCGGCCTCGCAGCTCGCCAGATAGAACTCCCACATGCGGACGAAGCGCGCGTCGAAGCCGAGCGCGCGCACCTCGTCGAGGCGTTCGAAGAAGCGCGCGCGCCACGCGGCGAGCGTGCGCGCGTAGTCCAGCGGGCGATCGTCGAGCGCAATCAGGCTCAGCCGCGTCGCCGCGGCGGTCGCCGCGCCGATTTCCCTGACCGACGGGAGGAGCCCGCCCGGGAAGATGTACTTCTGAATCCAGTCGCAGCGCTTCGCGTACTGGTCGAAGAGCGGGTCGGGCATGGTAATCGCCTGGATGCCGGCCCGGCCGCCGGGGGCCAGCACCCGGTCGATGGTCCGGAAGAACGTCGGCCAGTACTCGCGGCCCACGGCCTCGATCATCTCGATGGACACGACCGTCGAGAAGCGGCCCTCGACCTCCCGGTAGTCGCGGAGCTGGAAGTCCACGAGGTGATCCACGCCCGCCGCCGCAGCCCGGGCGCGGGCCACGGCCAGCTGTTCCCGCGAGACGGTGACGCTCGTGACGCGGCAGCCGGTCACCGCCGCCGCGTGCACCGCGAAGCCGCCCCAGCCCGAGCCGATCTCCAGGACGTGATCGTCGGCGCCGATGCGCAGCCGCTCGATCCACCGGTTGAACTTCAGGCGCTGCGCGTCGGCCAGCGGCTCGTCACCCCGCTCGTACACCGCCGCCGAGTACGCCATCGACTCGTCGAGGAACGTCGCGAACAGCGCGTTGCTGAGATCGTAGTGCGCCGCGATGTTCCGGCGGCTCCCCGCCTTCGTGTTGGCGCGCCGGCGATGGCGCCAGTCGTTGGGCAGGTTGAGCAGCCGCGTCAACGGCGACGTGAGCGGCAGGTGCGGCTCGTTGCGCAGCACCAGCTCGATGAACCTCGCCAGATCGTCGGCGCGCCAGTCGCCGTCCATGTACGACTCGCCCGCGCCAAGGTCGCCCTGCAGCGCAAATCGCCGGAAAAACGCCGGGCGCGCCACCCGCAGCGTGGCGTGCGGTTCGCTGCCGGCGGGCCCGACCGAGACGACGCGCCCGTCCGGCAGGTGCACCGTCAGCCGTCCGACCGTCCATCCCTGGAGGGCCGTGAGCAGCCGCGCCTCGGCAATCGGCGCCACCAGGCGGTCGAGCCACGAGGCCGCCGAGGGCGATAGGAGGGCCAGGGCGGGCGCGTCGGAGCGGGAATCGGCGTTCTGCATGGGTCTCTCAGGCCTCCGTGTGCCGGGCGGCATCCGGGTCGTAGTCGGGTTTCGGGTGATACGCGGCGCCCTTCCACCAGAGCCGCAGCGCCTCCCAGTGGATGGCCGCGATGACCGTCACGGTCGCGAGCGGATACCAGAGCAGCATCCGCGCCACCGCGCGATCGGTCAGCGGTCGCGCGTCGAGCGACAGGCGGCTGACGAACACCGGAACGCCCGCGCGCAGCAGGTCGATGCGCACGTCGACATGCTCGTCCGCCAGGTCGAACGCGAACCGGTAGCTGCCGTCCAGCGAGTAGAACGGCGAGACGTGGAAGACCTTCTTGGCCTGCCATACGCCCGCGGACCCTCCGCCCGGCAGCACGTACGCGTGACGCTCGCCGAACGTGTTGTTCACCTCGCAGACGATGCCCGCCAGGTACCCGTCGGCGCCGTAGCAGAAGAAGAAGCTGACCGGGTTGAAGACGTACCCGAGCATCCGGCACAGCGTCACGAGCTCGACGCGGGCAACCGGCGTCAGGATGCCGTGCGCCACCAGCAGGTCGGCCACGCGCCCCCGGAGCGCGCCGGGCGCCGCGTCCAGATGATCCGCCTCGTGAAAGGCCACGAGACCCCGCCGGTTGATGCCGAGCAGGCGCAGCCGTCGCCCCAGCGCGCCCAGCTCGTCCAGGTCGAGCCGCACCATGGCCGCGCGATACCGGAAGCCGTGCGCCACCGAGCCCAGCCGCCGGTGCATGACGTGCCCCGTGAGCAGCGCCGACCTAGAGGCCACGGCCGAAGCGCTCCGTCACCGCCAGCGCCGACATAACGCCGTCCTCGTGAAAGCCGTACCGCAGGTGCGCGCCGCAGTAGAACGTCGACCGCTCGCCGTTGAGCGCCGCCACCTCGCGCTGTCCCTCGAAGGCCGCCCCGTCGAGGATCGGGTGCGTGTACTCGACCCGCGCGAATACCGGCCCCGCCACCGGCCGCGTCGGGTTCAGCGAGCAGAGCAGCGGCGCGCCGGGACGGTGCCCCTGCAGCCGGTTGAGATCGTAGGTGACCGTCACAGGCGATCCCTCGTCGCGGCAGTCGTCGAGCTCCGCATTCCACGACGCACGCGCGGCGGGGCGCTCGGGCACGTGCGCCGCGTCGGCGTGCACCCACGTGTCGTTCACCGAGTACCGGAACCGCCCCAGCGCGCGCCGCTCCGCCTCGCTCGGATCGGCGAGCATCACGAGCGCCTCGTCGGCATGGGTCGCGATGACGACCCGGTCGAACCGCTCCGCCGCGCCGGAGGAGAGGGTCACCTCGACGCCCGCCTCGTCGCGCCGGATCGCCGCCACGCGGCTCGCCTTCCGGACGCCGGCGCCCAGCCGCGCCGCGATGGCGTCCACGTACGCGCGGCTGCCGCCGAGAATAGTGCGCCACACCGGTTGCCCGGTGGCGGCAAGCAGCCCGTGGTTGTCCAGGAAGCGGAGGAACGCATGCGCGGGAAACTGCCGCATGTCGCGCGTGGACGCCGACCAGATGGCGCCTCCCATGGGGAGCACGAAGTGGCGCGTGACCCCTTCGCCAAGATCGTGAGCATCGAGAAACGCGCCGAGCGACTGCCCGTCGGCCGCCCCCTCGGCCAGCGCCGTGCGGCCGGCCTGGAAGAACCGCAGGATGTCGGCGAGCAGCGTCCAGTGCCCCGGATCGAGGAGGCGCCTGCGGTCGGCAAACAGGCCGCCGAGGCCGCGGCTCGAGAACGCCAGGCCGCAGCGCCGGCACCGGACGCTGAACGACATGTCGCTCGCGCGGCTCTCGATGCCGAGCGCCGCCAGCAGCCTCACGAAGTTCGGATAGGTGCGGTCGTTGAAGACCATGAACCCCGAATCGACCGGCCACGTGCCGTTGTGCCGGATGTCGTGCGTGTGGGCGTGGCCGCCCAGGCGGGGCTCCCGCTCGAAGAGCGTCACCTCATGCGCGCCGGCGAGCACGTAGGCCGCGGTGAGGCCCGACACGCCCGCACCCACCACCGCTATCCGCACGTCGAACCTGGCAGAATGGCCACGCTGGCTGTAAACCCCGACGCCCCCTCCGGTATTCCGCCGCGGTTCTCCCGCACATCCGCCTACGCGGCGCCCGCCTTCGCCCTGGCTCTCTTCGGGGTGCCCGTCTACGTGCACCTTCCGAAGTTCTACGCGGACACCGTCGGCGCGCCGCTCGCGCTCCTCGGCCTGGCCATCCTGGCAACCCGGCTCTGGGACGCCGTGCTCGACCCGGCGATCGGCGCCTGGAGCGACCGCGTCCGATCCCGCTGGGGCCGGCGGCGCCCGTTCCTGTTCGCGGCGCCCGTGCCGCTGGCGCTCGCCGTCGTGCTGCTGTTCTCGCCGCCCGACGCCGGCGACCCGGTGTGGTGGTTCGGCCTGAGCATGGGGCTGGGGTTTCTCGCCTGGACGGCCGTCCAGGTCCCGCACGCCGCGCTGGGACCCGAGATCGTGCGCGGCTACCACGAGCGCACGCGGGTCTTCGCGTGGCGCGACGGCCTGTGGATAGCAGGCACGCTCGCCGCCGCGGTCGCGCCCGCGGTCGCGCGCGCGGCCGTCGGCGCCGACGGTGACCAGAGCGGCGAACGCGCGGCCTTCCGTGCCATGGGTCTCGCGTACGCGGCGCTCCTCGTCGCGCTGCCCTGGTGGTGCGCCGCGAGCATCGAGGAGCCCGCCTCGTCCCCCGACGCCACGCCCCCGCGCGGCGCGGCCGGAGACGACGGAGCCGCGTCGCCCCTGCGCAACCGCCCGTTCCGCATCCTGCTCGCGGCGTATGCCGTCGGCGCGTTCGGCGCGGCCCTGCCAGGGACGCTCCTGCTCTTCTACGTCGAGCACGTCCTGGTCGCCCCCGAACTGGCCGACCTCTTTCTCGCGCTGTACTTCCTGGCCGGCTTCGCCGTGCTGCCGCTCTGGACGGCGGTGGCCCGTCGCTACGGGAAGCGCGAGACGTTTCTCGGCGCCACCTTCCTGTCCATCGTCGTGTTCTCGTGCGCCTTCCTGCTGGGGCCCGGCGACGTGGTGGCGTACGGGTTCATCGTCGTCACGAGCGGCGCCTGCTTCGGCGCCACCCTCGTGCTGCCCTCCTCGATGCAAGCCGACACCATCGACGTCGACGAAGTGATGACCGGCCGGCGACGCGAGGGGCTGTACCTGGGTCTGTGGGCGCTCGTGATGAAGGCGTCGAGCGCACTCGGCGCCGGGCTGGCGCTGCCCATCCTCGGCCGGATGGGCTATGTCGGCGGCCAGCCGCAGACGGAAGAGGTGGTCCAGGCCATCCGTGTGCTCTACTGCCTGGTGCCGTGCGCCACCTACCTCATCGCGCTTGCCATCGCCTGGCGGTATCCCCTCGACGAGGCCACGCACGCACGCCTCACCGCCGGTCTCGCGCGCTAGCGCGCGTCGGCCCTGCGGACTCGGGCCTCAGGCCTCGCGGCCGGACGCGCCTCGCCCCTGCCCGCCAAGCCTCGAGACCGCCAGGCCACCACCCCCGAGCCTCCACCCCTCCGCCCCTCCACCTATCCGTTTGACACTACGCTATCGATGTGATATCACATAGGTATCACACCAGGAGGCTCGACCCTATGATTCGCGAACGCGAGCAACACGGACTGCCCGGTATCCCCATCCTGCTCGTCCTGCTGGCCGGCGTCGGCGGCTTTGCGTGGCTGCTCGTCGCAGCGGCGCGGAACCAGGACGTGTTCAACATCGTGCTGTGGTCGGTCGCCGTGTCGGTCGACATCCTCCTGTTCGTCGGCCTGTTCATGGTGAACCCCAACGAGGCGCGGGTGCTCCAGCTCTTCGGCCAGTACGTCGGCACCGCGAAGGTGCAGGGGCTGCGGTGGGCGAATCCCTTCTACACGAAGAAGGCCGTCTCGCTCCGCGTCCGCAACTTTGAAAGCTCCCGCCTCAAGGTCAACGATCTCGAGGGCAACCCCATCGAGATCGCCGCCGTCGTCGTGTGGAAGGTGGTCGACACGGCCGAGGCCGTCTTCGAGGTCGACGACTACGAGAACTACGTGCACGTGCAGACCGAGGCGGCGGTGCGCAACCTGGCAACCAGCTACCCCTACGACGTGCACGACGACCAGCAGATCTCGCTCCGGGGCCACACCGCGGCCATCGCGGATCACCTGAAGAAGGAGATCCAGGATCGGCTCGCGAAGGCGGGGGTGGAGGTCATCGAAGCGCGGATCAGCCACCTGGCGTATGCGCCGGAAATTGCGGCGGCCATGCTGCAGCGGCAGCAGGCCGGCGCCATCATCGCGGCGCGCCAGCGCATCGTGGAGGGCGCGGTCGGCATGGTGGAGATGGCGCTCGAGATGCTGTCGCAGAAGTCGCTGCTGCAGCTCGACGAGGAGCGACGGGCCGCCATGGTGAGCAACCTGCTCGTGGTGCTGTGCGGCGAGCGCTCGACGCAGCCGGTGATCAACACCGGCACGATCTACCAGTAGCCTCGTGGCCGAACGAAAGCCGTTCCTGCTCCGCGTCGACCCGAAGGTGCTGGAGGCCGTCCAGCGCTGGGCGAACGACGATCTGCGCAGCCTCAACGCGCAGATCGAGTTCCTCCTGCGCCGGAGCCTCCAGGCGGCCGGGCGGCTCGGGACGGCCGACGAGGGGGCCGGGGGGAAGCCCGGCGGCCGGAAGCCTCGAGGCGGCTAGCCGACCGCTCGATCGACCCTTCCGGCCGCGCGGACCCGGCGTCGAACCCGTGCCGCTCGATCGCGTCTAAGCTCGATGTGGGCCGCGTTCCGGCGGCGCCACCCGGAGGGCTCGACGTGACCGACCTCAAATCCGACCTGGCCTCGCTCAAGCTGCCCGGAGGCGCGCCTCTGGCGTCCCGGCGCCGGCGGCGGCTGCTGCCGCTCTTCATCGTGATCGTCGCAGCCATCGGCGTGGCGACGTGGTGGTCCGGCTCGCGCGCGGTCGAGGTGGAGACGCTGTCGCCGGCGGTGGAGAGCAGCGCGGGCGCGCCGGCGGGCTCGCCCGTGCTGACCGCCTCTGGCTACGTCGTCGCCCGCCGCCGGGCGGTGGTTTCGGCCAAGATCCAGGGCCGGCTCGCGGAGCTGCTCGTCGAGGAGGGCGATCGCGTCACGGAGGGCCAGGTGTTCGCGCGACTCGAGAGCGCCGACTTCAGGGCCGCGGTCGATCGGTCGCGGGCGGCGCTCCTGAGGGCCGCGGCGCAGATTGCGGCGGTCGAGGCGCAGATCGAGGCTGCGGCGGCTGCCGCGGCGCGCGCCGAGGCCGACCTCCACGAGATGCGGCGGCAGGCGTCGGTCGCCGAGCGGCTGCATACCGACGGCGTGGCGCCGCGCGACACGCTCGAGGCCGCACGGAGCCGCGTGACGATTGCCGAGGCGGCCCTTGCGCAGGCCCGGGCCGATGCCGGCCGCGCCGAGGCCGACCTCGGGCGCGCGCGCGCCGAGCGGGCGCAGGCCCAGGCTGACGTCGCGTTCAACGAGGCACAGCTCCAGAACACGATCATCCGCGCGCCGTTCACCGGCACGGTCGTCCGCAAGATGGCAGAGGTCGGCGAGAGCGTCGCGCCGATTCCGCCGGGCGTGAACATCTCGACGGCCTCGGGCGCCATCGTCGCGCTCGCGGACCTCGACACGCTCGAAGTGGAAGTGGACGTGGCGGAGGCCAACGTCGCAAGGCTCATGGACGGCCAGCCGGCGGAGGTGATCGTGGAGGCGTTCCCGGACCGCACGTATCGCGGCGTGCTGCGCCAGGTGATCCCGACGGCCGACCGGACCCGGGCGACGGTCATGGTGAAGGTCACCATTCTGGACACGGATGCCAAACTCAAACCGGAGATGAGCGCCAAGGTGACGTTCGTCGAGCCGCCGCGGGCCGACCGGGAAGGCGCGGGTACGGTGCTGGTGGTGCCCCAGTCGGCGGTGGTGACCCGCGAGGGCACGTCCCGGGTGTTTGCGGTGGTCGACGGCGTGGCCGAGGCGCGGCCGGTGACGCTCGGCGACACGCGGCAGGATCGCGTCGTCGTCCGCGACGGGCTGAGCGCGGGCGACACGATCATCGCGCGGCCGCCCGACTCGCTGAAGGCGGGCGACCGGGTCCGCGTGAAGGGCGCGTGAGATGGGCGCGGTCGTCATCGACAACGTCCGCAAGGTGTACCGGCGCGACGCGGAGGAGATTCTGGTCCTCGACGGGCTGTCGCTGGACGTGCCCGACGGCGAGTTCGTGGCCCTGATGGGGCCGTCGGGCTCGGGCAAGACGACGCTGCTGAACCTCATCGCGGGCATCGATCGGCCAACGAGCGGACGGGTGGTGGTGGGCGGCGTCGAGGTGTCGGCGCTGTCGGAGGGCGCGCTGGCGGCGTGGCGCAGCCGGAACGTCGGGTTCATCTTCCAGTTCTACAATCTGATTCCGGTGCTGACGGCCGTGGAGAACGTCGAGCTCCCGCTGCTGCTGACGGCCCTCAGCCGCCGGGAGCGCCGCGAGCGCGCCATGACGGCGCTCCGCGTGGTCGGCCTGGCTGACCGGTCGAAACACTACCCTCGGCAGCTCTCCGGCGGCCAGGAGCAGCGGGTCGCGATCGCCCGCGCCATCGTGGCGGATCCGGCGGTGCTCGTCGCCGACGAGCCCACGGGCGATCTGGACGCGCGAAGCGCCGAGGAAATCCTGAATCTCATCCAGGCGCTGAACGCCGACTTCGGCAAGACCATCGTCATGGTGACGCACGACCCGCGCGCGTCGGCGCGGGCGCACGTCGAGCGGCATCTCGAGAAGGGCGTGCTCAACCGGAGCGTGGTCCGCCATGAAGTTCCTGCCGTACATTCTTAAGCACCTCCGGCGGAACTGGGTGCGGACCCTGAGCACCGTGCTCGGCATGGCCCTCTGCGTGTTCCTGATCGCGGTGCTCCAGACGGTGCTGGTGGCCATGGACGCCAGCGTGCGCGGCGCGAGTCCCGACCGGCTCGCCACGCGGCACGCGGTGAGCCTGGTCTTCAACATGCCGTACGCGTACCGGTCGCGCATCTCCGCTGTGCCCGGCGTCCGCCGCGTCTCGCCGACGAACTTCTTCGGGGGCCTGCCGGGGAGCGGCGGGTCGGCCGACTTCGCGAACTTCTTCGCCAACTTCGCGGTCGAGGCCGACACGTACTTTGCGATGTACCCCGAGTACAATTTGCCGCGCGACCAGTGGGATGCGTTCCGCGCGGACCGCCGCGGCGCGGTCATCGGCCGCGCGCTCTCGCGCAAGTTCGGCTGGAACCTGGGCGACACCTTCCAACTGGAGAGCTTCATCCCGCCCTACCGCGTGGGCCGTCCCTTCGAGTTCGTGGTGCGGGCCATCTACGACGCCGATCTCGTGCGCTACCCCGCCACCAACGAGATGCAGATGTTCTTCCACTTCGACTACCTGTACGAGTCGACTCGGCGCCGTGCCGGCGTGGGAACGTTCATGGTCCAGATCGACGATCCCGCGCGGACGGCCGAGATTGCGCGGCTGATTGACGAGGCCTTCGAGAATTCGGATGTGCAGACGAAGACCGAGACGGAGGGCGCCTTCATCCAGAGCTTCAACGAGCTGGCCGGCAACCTCGTGCTGCTGCTGAACGCCATCGGCCTGGCCGTGGGCTTCACGGTGCTGCTCGTGACGGCCAACACGATGAGCATGGCCGTGCGGGAGCGGCGCACCGAGATTGCGGTGCTGAAGACGCTGGGGTTCTCGAGCGCCCGGGTGATGGGGCTCATCATCGGCGAGGCGATGGTCATCGCGGCCGCCGCCGGGGCGCTCGGCATCGGGCTCGCGAACGGGCTGGTCTCGAATCTCGCCGACATCCCGTTCCTGGGCGCGGCCGTATCGCAGTTCCCGTCGCTCAACGTCTCCCCGCGTCTCGCGCTCGGCATGTTCGCCGTCTCGCTCGCGCTGGGCACCGCGGCCGGCGCCGTGCCGGCGTGGACGGCGTACCGCGCGAAGATCGTCGACACCCTGAGGGCCGCGTGATGGCGCTGCCCTTCCGCTACAACGTGCGCAGCCTCGTCGTCAGGTGGCGGGTGACGCTGCTGGCGATCGGCGCCATCGGGCTGGTCGTCGCGGTGCTCATCGTCCTGACGTCGATGGCGGCGGGATTCAGGCTGGCGCTGCAGGCCACCGGATCGATCGACAACGCCGTGCTGACGCAGCGCGGCTCCACCGGCGAACTCACGTCCGGCATCAGCTTCGACAACGCGCGGGCCGTGATGGTGGACGACCGGGTCGCCCGTGACAGCCTGGGCAATCCGCTGGCGTCCCCCGAGATATTCGTGGTGGCGTCGCTCCCCAGGAGGGACACGGGCTCTCCGGCCAACGTCAGCCTGCGCGGCGTGACGCCGCGGGCCTTCCTCGTGCGCCAGGGCGTGCGCATCGTCGAGGGCCGGATGTTCACGCGCGGCCTCAACGAGCTCATCATCGGCCGGAAGGCGGCCGCGCGCTACGCGGGCGTCGCGGTCGGCTCCACCGTCCGGATGCAGCGCCGCGACTGGCGCATCACGGGCATCTTCGAGGCCAACGGAGGAGGCTTCGAAAGCGAGGTGTGGGGCGACCTCGACGTGCTCGCTCCGGCGTTCCTGCGCCGCGGCGGGTACCAGTCCGTCACGGTGCGGCTGAAGGACCCCCGGTCGGTGACGGCCTTCAACGAAGCGCTGGCGACGAACCCGCGAATGCAGGTGCAGCTCGTTCAGGAGCGCAAGTACTACGACGATCAGTCGCAGCAGGTCTCGGCGCCGCTGCTGGCGCTCGCCGGCTTCGTCGCCATCGTCATGGGCATCGGCGCCGTCTTCGGTGCGATGAACACGATGTACGGCCTCGTGGTAGCTCGCACGCGCGAGATCGGCACGCTGAGGGCGCTGGGGTTCTCGCGGTGGAGCATCCTGGTGTCGTTCGTGATCGAGTCGACGCTGCTCGCCGCCGCCGGCGGCCTGCTCGGCGTGCTGGTCGCCGTTCCGGCCAACGGCATCTCGTCGGCGGCCGGCGGCGCCAACTTCGCCGAAGTGGCGTTCGCTTTCCGGATCACGACACCCACCGTCGTGACGGGCCTGGTGCTTGCCGTCGTGATGGGGCTCGTCGGGGGCTTCCTGCCGGCCTGGCGCGCCTCGCACGTGCCGATGACCGCGGCGCTGCGCTCGTAGGCCGGCGGCGGCTCGCCCCGGGGAAGGCCGCCGGCGCGGCCGTTCGTGCTACGCTCGCAACGAGAGATGTCGGGCCACGATGACGGTCCAGGCGCGCGGGCCGCGGTGCGCCGCGCGTGGCTGCGGTGGACGGAGCCCTCGAGCGCCGTCACCGACCTCGGCGATCGCCGGGCGGCGCGGGTCCTCGCGTCGTTGCTGCTCGGCTTCGCGGCTGCCGGCCTCGTCTACGTCCTGGCCGTCACGGCGCGTCGCCCGACCCTCCACACCTCGAATCTCGTCGCGCTTCCGGCTATCGCGGCCTTTGGCGTGGCCTACGCCCTGGCCCGGACCAGGCGAACCGCGCTCGCCGCCACCATCGGCGCGCTGACGCCGATGGCCGCCGCCTTCTGGTCCGGGTTCTCGACGGCAGGCGGATCGGTCTGGGTGAGCTTCGTCGTGCTCGGTCCTCTGCTCGGGGCCTTCGTCCTGCCGGCGCGGCGACTGATGCTGCTGAGCGCCGTGGCCGTCCTCGGCACCTCCGCCATCCTGCTCAACCGCGGCCAGATGAACGTCGGCCAGTCCGGCCCCGCGGCGTTGATGTTCGTGGTCATTGCCGGCACGCTCACCGTGCTGCTGGCGCGGTCGCGAACCGGCGCCGAACGAGCGCGGGAGGAGGAACGGCGACTCACGCAGTCCTTCTATCAGATGCTCTTCGAGCGCGCCCCAATGGGAATCGGCGTAGCGACGCGCGACGGCCGGCTGCTCGTCTTCAACGATGCCATGATGCGCCCCGGCGGCTACACGCGCGCCGACTTGGCGCGCGTGCGGCACGTGGCCGACCTCTACTACGACCCCGCGCAGCGCGACGACGTGCTGGCCCGGCTCGGGCGCGAGGGCCAGGTCGTCGGCGCCGAAGTGCAGTTCACGCGTCGCGACGGATCGCCGTACGACGTGTCCCTGAGCCTGATGCCTGTGACGTACGACGGCCAGCCGTGCGTCATTGCCATCGCCGCCGACCTCACCGAGCAGCGTCGCGTCGAGGCCGAGCGCACGGCGCTCGCCGACGTGATCGAGCGCAGCCTGAACGAGATCTACCTGTTCGACACCCAGACGCTTCGCTTCGAGTTCGCGAATGACGGCGCGCGCCGCAACATCGGCTATTCGATGGAGGAGCTGCGCCGGCTGACGCCCGTGGACCTGAAGCCGGCATTCACCGAGGCCGCGTTCCGCGCCCGCCTCCAGCCCCTGCTCGACGGCCGCGAGCCGCTGCTCGTCTTCGAGACCCCGCACCGCCGGAAGGACGGATCGGAGTACGCGGCCGAAGTCCGACTGCAGCTGGCCCGCCGCGCCGGACGGACGGTGTGCCTCGCCATCATCCTCGACGTGACAGCGCGCAAGGCAGCCGAGGCGGAGAAGGACCGGCTGGCCGCGGCGCTCGCCACCCAGGAGCAGCGGCTCCGGCTGGCGATCGACACCGCCAACGTCGCGGTGTTCGAGATGGACACCGGGCTGCGCTACACGTGGATTCACAATCCCCTGCTGGGACTGCCGGCCGAGGCGATGGTCGGGCGCACGGATCGCGACCTCTTCGGCGACGCCGGCGACGGCCTGATGGCGTTCAAGCGACGGGCGCTGGTGACGGGGCAGCCCGCCCGCGAGGAGTTCACCCTCCGGCGCGAGGGGCGGGATCGGTCCGTGGAGCTCGCCGTGGAGCCGCTGCGCCACGGTGACGCCGTCGTCGGGCTTCGTGGCGCCGCGATCGACGTCACCGCGGCGCGGACCCTCCAGGCCCAGCTCCTCCAGTCGCAGAAGCTCGACAGCCTCGGCCGGCTGGCCGGCGGCATCGCGCACGACTTCAACAATCTGCTCACGGTCATCAACGGAACCGCGGAGCTGGCCGAGCAGCAGACGCCCGCCGGCGACCCCCTCCACGCGAAGATCGCGCAGATCCACCGCGCAGGCCTGACCGCGGCCGCCCTCACCCGCCAGCTCCTGGCCTTCAGCCGCAAGCAGATCCTGCAGCCGGCCGTGGTCAACCTCAACGACACGATTGCCTCCGTGGAGGTCATCCTGCGCCGGGTGATCGGGGAAGATGTCACGCTCGTCGTGGATGCGGCGTCCGACCTGGCCAACGTCAGGGCCGACCCCGGCCACCTCGAACAGGTGCTGATGAACCTCGTCGTCAACGCCCGCGATGCCATGCCCACGGGCGGAGCCATCCACATCCGCACGCGCAACGCCGAGATCGACGCGCTGCGGGCGGCGGACCTGCACTACGTGGCCCCCGGCCGCCATGTCGTGCTGTCGGTGCAGGATTTCGGGAGCGGAATGGACGAGGCCACGCGCGCCCGCGTGTTCGAGCCGTTCTTCACGACCAAGGAGCTGGGTCGTGGCACCGGGCTCGGGTTGTCCACCGTCTACGGCATCGTCAAGCAGAACGGCGGGAGCATCCTGGTGACGAGCGAGCCGGGCCAAGGATCGACGTTCGACGTCTACCTGCCGGCCGTGTCGGAGCCCGTCCGGGACGAACGGCCGGCACCTTCCGCGGCGCCCGACCGCGGCACCGAGACGGTGCTCGTCGTCGAGGACGAGGAGGCGATCCGGCTGTTTGTTGAAGAGGTGCTCACCGCCGCGGGCTACCGTGTCCTGGTGGCGGAGAGCGGGAGCGAGGCGCTCGATCGGCTTGGCGCGCATCCGGACGTCGATCTCGTGCTCACCGACGTCGTCATGCCGGGCATGAGCGGCGCAGAGTTGGCGGGTGCGGTCGCGACACGCCACCCGCGGGTCAAGGTGCTCTATACCTCCGGCTTCACCCACGACACCATCGCCCGCCACGGCGTGCTCGACGAGGGCACCCACTTCATCGCCAAGCCCTACAGCATCGACGAGCTCGCCCGGAAGGTGCGCGCCGTGCTCGACGCCCCGTGATACGCTCCTCGCACGCCAGCCGCAGCCGGCCGGCGTGGAGGTGTTGTCATGACTCGTCTCCTGGTCGTGCTGGCCGCGATCGCCGGCGTGGCGCCCGCGCCGTCCGCGGCGCAGCAGCCCACCCTGACCGCCGCTGACGGCGTCACCGTCGACTTCGAGGGCCATCCGCAGTACGCCACGTTTTCGCTCTGCGCCATCGACCCCGCCACGGGCCAGTCAGGCGCGGCGGTGACCACGCGCGTGCCCTTCGTCGGCCGCGCTGTGCCGCATGTGCGGGCCGGCGTGGGCGCGGTGTGCACTCAGGCGTCGACGGTCGTCGAATACGGTCCGCGCGGGCTCGATCTGCTGGCCGCGGGTGTCGCGCCGGCTGACGCGCTGGCGCGCCTCCTCGCCGACGACCGCCAGCGCGAGTCGCGCCAGGTGGGGCTTATCGACATGCAGGGCCGCGCCGCCGCACACACCGGCGCGAACAACGGCAACTGGGCGGGCAGCCGCCAGGGACGCCACTACACGGTGCAGGCCAACATCATGGTCGGCCCCGAGGTGATCGAGGCGGTCGCCTCTTCCTTCGAAGCCTCGGAGGGCACGGGAATGCCGCTGGCCGAGCGCATGATACTGGCCATGGACGCCGGCCAGCGGCGGGGCGGCGATCGGCGCTGGGGCAACCTGCAGTCGGCGGCCATCAAGGTCGCGGATCCGAACGACCCGGGCCGCGGCGGCGACCACATCGCGCTCGCCATCGAAGTCGGCGAGCATCCTGAGCCTGTCGGCGAAATGAAGCGGATTTACTACACGACGCAGCGCCGGCTCGGGTACCGCCAGTTCTCCCATGTCGAGGGTCCCGATGTCGTTGAGCTGAAGCGCATGCTGCACGCGCTCGGCTACTGGCGGGCAGGTGCCGCGTTCCCCGAGCCGCCCGCGGCGCCCGGCGCCGGGCAGATGCGGGCGCTGCGGGCCTCCGATCCGGCCCAGGCCGACACAGTCCAGGCCGAAGCGCGGCGCGCGGCGGCCGAGTACAACCGCGCGTACGGCGCGTTCGACGCGGAGGCCATCGCCTCCGTCGACAAGTTCCGTGAAGACCACGGCCTCGCGTACGCCGGCAACCCGCCAGGGCTGGTCGACGCCCGGCTGGTCGAGGCGCTCAGGGCCGCATACTACGCCAGACGCCGCGGTCAGTAGGCAATCGCGTAGCAGTCGCGTCGCGGGTCCGCCGCCGCGAACCGCGTGCCGGTGGCGGGATCGATGAGCACGGCCGTGGCGCAGCCGGACATGCCGAACGTGCGCAGCCGGCTCACGTCGTGGCCGCGCGCCTTCAGCTCGTTGAACACCTCGTCGGGCACCGCCGCCTCCACGCCGAGCCGGTTGAAGCCCGCCGTGTGCGGCCAGAATGATCCGTAGAAGTGCGACGTCTGCACCCGCGGCCGCTCCAGCGCGAAGTGCAGGTTCGGGTACCAGCTGTCCCAGAACTCCACGATGCTCAGGAATGCCTGCAGGATGGTCTGATCCTGGTTGTCGCCGCCGGGCGTCCCCAGCGCCATCAACGGCACGTCGCCCCTGAACACCAGGCTCGGCGTCAGCGTGTAGCGGGGCCGCGCACGGGGGCGAATCTGGTTGGCGCGCGTCGAGTCGAGCCAGAACTGCTCGCCGCGCACGCTCATGCCGATCCCCGTCTCGCCCAGGATGACCGCGCCGGGAATCCACCCGCCGCTCGGCGTCGCGTCGAAGACGTTTCCGTCCTTGTCCACGATAGCCATGTGCGTCGTGTCCTTCACCGCGCCGGAGGCGTCCCTGCCGGCGGGCGCCGCCAGGGTGGTGCCGTCCGCGATGTCGGCCTTCCAGTACGGCCATGCCTTCACCGTCGAGTCGTACGGCAGCGGGTCGCCCGCCACGAACGCCGTGGACGCGCGGCGCGGATTGATGCGCGCCGCCCGCTCCCGGGCGTACGCCTTCGACAGCAGCCCTTCGGCCGGCACCTGCACGAAGGCGGGGTCGGCGTAGTAGGTGTCGCGATCCGCGTAGGCGAGCTTGAGCGCCTCGGTCACCGTGTGCAGGTAGTCGGCGCTCGCGTAGCCCATGGCGCGGAGGTCGAAGTGCTCGAGGATGTTGAGCGCCTGCAGCAGGACCGGTCCCTGGCTCCCGAACCCGTGCTTGTAGACCGTGTAGTCCCGGTAGGTCGTCCGGGCCGGCTCCTCGACGCGGGCGAAGAAGTCCGCGAAGTCGCTCTCGTCGAAAGGCGCGCCGTGCTGCCGCAGGAACGCCACCATCTCGCGGGCGATGTCGCCCTTGTAGAAGCGATCGCGCGCGGCTGCGATCCCCGCCCCCCGGCCCTGCCCCCGCGCGGTCCGCTCCGCCTCGACCATCCGGCGGAGCGTGCGCGCCAGCGTCGGCAGGGTGACGGTCTCGCCCGGCCTGTAGGGCGACCCATCCGGCTTGAGCCAGTAGCGCCGGTTCGCCGGCCACGCCTCGAAGAACCGGAGCTGGTTCTGGATCGCTCGCGCCGTGCTCGGCCGCATCGGAAACCCGCGCTCCGCGTATGCGATGGCGTCCTCCGCCACCTGCTCGAAGCTCATGGTGCCCCAGCGCTCCAGCACGGTGAGCGCCGCATGAATGGCGCCCGGCACCACCGCCGGATCGAGACCCTCGCCTTCCAGCGTCTTGCCGCGCGACACGTACCAGTCGACGTCCACGGCCTTGGGGGCCCAGCCCTGGCCGACGACAGACGTGACCTTCCCTTCGGCGCGCGGGTAGACGAGGACCAGCGCCTCGCCGCCGAGCCCGTACAGGTCCTGCTCGAGGACGCCGCCGGTCAGCAGCGACGCCACGCCCGCGTCGAACGCGTTGCCGCCCTTGAGCAGGATGGCGAACGCCGAGGCGGTAACCAGCGGGTGCCCCGTCGAGACGCCGCCGGTTGGCCCCATCACCGCCGGCCTGAGCGCCGACCCGGCCGGCTGGCGGTCTTGCACCGGTACCTGCGCCGCTGCCACGCCCACCACCAGAAAAGGTGCCAGGCACCTTTTCGCTAGACCGGTGAACGGCATGCCAGAAAATCGCCAGGCACCTTTTCGAGGCGGATGGGTCGTCATGCGGGGAGTGTAGCGCCAGCGGAGGCCGGGCGCGAAGGTTTCAGGCGGCGGCTTCGTCGGGGGCGGAGGTCCGGCGGGCTTCGGCGTAAATGCGGTCCGGCACCGGCTGCAGGTCCCAGGCGAGGCCGACCCACGACATCGCAGCGATGACGTACCAGGTGGGATCGAACTCCCACCAGTAGAAGCCGTTACGGGCCGCGCGCTGGTAGCGGTGGTGGTTGTTGTGCCAGCCCTCGCCGACCGCAAAGAACGCCGTCAACGCGTTGTTGCGTGACTCGTCGACGGTGTCGAACCGCCGCGTCCCCCACAGGTGATTCACGGTGTTGATGGCGAACGTCGCGTGGGCCAGCGTCGTCGTGGGCAGGCAGAAGCCCCACGCCAGCCACGGCAGCCCCCCGGCGAGATACAGGCCGGCGGCGAGCGCGAAGGGCGGCACGAAGTACCAGCGATCGAGCCAGGCGATCTCGGGTGCGGCACCGAAGTCGCGCACGACGGGATTGGTGGGCGGCAGGCGATCGGTCTTCGTGTCGTTCAGGAACCAGCCGACGTGCGCGTGGTAGAAGCCGCTGATCCTCGGGCTGTGCGGATCGCCTTCGCGGTCGGCGTACTTGTGATGATCGAGGTGATGGCCGGCCCACCAGATGGGGCCCTTCTGCATCGCGGCCGTGCCCACGAGCGCCCAGACGAAGCGGGCGCCGCGCGACATCTGGAATGCGCGGTGCGCGAAGTAGCGGTGGAAGGCAAGCGTCAGGCCGATGGCGCGCAGGAAGTGCGACGCCGCCCACAGCCCGACGAGGCCCCAGGCAAACGGCACCAGGAGGACCAGCAGCGCCGAGCACTGCACGGTCCAGAACGCCAGCACTGACAGACGTTTGGTGAGCGGCAACGGCGGGCGAGGGGGCCGCGCGCGGCGACCTACCCTTCTTCCTCGAACTCTTCTTCCTCGAGCGGGCCGAGCCGGGTCGAGGGGCGGAGCGCCTCACGGTAGTCGTAGAGCGGCAGATCGCGAACGTGCCACGGGTTGCCGCACCCGGGCGCTTTCTGATCGACGATCACGGTGACGGGGCTGCCCGACGTCCCTTCCCGGAACGCGAGCCGGCAACCGCAGGCGAGACGCGCGTGCTGGAATCCCTTGAGCATCAGGTCGAGGGGATCATACTACAGCAGCGCCTTGATCTCCTTTTCGAACACGGCCTTTGGCGCGATGCCCATGTGCTTCTTGCAGATCTTGCCGTCCTTGCTGATGAGGAAGGACACGGGAATGCCCCAGATGGGCCCGTAAGCGTCCTGCACGTGCTCGTAGCCGAGGCCAAGGAGCACCGGGTAGTTGATCTTGAACTCCTTCGCGAAGGCCGCCGCCTTCTCGGCCGTGTCGTCCACCGAGAAGCCGATGACGACCAGCTCGTCGCGGTACTGCGCCTGGAGCTCGACGAAGCCGGGAATCTCAGCCTTGCACGGCCCGCACCACGTGGCCCAGAAGTTCAGCAGGATGACCTTGCCCGCGAAGCTCGCGAGCTTCACTTTCTTGCCGTCGAGATCGGGAATCTCGAAGCTCAGGTCCGCCTTCTTGGCGTCGGCCATGCAGGCCGCGTCGGCTTGCTCGGCGGCTCCGGCGCCGCTTGCGTGCGACGCCACCGGCAGCACGGCCGGCGCCGCTGACACGGCCGCCGCCGGCTCGGCGACGACGCTCGACTGCCACACGAACGGCACCGCGATCGCGAGGAGCGCCACGGCCGTCGCGATGACTGCAGCGACGCGCACCTTCGAGTTCGTCTTCTCCATCTCGTTATTGTGCCTCATCCCGCACGTACGATGCTACGCGGGCGAGGCTGTTTCCGTTACGGCCCTCCACGACTACCACGTAGGTCCGGCCGTTGGCCGACCAGGCTTCGACGGCCGCCCCAAAGATGCGGAGATCGTGGGCCGCATGGTCGCCTGGGAGGATGAAGACCGACACGGGCTGGCCGTCGGCGCGGTACAACAGATGAGCTGCAAACCCATCGCCCAGCAGACACTTGCGGCTGGCCACCAGCCGGAATCCCTCCGCGGGACGGCTCGGCGGCACGTCGACTGTCCACCCGTAGCGCGCCTGGATGAACGCCTCGGCGTCCTCCGGGTTCTTCGTCGGCAGGTGGTCGTGGCCATCGAGCAGAAAGCACTTCACGTGATCGAGGGCGAGCTGGGCGGCCAGAACGACGGTCGACTGGGACGTCGCGACAAACAAGCCGGCGCCCAGCGTCAACACGACGGCCGCGGCCGACGCCAGCGCGCCCAGCCGGCCCCACATGCCGAGCGCGGGACGCGCGGCGGCCTCGTGGCGCGCCAGCGCCGCAAGCCGCGTCGCCAGCCCCGGCGGCGCCGCGGGCACGAGCGCTGCCCCTCGGGCCCGGAGCACGCCGCTCGCGGCCCGCTGGGCCGCTGCGGCGGCCTGACAGGCCGGACAACCGGACACATGCAGCTCGACGGCCGCCCGATCGGCCGGTCCGGCCAGGCCATCGATGTAGGCCGTCAGCAGCGGTTCAATGGTCCGACAGTTCACGTTCCCTGCGCCTTTCCCCTGCTGGTGAGACGCTCGTACAACTGCCGGCGTCCCCGCGAAATCCGCGACATCACCGTGCCGATGGGCACGTCCAGCACATCCGCGATCTCCTGGTACGTCAGCTCGTCGACATCGCGCAGCCACACGGCCTCCCGAAACGCCTCGGGCAGCGCATCGAGGGCGGCCTGAAGATCGGCGTCGAGCGTCGCGCGCAGCAGCAGCGCCTCCGGGCTCTCGCTGATCGGAGCCGGCAGCCCTGCGCCGTCGCCGGCCTGCTCGACGGTGTCGCTGTCGAACTCGACCCGCGATCGCCCCGCGTCACGCCGTCGGTTGCGCCACGTGTTGTGCAGGATCGCGTACAACCACGCCTTGAGGTTCGTGCCCCGCGTGAAGCCGTCGCGGGCGCGTAGCGCCTTCAGGAACGTGTCCTGCACCAGATCCTGCGCGGCGTCGGGGCTGCGGGTCAGCCGCACGGCGGTGCCGTACAGGCTGTCCAGATGCTCCAGTGCATCGGCCGCAAACCCATCGTCCGCGGGGTCCGATTCCCGCCGTGGTCGCCCAAAACGCATGCGCAGTTTGGGCCGCTGACTGGGGGGAACCCCGAGCTCGACCCAGTTATTCCCGTGCGAGCGTCATAAGTATAGGACAGCCCCGACGGGACCGGATCTTGCTCGCAGCCGGTCAGCTGCGGGCAACCCGCACAGGTGGCGCCGACGTTGTAAGATGCAGGACAGCCTGCCAGGAGTGAGGTCCATGCCGATCCCCACGCGGCGCCGGGTGGCGCCATTTCGGACAGCCGTTCTCGCGGCCTTCGCGCTCATTGCCAGCGCCGGGCTCGGTGCCGCACAGACCCAGTTCGTGCCGTATTACGGCAAGAACCAGATCCGCTACGACCGCTTCGAGTGGCAGATCTACACGACCGAGCACTTCGAGATCTACTACTACCCGGAGATCGAGCCGCACCTCGAGCGCCTGGCGGGGTATGCGGAGAGCGCCTACCAGCACGTCAGCTCGGAGCTGAAACACGACCTCGCCTTCAAGGTCCCGCTGATCCTCTTCTCGACGAGCAGCGAGTTCTTCCAGCAGAACGTCATCCCGGGGGCCGCGCAGGAGGGTGTGGGCGCGTTCGCCGAGCCGAGCCGCAACCGCATCCTGATGCCGCTCGACGAGCCGTCGGACCTGCTCTACCGGCTGGTGGTGCACGAGCTCACGCACGTCTTTCAGTTCGACATCATCCCGACGGGCCTCATCCGCCGCAACATGCCGCTGTGGGTCTCCGAGGGGATGGCCGACTACATGACGGGCATCTGGCGCCCGCTGGATCTCATGACGGTGCGCGACGCGGCGGTGGCGGACATCGTGCCCAAGATGAGCGAGCTGGAAGGGTACGGCAACTTCAGCAACCCGCGCCTCATCTACAACCTCGGGCACGCCGCGTTCGAGTTCATCGAGTCGCGCTGGGGCAAGGAGGGCGTGCGCCAGTACATCTTCGCGCTGCGCAAGTCGGTCATCGGCGGCGGCGACGATGCCTACCAGGAAGCCTTTCAGATGGACCCCGAGGAGTGGGACCAGCAGTTCGACCGCTACGTCAAGGAGCGCTTCAAGCCGTTCCGCGACAAGGAGCGGCCGGGCGACTACGGGCGCGACCTGGCGCCGAACCCTGAGCGCTCGCGCTTCGCCAACGTTCTGTCGATCGAGCCGTCGCCCTCGGGCGATCTGCTGGCGGCGATGACGGCGAACCGCCGCGATCGCGAGCTCGACATCGTCCTCATCTCCACGCGCGACGGCCAGATCATCCGCAACCTCACCAGCGGCTTCGATCAGGACCTGGGCTTCGAGTACATCGCCACGCCGGGCGGGCGGTGGAACTCCGTCCCGTGGATGTCGTGGTCGCCGACGGGCGATCGCCTCGCCTACTTCGTGCGGACGGAGAAGGACCGGTCGCTGGTGGTGCAGAACGTCCTGAGCCGGAAGGTGGAGCAGCGCATCCCGGTGCGCGTCGATTCGCCGGAGTCGCCGGACTTCAGCCCCGACGGTCGCAGCAT
Organism: Acidobacteriota bacterium; assembly: GCA_040754955.1. Classification (GTDB taxonomy): domain Bacteria; phylum Acidobacteriota; class Vicinamibacteria; order Vicinamibacterales; family UBA2999; genus JBFMCA01. The sequence continues at coordinate 26,618 of JBFMCA010000015.1, read as the reverse complement.
CCTGTTCTCGGCGATGGAGAACGGCGTGGCCGACATCTTCTCCCTCGCTCTCGACTCGGGGACCGTCACCAACCTGACGCGGGACGCGCTGGCCGACTACGCGCCGACCTGGGCCCCAGACGGGAAATACATCGTCTTCGTGACGCGGGTGAGCGGCAACGAGAAGCTGTTCCGCATGGATCCGGACGGGTCGAACCGCCGGCAGCTGACCTTCGGCACCCATGACGACAGCGGCGCGCAGTTTCTCGACGACGACACGCTGATCTTCTCGTCGACGGCCACGGATCCGGCGCAGCCCATCGACCCCGACGTGGCACGCAACGGCAACATCTACAACCTCTGGACGCTCAGCCTGAAATCGGGCGAGCTCCGCCAGTTCACCGACGCGCTCGGCGGCAACCTGTCGGCGGTGGTCCTGCGTGAAGGATCGAAGGAGCCGCGGGTGGCCTTCGTCACCTACAACAAGGGCGAGTACGGCCTGCACACGCTCGAGCGGCGCGATCCCATCGGCACGGCCGCCTCGGCCGACTTCGGCGCCCCGGGGCCCGTCATCGACTTCCAGCCGCCGATGACGCACACACTCGTCGCCGACAACAAGAAGCGCAAGGGCAAGTTCGAGAAGATGTTCCTCGAAGGACGTCCGCCGGTGAACGTCGGCGTGACGAGCGGCGGCGACTTCTTCGGCGGCACGGCCATCGCCTTCACCGACGTGCTGGGCGACCAGCAGTTCACCTTGTACGCGGCGTCGGTGTCGCAGTACCGAACGCTGTCGTTCTCATGGCTCAACCTCGAGCGGCGCTTCCAGTGGGCCCTGCAGGGCTACTCGCAGACCCAGTTCTTCTACGGGCAGCTCGAGGGCATCTTCTACGATCCGGCCTTCAGCGGCTTCATCGACCGGGACCTCGCGGTGGCCACCCGGACTATCCGCGGCGGCACGGCGTTCGGCATCTACCCCTTCAACCGGTACCGGCGCATCGAGGTGTTCGGCGGCGTCACGCAGTACACCGAGCGCTTCGACGATCCAGGCCTCGAGGAGTTCTCGCGCCAGTTTCAGGAGCAGAACTTCGGCCGCGCGCTCTTCAACAACGGCACGATGATCCCCCTCGGCGTCGCGTTCGTGCAGGAGACCACGGTGTTCCGCGAGTTCGGACCGCTGGCCGGCAGCACGATGCGGCTGGCGTACGAGGTCGCCCCGGGCCTGGGCGACAAGACGCTCTCACGGCAGACGGTCGACGTCGACGCGCGGAAGTACTTCCGGCTCGGGGGGTCGGGCCTGCTCGCGCTGCGCGCCCGCGGCTTCAGCAGCTGGGGAGACAACCCCGACTTCACCTACTTCGGCGGCAACTCCGAGATGCGCGGCTACGACTACCTATCGTTCGTGGGCCAGGATGCGTTCTTCCTGAACGCCGAGCTGCGGTTCCCGCTCATCGAGGCGATGCTGACGCCCATCGGCGTGCTGGGCGGCATCCGCGGCACCCTCTTCGCCAACGTCGGCGGCGCCACGTGGGAGGGGCAGCCCTTCAAGCTGTATCGCAGCGACGCGACCGTCGAGACGCCAATCGTCGGGTCGCAGATCGTCGGCAACCAGCTGCTCCCGGTCTTCGGCCAGCCGCGCATCGTTGACGGCTTCCGCCTCGTCGACGGCCGGGCGTCCTACGGCATCAGCCTGCAGACCTTCGCGCTCGGCTTCCCGATTCACTTCGACTGGTCGTGGCGCACGCTCTTCAACGAGGCGTGGGAGGACGTCGTCTTCGCCCGCAGCGGCGGCAGCGCCGAGTTCCGGAAGCCGAAGTTCACCGTCTGGATCGGATACGATTTCTAAAGAGAGAGGCCTGCGGCGTGAGGCCGGCGGCGTGAGGCGTGGAGGCTCGGGCTCGACCGGGGCGGGAGCTCCGGCGCCGTGTCGAGCCTGAGTCTCACGCCACGGGCCTCGAGCCGCCAGCCTCACGCCACTTAAGATGCCTCCCCCGCCGCGCCGCTGGCAGGACTCCGCCACCGAGACCGTCCAGGTCGTCCTGCCGAACGACTCCAACCCGCTCGGATACATCCTCGGCGGCACGGTGATGCACCTCATCGACATCACCGGTGCCATCGCGTGTCATCGCCACACGAACACGCTGGCACTGACCGCGGCGGTCGACGGGCTGGAGTTTCTCCACCCCATCAAGGTCGGCGACATGATCATCCTCAAGTCCCGCGTGACGTGCACGTTTCGCACGTCGCTCGAGGTCGAGGTCGAGGTGTTCTCCGAGCCGATCACCGGCGGCGGGAGGCGGCTGACGAGCCGTGCCTTCCTGACGTTCGTCGCCATCGACCAGCACGGGCACCCCACCGAGGTGCCGCCGCTGGCCATCGAGACGGCCGAGGACGAGGAGCGGTGCCGGCAGGCGCAGATGCGGCGCGCCCGGCGGCTCGAGGCGCGATCGCGCTAGTTCGCCATCCGGAGCTCGCTGCGCTCGAGATCGAGCGAGACCCGGTACGGGCTCAGGAACTTGTGGCCCACGATGCCGCCCAGCTGGAAGCCGAGCAGCACGCTTGGCGCCCGCAGGTTGAGCACGACCAGCGAGAAGTTCGAATAGGCAATCTCGTCGAAACGGAGATCGATGCCCGGCAGCAGGAAGGCGTCACGATCCCACCCCGACGTCCCGTACACCTTCAGCGCAATCCGGCGGGGCGGCTCCTTCGCGAGCGCCTCGGCCGTCGCCGTGCTGATCGAGATGACCTCACCGCCGGTATCCACCACGAAATACGCCGGGTGCGTATCGTTCAGCAGCCCGCGCACCATCGACAGGCGGTGGTGCCGCATCGGCAGCCGATACTTGGCCGGCTCCTCGGGAAGCCGGCGGCCGATCGTGAGCCGGTTCGACGTGTAGTCCACCGTCAGCGACAGCCCGAGCGCCAGCGGCGAGAGGCTCTCCGCTTCGCGCTTCGGGATGTTGCGGAGCGCCGGCGCCTTGATGAGCACCGGCACGTTCGACATCTTCAGCGTCCCGATTTCCAGCGTGTCGAGGCGGCCCAGCTGCAGGCCCCTGAGGCCCACCTCGCCCACGCCGGCTGTCAGGGTGTACGTGATGGGGCGCACACCGCGGGCCGACGCCGTCGGGCGCGAGATGGTCGTCAGTTCCGAGCCGGTGTCGACGACGAAGTCCTGCGGGCGGCCGCCGTTGACGCGGGCCTGGATGACGACCTTGTCGTCCACGACCTTGAAGTCCACGGTGTGGAGCCGGTCGGCCTGGTCGTCCGGAATGTGGTTGGGCTGTCGCTCGCCGAACGACCGGAGGAACCGGATCTGCGCCCGCGACCACGCGGCCTTGTCGCTCCGATCCTTGTTCGGCAGGAGGTTGACGAAGTTGGTGTACGCCGCGGCCGCCTGCTCGTAGCGGTGCATGCGCTCGAAGATCGCGCCCACCGTGTGGTGCATCTCTTCGTCACGCGGGGCGGCCTTGAGCGCGGCCTGGGCCTCGACCATCGCCTCGTCGAGCCGGCCGCGGGAGGCGAGCGCCTTCGCCAGCCCGTGCCGGGCCCGCGACAGCGCCGGCTCGATCGCCAGGGCCTCGCGCCACCGCGCCTCGGCCTCGTCAAAGAGGCCCGCCGCCCAGTGCGCGTCGCCCGACATGGAGATGGCCTCGGCGCTGCCGGCGTGCTGGGCATGCAACGCCACCGCCGCCTCCTGCGCCTGCTCGAACTCGCCGAGCCGAAGGGCGGTCCGCACGAACCCGATGCGGGCCCTCAGCGACAGTCCGCTGTGGTCGGCGTCGATGGCCTGTCGGTAGGCATCGAGGGCGTCCCGATATCGGGCCTCTTCGTACAGCAGATTGCCCAGCTGAAACTGAACGTCGGCGTCCCGGGCCGACGGCCCCTGCGCCCCCACGACGATGGCCGATGTCGCGGCCACGACCATTGACACAATTCGTCGCATGACCCACCCTCCCCGTCGAGCCTGGCGCGGGCTCGCCGGCCATTCTAACCGCGTACTACTTCTGGTAGTGCTGCGCGTTTATCTCGATGTAGCTCTTCCATTTTTCGGGGACTTCGTCCAGGGCGAAGATCGCCTCGACCGGGCAGGCCGGCACGCAGGCGCCGCAGTCGATGCACTCGTCCGGGTGAATGTACAGCATCTGCGACGACTCGAAGTCCGCCTCGTCCTTCCGCGGGTGGATGCAGTCCACAGGGCAGACATCCACGCAGGCGGTGTCCTTGGTGCCGATGCAGGGTTCAGTGATGATGTAGGCCACGGTTGGGTGCTCCTTATGACTCGGGCTCTCGGCTCTCGGCTCTCGGCTCTGAGCTCTCGACAAACTGACTACTCATGACTGACGACTGACGACTGATTGTCCCTACCCCGCAAGCGCCGATGTCGGCACGTAGCCGAGGCGCATCGAGATGCGGCGCGCCAGGTCCCACGCGCCGCGGTTGTGATCGTGCAGAATCGGATGATCGTCGGGACCGTGCCCGAAGACGCCGACCCGCGCCACTTCCTGCCCCGTGTAGTCGTGTACGGGCGCACAGGTGCAGAAGAGCCGCTGCACACCGTCGGGCTCCACTGGAGGAGGTCCCAGGCGCCGAACCGCCACCTCCGGGCGGGTCACGTCGTCCGCGCGGGCCAGCCGGAGACAGCTCAGCCGGCGTGTGGCGGCCGCCCGACGCTCGGTCGGTGGGAGATCGGCCCCGGTGAAGTACATCGCACAGTGACTGGGCATCTCCTTCCCGTACACGGTGTGCATGGCCACCTCGTCGGGCCCAAGGCTCCACAGGTAGGTGACCTCGCCCGACGCCGGGATCGCAATGAAGCCGCGGTGCGGCGACCGCAGCACGTACTCGCGCAGCAGGGGATATGCGTGCAGGCGAATCTCCGACCGTCCCAGAGCGCGAAAGCTCAGATCGAGCATGCGGAGCGTCAGGCCGTACCGATGCGTCTCGTCGTCCTGGCGCACGTATCCCCGGCGTTTCAGGATGCCGAGCAGGCGGTGCACGCTCGACGCCGGCTGCTGCACCGTCCGGGCGAGTTCCGACAGCGTCAGCCCGCGCGGCGTGGCGCTCAGCACTTCGCAGACCTCGAGCGCCTTGTCGACTGAGGTTGTACCGGCCGCGCGGGCAGATCTTTCCACTATGCGGAAACCTGTTTCGAATAGCTGACTCACCTCTTTTATCGCGTCGAGCCCACCCTGTCAACGCGTGACCCGAATCTCGATGTCACCCGTGACCACGTCGATCGACACGACGGGCTCTCCCCGACCCAGGGTGGCCTCGCCCCACCGGGGGCCCCAGGCATCCTTCATGGCCAGCGGGATGTCGGAGGTAATCGTGCCATTCAGGGCGAGCGCCATGAGCCGCGCGTCGGTGGGCAGGCCCGCCAGGTGCAGTCGCACATCGCCGTTGAACGCACGAAGGCGCAGCAGGCTCGACGGCAGGAGGCGGGCCTCCGTCACGTCGACGTCGCCGATGCCCGTCTCGAAGCGCAGCGCCCCGGATACGCGGGCGGCGTCGATGGGTCCCCGGCGAAGGTCGGCCGTGATGGCGCCGTCGAAGTCCTCGACGCGCAGCCGGCCTTCGACGATCCGCACGTCCGACAGGCGCGCACGCCGCGGCACGCGGAGCCGGAGGTCGGTGCGATGGTGGGGCGAGGTGTCGCCCTCCTGCGTCAGGTCGCAGCGGACGAGCGCATCGGTCTCCTCGATGCGAACCGGCATGCGCTCCACGCCTGCGGCGTCGGGGGCGTGGCGGGTGATGGTGAACTCGGCGTCCGCCCGCTCCCAGCCGCGAACCTCCAGCGTGCCGACGGTGATCGCGACGGTGAGGGCCCGCGACGCCGGAAGCGGAACGGTTCGCGTCAGACGATCCGCGGCCGCCGATCCCGCCCCGCCGAGGCTCAGCACGGCGACAACGGCAAGGGCGCCTGCTGCGGACCTCACACGCGCTCCCACGGGCGCATTATACTTTTCGGACGTGCGCGTCCTGGCCCTCGTCGTCGCCCTCGGCGTCGCCTCACCGCTGGCCGCGCAGGGTCCGCCGACCGAGCCGGTGACCTTCGGAGAGGGCCGCCTTGTGATCGGCGGTGAAGCCACCGCCACGATTGGGCCCGACGATCCGGGGTTCTTCAACTACAGCGACTACGCATTCAACGCGCTCCGGAACCTGCGGGTGCACGTCACCACCGAGGTGCGCGCGGCGCGGCACCTCCAGTTCCTGAGCGAGTTCCGCCTGGACCGGTCGGGCAACGTGGAGCCCTTCGCGCTCTACGCCCGCATCCGGCCGTTTCCTGACCGGCGCTTCGACATCCAGGTGGGCCGGATCCCGCCCACCTTCGGCGCGTTCGCGCGGCAGGGCTACGGCTCCGGCAACATGCTGGTGGGCACGCCGCTTGCCTATCAATACCTCCTGTCCATCCGCCCCGACGCGCTGCCGGCGCGAGTCGACGATCTGCTGCGCATGCGCGGGCGCGGCTGGCTGAGCAACTTCCCGCTCGGCAACACCGCGCCGGCGCCCGGGCTGCCGATGGTGCAGTCCTACCGCCTCGACACGGGCCTCCAGGTGCACGGCGTGGCCGGCATGGTTGAGTGGACGGGCGCCGTGACGTCCGGCTCGCTCTCGAACCCGCGGGTGACGGACGACAACGGCAGCCGGCAGCTGGCGGGCCGCGTCGTGGTGCGCCCGCACGCCTCGGTTGCGTTCGGCTTCTCCGGCGCCCGAGGGGGGTTTCTCCGTCGCGAGCTGCAAGCCTCGCTCGCTGCCGGCGCCGACGTGGCGGACGGCGTTCAGACCGGTGTGGCCGTCGACGTCGAGTACTCGGTCGGACGGTTTCTCGCCCGCGGCGAGGTCATGCGATCGGCGTGGTCGCTGCCGGCGGTGCCGACGCTGCGGCTGTCGGACCCGCTGACGGCCACCGCGGCGATCGTGGAGGGGCGTTATCGGCTCTGGCCGGGCGTTCACGTGGCCGGACGCGTGGAGCGGCTGGACTTCTCCACCGTCAGTTCGCCGACGCGGACGGCGGAGTGGGAAGCGCCCGTGGATCGCGTCGAGCTCGGCACGGGCTGGTCGGTCGTGCGCAACGTGCAGGTGAAGGTGTCGTGGCAGCGCAACCTCCGCAGCGGAGGCCGGGTGCGCCACGACACCATCGTGGCTGGCCAGCTGGTGTACTGGTTCTGATGCGCATGCTCGCGATGCTCCGCGCGCCGGTCCGCGGGCGGCTTCCGGCACTGCACGTGATCGCGGCCGCGGCCCTCGTCAGCCAGGCGGCGATCGTCGCGGCGCCACCCGGGCCCACCGCGGCCGACGCGCAGCCCGCCGCAGCCGGCGCCGTTCAGGGCCGCCTCGACATCCGGCGCCAGGCGCGCGCCGTCCCGCGCCGGCCCACGGTGAGCGACCCGGGGGCGCCGGCGCCGCGCGACCTGCCCGATCTGCGACGGGGCGTGGTGTATCTCGAATCGGCGCCGAGCCGCGCGTTCGAGGACCGCGCGCCGGGCCGCGCGGCCATCGACCAGCGCAACGAGACCTTCGTGCCCCACGTCCTGGCGGTGACCGTCGGCACCGTTGTGGACTTCCCGAACAGCGACACGACCTACCACAACGTGTTCTCGCTGTCGCGCGCCAAACGCTTCGACCTCGGCCGCTACGCCTCCGGCAAGTCGAAGTCGGTGCGAATGGACCGGGCCGGAGTTGTCCGCGTCTTCTGCGACATCCACTCGCACATGAGCGCGTTCATTCTGGTGTTCAACCACCCCTTCTTCGACGTCACCGACGCCGACGGGCGATTCCGGATCGACGGCATTCCGGCCGGTACCTACACAGTGATGGCCTGGTACGACGGCGAGACGAGGGCGTCGCGCGCGGTGACCGTGCCCGCCGGCGGCGAGGTCGAGTTCGAGCTGACGGTGCCGTGATGCGCTTCCTCGCGTCGCTCACCAACCGGATCTTCCTGGCGGGCGCGCTGCTGGCGGCCCTGTCGCTCGGCGGCGCCGTGTACTTCGTCAACGGCCGGGTCATCGAGGAGGCGGAGGCCGAGCTGCAGCGCGATCTGACCGAGGCGGCCGAGCTGCTCACTGAGCAGCGCCGCACGCTGTTCGACAGCTTCCGCCGCACGGCGCAGCTCATTGCCGATCTGCCGCGCTTCAAGGCCGTCGTGGAACTCGCTGACGTCCCCACGCTGGCGCCGGTGGCCCGCGAGTATCTCGAGCAGGCCGGCGCCGACGTGCTGATTGTCACCAATGCGAACGGTGACGTGCTCGTCGCCGCCGGGATCGAGTCGGTCGAGGCCCCGGCCGCCAGCCTGGCGACGGGCGTCGCTCGGGCGCGTCGAGGCGAAGCCGCCGTCGACGTCTGGCCGCTCGGGCGCGGCCTGCTCCAAGTGGCCACGGTCCCGGTGCTGGTGGGGTCCGACCTGCTGGGCACGCTCACGCTGGGATACCTGCTGAGCGAGGCGCGCGCGGCGGAGTTCCGGGCCACCACGGGCACGGATCTGGCCATCACCGCCGGCGGGCGCGTGCTGCTCTCCACCATCGGGCGGCCGGATGCTGAAGCGCTCTCGGGGCTCGCTGCCGGCACCCCGCCCCCGCGCGTCGTATTCGACGACGTGGAGTTCGAAACGCGCGTGGTCCCCCTGCCGGCACCCGGGGCGGCCGAGGCTGGCGCCGGCATCCCACGGGCCATCATGCTCCGGTCCCGCACCGAACGGATGCGTACGGTGTCGGACATCCGGGCCGCGCTCGGCGTGCTGGCATTCCTCACGATGGTGGTCGCCGTCGGGGCCAGCTACGCGGTGGCGCGGACCATCACCCGCCCGCTCGGAGCCATCACGGACCACATGCGCCAGATGGCGGCCACCGGCGACCTGACGACCCGCCTGGCCCTCGGCGAGTCGGGCGTATGGGTGGACGAGGACGCGCGGCTGCTGGCCGCCACCTTCAACTCGCTGACCGAATCGGTCGGGCGCTTCCAGCAGGAGGCGGCGCAGCGCGAGCGTCTCTCGGCGCTCGGCCGGCTCTCCACGGTCATCGCACATGAGATTCGCAATCCGCTGATGATTATCAAGGGTGCTCTCCGCACCCTGACGCGCGACGGCGCATCGTCCGAAGACGTGCGCGATGCGGCGAACGACATCGACGAGGAGACGGAGCGGCTCAACCGCATCGTCAACGAGGTGCTCGACTTCGCGCGTCCGATCCGCCTCGAGCGCGCGCCGGCCGACCTCAACGCCGTGGCCCGCGACGCCGCGGTGGCGGTGACGCAGGCCGAGTCCGGCCCACCCGTGGCGGTCGTACTCGACCCGTCGTGCCCGGTCGTGGAGTCCGATGCGGAGCGTGTACGGACGGTGCTGGTCAACCTGCTGGCCAACGCCCGTCAGGCCGTGCAGGCGCGCGAACGCCGCGGCGAGCCGGTGCGCATCGGCGCCCACGGCACCGACGCGCCCGTCGCCATCGTCACCGAACGGATCGGCGATCGCCGCGCGGCCATCGTCGTGGCCGATCGCGGCGTGGGCATCGCGGCGGATGACCTGCGGCGCGTCTTCGATCCATACTTCACCACGCGGCGAGGCGGAACCGGCCTGGGACTGCCCATCGCCAAGAACATCGTGGACGCGCTCGGCGGGACCATTGCGGTGGCCAGCCGGCCGGGCGACGGTACGGACATCCGCATCGAACTCGGCGACGCCCCCGCCACCCGCTCCTGACCGCATGCCCATCGCCGGAACCATTCTGCTCGCCGACGACGAGGAGAAGATCCTCAAGACGCTGGGCCGCGCCCTGCGTGAGGACGGGCATGACGTGGTGACGACCGCGAGCCCCGTCGAGGCGCAGCGCCTGCTCGGGACCCGGCCGTTCGACCTCCTGATCATCGACTACCTGATGCCCGAGAAGACCGGCCTCGAGGTCATCCGTGAACTCGCGGCCTCGACGCCCGAGCGCGAGCGGCCCGCGTTGGTGATGATGACGGCGCACGGCACCGTCGAGAGCGCCGTCGAGGCCATGAAGCTCGGCGCCCGCGATTACCTGCTGAAGCCGTTCGACGTCGACGAGCTGCTCGTCACCGTCGGACGCCTCCTCGAGGACCAGCGGGCGCGCCACGGCCTGCGCTATCTCCTGGAGGAGCGCGAGGACGAGTACGACCATTACGGCATCCTCGGCCGCAGTCGCGCGATGCTCGACGTCGTGCGCCGCGCCGAGCTCGTCGCCGCCTCGCGCAGCACGGTGCTCATCACCGGCGAGACGGGCACCGGCAAGGAACTCGTCGCCCGCGCCATCCACGCGCGCAGCGCCGAGCACGACATGCCCCTCATCGCGGTGAACTGCGCCGCCATTCCCGAGGGCCTGCTCGAGTCGGAGCTGTTCGGCCACGTGCGCGGCGCGTTCACCGGCGCCGCCTTCACCAAGAAGGGGCGGTTCGCGCTGGCCGACGGCGGGACGATCTTCCTCGACGAGATCGCCACCATCAGCCCCGCCGTGCAGGCCAAGCTGCTGCGGGTGCTCCAGGCGCGCGAGTTCGAGCCGCTCGGCGCCGAGCGCACGCAGAAGGTCAACCTGCGAATCGTCGCCGCGACCAACCGCGACCTGCGCCAGCTCGTAGCCGAGGGCCGCTTCCAGGAGGACCTCTACTACCGGCTGAACGTGATTCCCATCGCGATCCCGCCTCTCCGGGAGCGCCGGGAGGACATCCCCCTGCTCGTCGACCACTTCGTCCGGCGCTACGCGCAGCGCATCGCCAAGCGCATCGACGGGGTCGAGGACTCGGTGATGCGCGAGTTGCAGCGCTACGACTGGCCCGGCAACGTGCGCGAGCTGGAAAACACCATCGAGCGCGCCGTGGTGCTGGCGACCGGCCCGCGGCTGACCTCGGAAACGGTCTGGCTGATGGGTGCGGTGAGCGGGCAGGCCCAGGGCGGACTCCCGTCGCTCGGCCTCCATCAGAACCTGGAGTGGGCCGAACGCGAGACCATCCGGCGCGCGCTCGAACAGGCGCGGGGCGTCAAGAAGGACGCTGCGGAGCTGATGGGCATCTCGCAGCGCGCCCTGAGCCATTACCTCGCCAAGCACCGGCTCGAGTCCTGACTTACGGGTTTCGTAAAGCCTTTCCGCATGCGTAACGACGGTTCCGCCGTTTGTCGCCGGTTTTGCGCCGATTTCAAACGAGCCCTGCGCGGGCGCGGGCGGCATCCGCTTTGCGAAGGAGCCGTGGGATGACGATGGGTGTCCGCGCGTGGGGACAGGCGGCGGCGGTGGCGGGGGTGCTGGCGGCAGCTGCGCCAGCCGGCGCCCGTCAGGGCGCGCCAGCCGACGGCCCGGTGGTGGTCGAGGTCGTCGCCAGCCGCTTCGCGTTCGAGCCCGCCCGGATCGAGGTCACCGAGGGCGACCGCGTCCGGCTGATCGTAACGTCGGCCGACGGCGTGCACGGCATCGAGATCAAGCGGTTCCGCGCCAAGAAGGTCGTGCCGCGCGGCGGCGAGGCCGTCACGCTCGACTTCACGGCCTCGGCAGCGGGAACCTTCGAAATCCTGTGCTCGGAGTACTGTGGTAACGGACACGACGACATGAAAGGCACGCTGGTGGTCAGGGCGCGGCCGAAGGCGCGATGACCCGGCGACCGACGACGAGACGAACGCTCCCATGACACCACTGCCTGGCCTCAGACGCTTCCACACGCTCATCGCCGCCGCGCTGGCGCTTGCCCTGCTGGCCGCGACCGGCGCGGCCCAGACGCCTGCGCCGCCGCCCGCGCCGGAGGACGATCCGGATCTCGATATCAACTTCGCCCAGCCCGACTTCACGGTGATCGCACTGCCGACGACGCTGCGGGTGCCGAAGAGCAAGAGCGCCTTCCGCGTCACCCACCGCTTCGCCCGGCCGCTCGGAGCCGGCGATTTCGGGAGCCTGCTGGAGGATTTCTTCGGCTTCGACGCCGGCGCCCAGATCGGCCTCGAGTACCGTTTCGGCCTCCTGCGGGGCACGCAGGTCGGCATCCACCGCACGTCGGACCGGACGATTCAGTTCTTCACCGAGCACTCGCTCAGGCGCCAGGGCGCCGCGGCCCCCGTCGGGCTGGCCGTCGTGGCCGCCGTCGACGGCACCGACAACTTCCGCGACGAGTATTCGCCCTCGCTGGGCCTCGTGCTCTCCCGCGAAATCGCCGATCGCGCGGCGCTCTACGCGCAGCCCATCTGGGTGAACAACGTGAACATCCGGCCGGGCGACGCGCGCGACGACTACGCCGTGCTGCTCGGGCTCGCCGCGCGCCTGCGCGTGCGTCCGTCGGTGTACCTCGTCGTCGAGGGCGCGCCGCGCGTGGCGGGCTACGACGGAGGCGCCGACCACGTGAGCTTCGGCATCGAGAAACGGTCGGGCGGCCATTCGTTTCAGATCAACTTCTCGAACGGCTTCGGGACGACGATGGCGCAGATCGCCCGGGGTGGAACGGCGAGCGACGACTGGTACATCGGCTTCAACATCTCGCGGAAGTTCTTCTAGACCCGCGGGCGCCAGCGCCGGTCGAACGGAGGCAGGAGACGACGATGCGACGGAGATTCGTGTGGAGCGGGACCGTGGCGGTGGCGCTCGTGGCGGCGCTCGCGGCCGGCGGCTGCAAGGGCGGCGGATCGAGCACGGGCGGCTCGCCCACCCAGCCCACGCCGACGCCGCCCCCGACCGGCGGCGGGGGCGGCGACCCGACGTCGGTGACCATCACGATTCAGAACAACGCCGTCAGCCCGCAGAACGTCACCATCGCCCAGGGGGGGCGCGTCACCTTCGTGAACAACGACTCGCGCGCGCACGACATGGCGTCGGACCCGCATCCGGAGCACACCGACTGCCCGGAGCTGAACCAGGTGGGCTTCCTCCAGCCGGGCCAGCAGCGCACGTCCGGCAACCTGAACACCGTCCGCGTGTGCCGGTTCCACGACCACAATCAGCCCAGCGTGGCCGGGCTGACCGGATCCATCACGATCCGGTAGGGGGTCAGCGCCCGCTGAACGCCGGCTTGCGCTTGCCGGCGCTGGCCGCCAGGCCTTCGCGCGCGTCGGCGCTCTCGAAGAGGCGCTGCTGCAGCTCGCGCTCGAGCGCCAGCGCCTCGCCCAGCGCCATCTCGAGGCCCGACTGCACGGCCCGCTTGATGAGACCCACGGCGCGGCTCGCCTTGCCGGGCGGCGTGAACTGGCGCGCGTAGTCGAGCGCGGCGTCCAGGAACGTGCGCCCGGCCAGCTCGTCCTCGCCCCACACGTGGTTCACGAGGCCCAGGGCGTGCGCCTCGTCGAAGGTCAGCAGCGCGCCGGTGGCCATGTGCTCGATGGCCCGGGCCTTCCCGAGCGCGCGGGCCAGGCGCTGCGTGCCGCCGGTGCCGGGCAGCACCCCCAGCGCCACCTCTGGCAGGCCGATCTTGCCGCCGCCGCGGCGGGCAACCCGCAGATCGGCCGCCAGCGCGACCTCGAGACCGCCGCCGACCGTATGGCCGTTCAGCGCCGCGATGACGAGCTTCGGCGTCTGTTCGAGGCGCGAGAGCGTCTCGTTGGCGTGGAGGCAGAAGTAGTACTTGTAGCTCGGTGTCGCCTCGACCAGGTCGTTGATGTTGGCGCCGGCGCAGAAGAACTTCTCTCCCGCGCCGGTCAGCAGCAGCACGTGGACGTCATCGTCCATCCGGGCCGCGAGGATCGCCTCGTCCAGCTGCCGCATCAAGGCGTACGAGTAGGTGTTGGCCGGCGGGTCGCAGAGCGTGATGACGGCGACCCCGTCGGTGACGGTCGACGAGACCTTCGTGGCCGTCATGCCTCGGTCCGCACGTACTCGAAGTCGATCGGTTGGCGGTTGATGCCCCGTGCCGGCGGCGCGATGTAGTTGGCGAACTGGCCCGGCTTGTAGACCGGCGTCGCCTGGATGCTCCGGAGGTACTCCTTGTCGGCCGGCGAGGGCAGCCAGTCGTACTTCCGGCGTTCCCACTCCTCGGCGCTGAGCGGCACCCCCGTTGGGTCGAAGTGCTTGCCGGCGTAGACGCCCACGCGGCGGTTGAACTTGCGCGACGGCAGCAGAATGCGGTCGGCAATCCCGGCAGCCTCGAGCACGCGCTTGTTCCAGCGGTCGACACCGGCCTGGCAGTCGCCGACGTACCAGTCACGGAGCACCTCGTTGAGCGCGTTGCGCATCGGCACTTCCTTGCGCGAGATGCGCCCGCTCTCGTCGAGCACGTCGAGCAGGTACTGGTCGCCCAGGAGGATGTGGTCGTCCGCGTGCTTGTCCTCCTCGGCGCGCCCCTTGAGCCCGTTGGCGAAGTAGTTGGCCGCGTTCGACGACACCTCGCTGCCGTGCAGGTCGAGGCTCTGGCTGAACCAGAAGTTCACGAACTTCTGGATGAGGGGGATGTCGATGCCGCCCAGCTTCCGCACGTCGCCCGAGAAGCCCGCCTCCTTCATCAGCTCGCACGTCCGCTCGAGGATGCGGGCAATGCCCGTCTCGCCCACGAACATGTGGTGGGCTTCCTCGGTGAGCATGAACCGCGTCGTGCGCGACAGCGGATCGAGCGAGCTCTCGGAGAGCGACAGGAGCTGCGACTTGCCGTCGCGGTCGGTGAACATCGTGAAGGCGAAGAAGTCGAGCCACGTGTCGATGGGCTCGTTGAACGCCTCGAGCATGCGCGGCGTGTCCTCGTGCCCGCTGCGCCGCTCCAGCAGCGCCTCGGCCTCGTCGCGGCCGTCGCGGCCGAAATAGGAGTGCAGCAGGTAGACCATCGCCCAGAGGTGCCGCCCCTCCTCGACGTTCACCTGGAACAGGTTGCGCAGATCGTAGAGGCTCGGGCAGTGCTGGCCCAGCATCCGCTGCTGCTCGACGCTCGCCGGCTCGGTGTCGCCCTGGACGACGATGAGCCGCCGCAGCGGGTTGCGGAACTCGCCGGGCACCTCCTGCCACACCGGCTGCCCCTTGAAGTCGCCGAAGCCGATGCGCCGGTCGTGCATCGGCTCGGCCAGGAAGATGCCCCACCGGTACTCGGGAAGCTTCACGTAGTCGAAGTGCGCCCAGCCGTTGGCATCCACCGAGATGGCGGTGCGCAGGTAGACCTGGTGGTGGTCCTGGAACCCCTGTGGGCCCATGTCGCGCCACCAGTCGAGGTATCGCGGCTGCCAGTGCTCGAGCGCCCGCTGCAGCCGCTTGTTGCTCGACAGGCCGACGTTGTTCGGAATGCGTTCTGCTGAGATCATTACGTCCGCCTCCAATCGAAGACCGGCCGCCCCTCACGCCCATAGACCGTCAGGGCGCCGTGCTCGCCAACGGCGTTCGGCCGCTGGAAGATCCAGTTCTGCCACGCCGTGAGCCGGCCGAAGATCTTGGTTTCCATGGTCTCGGGGCCCGCGAACCGCAGGTTCGCCTCCATCCCGGTCAGCGCGTCCGGCGAGAAGGCCGTGCGCTCCTCCACGGCGAGCCGAACCTCGTCGTCCCAGTCGATGTCGTCGGGCGACGAGAGCACCAGGCCCGCTTCGAGCGCCTCGGACGCGTTGAAGGGACCGACGTGCGCCAGCACCGCCTGCACGCGTTCGGGTTCCCCGAGAAAGCGGGTCTCGAGGCGCGTCAGGCCGTTGCTCATCGGGTACGCGCCCCCGTTCATCACCGAAAGCCACATGGTGTTGGGCTCCTCCGGGTGGTCGAGCATGTAGGCCCGATCGGCGGCCAGGACGAGCTCCGCCAGCGTGCCCGCAAAGGCGTTGCCCGGCTCGACCAGCGCGAAGAACGTGCGCGACGTGAGGTCGACGCGCTTGAGCGTGCGACGGATGAGCCCGATGATCTCGCGAACCAGCCAGTGCGCCTTGTGCGCGTCGAGCACCGCGTCCACGGCCAGGACGGCCTCTGGATCTCCGGTCGCCCGCAGGAGCACCGTCCCCACCTCAGGCTCGTTCAGCCGGAGCCGCAGAATCGCATCGTCCAGCTCGCGGAAGGCACGGATGGCCCACGACTGATCGCCGGCCGCGAGGAAGGCGTCCGGCGAGTCGGGCTGCGGCGTATCGGGCGCGCTGATCGTGAGGTCGCACGTGCGCTTCTCGCGGTCGATGACGCCCTGCACGTAGCGATAGCGGATGGCGTCGCCGTCGATCTGCGGGTTGAGCGGGCCGAGCGTGACACCCGGCCCGCTCGCGGGCCGATCCGACCGCGCGGCCAGCTCCCTGGCCCGCGCCCGCACGGCCTCGTCGAACTTGCTCTTGGGAAACACCGCGTCGACCAGCCGCCAGTCCACCGCCTTCTTGCCGCGCACGCCCTCGGTGAGCGTGCTGAAGTAGTCGGCCACGTCGCGCCGCACCTTGCGCTTGTCCACCACGCGGGTCAGCCCTCCCGTGCCGGGAAGGACGCCCAGCAGCGGCGTCTCCGGCAGCGACACGGCGGCCGAGCCGTCGTCCACGAGGTAGATCTCGTCGCACGCAAGTGCCAGCTCGTAGCCGCCCCCGGCGCAGATCCCGTTGAGCGCCGCCAGCGACCGGATGCCGCTGTGCCGGCTCATGTCTTCCATGGCCAGACGCGTCTCGTTGGTGAACTTGCAGAAGTTCACCTTGAAGCCGTGGCTCGACGAGCCGAGCATGAAGATGTTGGCGCCCGCGCAGAAGATGCGCGGCTTGAGGCTCGTCAGGACGACCGCGTGCACCTCGGGATGCTCGAAGCGGATGCGCTGCAGCGCGTCGGCGAGCTCGATGTCGACGCCGAGGTCGTAGGAGTTCAGTTTCAGCGCGTAGTCGTTGGGCCGCAGTCCACCGTCCTCCTGGACGTCCATCGCGAGCGTCGCCACGTCGCCCTCGAACGTGAGCTTCCAGTGCCGGTAGCGCTCCGGCGCGGTCTCGAACGTGATCGACGGGGACTGGACGGTCTCAGCCACGGTGCTCCTCGTGAGAGTTGTCGGGATGACGGGCCCGGATGTCCGAGTCTATCGCAATTTAAACACTCGTTCAAACCTGTGCTAGACTCTGGGGTTGTCCCCTCCCGGCGGAGGCTTCATGGCGAAAGTCGCGGCGATGTCCGAGCGGCGAATCGAGATTCTGAAGAGCGCGGCGGCGGCCTTTCGGCGGCGTGGCTACCACGGCGCGAGCGTCGACGAGATCGCGTCGGCCCTCGAGATGACCAAGGGGAACCTCTACTACTACTTCGAGAACAAGGAAGAGATTCTCTTCGCCTGCCACGACTACTCGCTCGACATCCTGCTCGACCTGCTCGACCAGGTGCAGGCCTCGGCGGCGGCGCCGGACACGAAGCTGCGCACGCTGGTGCTACGGTTCATCCACATCATCCTCGACGACCTCCAGGGAACCGCCCTCACGCTCGACCTGCAGGCGCTGTCGGCGCCGCTGCTCAAGAGGGTGATCGCCAAGCGCGACCGCCTCGACCAGGGCCTGCGGCAGATCATTCAGGAAGGGATCGACAACGGCGTCTTCGCCCCCGGCGACCCGAAGATGATCGAGTTCGCCATCATGGGCGCGGTCAACTGGATACCGAAGTGGTTCGATCCCTCCGGTCCGATGACGTCGGACCAGATTGCGGTCGCCTTTGCCGACTACCTGGTCGGCGGCCTCGGCCGTCCCGCACCGGTGGCGAACCCCGCGACCTAGCTACTTTCCGGTGAAGAAATGACCTCTCGCGAGCGCATTGGGCAGCTCGAGCTGGCTCCTGGTGTGGCCGTTCGGCCGATTTCGTTCCGATCATGTTCGCCCGTCTCTACGCGGCCGCCCGTCGCTCGAGCCTGGTGGCAATATTGATCAGGTTGTCGGCCATCACGCCGAACCCGACCCAGCGGTGCATGCCGTCCTGCCCGCGATAGCGACAGCGACGCAATCCGTGGCGACGTTTCAGGACACTGATGCGCCCTTCGCAGCCGGTGCGCCAGCGTTGGCCGCGTCGAAACCAGCGCTGGCGTTCGTGAGCCCGCCGGGCCGGGGATTTACGCCCGCGGGCTGGCAAGACGACGCGGCGCACGCCGCGGGTGCTGGCCGCGTGTTCATTCGCGGTGGACGAGAAGCCTTTGTCCGCCGTGGCGAGATCCGGGGCACGCCCGAAGATCGCGTGATGGCGGTCGAGGGCCGGTTCCCACAGCGTCACGTCGGCGGGGCGGGCCGGATGGACCTCGAAGGCGGTCACGATCTGGTGCTCCGCTTCCTGAATCGTGACGAGCTTGCCGAACTCCGTGGGGGTGGCGAGCTTACCTTTCCGAATCGCCTCGGTATGGGGCTCGAAGACACTCAGCAGTTTGCCGGGGACGTGCGTATCGCCGCCGAGCAGGCGCGCGCGGGCTTGATCGAGGATCCGCGTCACCAAGGGGCGGATCTGCTGCAGCACCCTCCGAGCGGTGGCCAGCGGCTTGGCCGCGGCGGGCGTCGCCGTGCGCAGACGCTGGCCGACGCGGCGGACCATCGTGGCCGCGTCGCGCAATACGGCCCGGGTCGTGCTCATCAACCGCCGGTAGCTCCGCACGAGGGCGTCGCGGGTCTTCGGGGATCGCGCCTGCTGCGTGATCGCCAGGCAGCGACGCCCGACCGCCCGGAGCCGATTGCGCACGCGCCCCGGCGCGTCGCCCAACGTCCGGCTGGCTTGCTGCAGGGTCCGCGTCAACACGCGCACACCATCCCGCAACAGCGAGCTGTCGGTCGGGTAATGCACGTTGGTCTCTACGACGGTCGTATCGATGCGAAAGCGGCGGCCGTGCGTCACCCCCGTCCGCTTCGCGATCTCGACAACCCGTCGATGCAGATCCGTGATGGCCTCCGGCCCCAGGGCCTTGGCGATCTTCAGGATCGTTTTCGCATCGGGAACCGCGTCCACGCCGATGCGGGTGAACGCACGGCAGACCAGATTCGCGCGCACTTCCCGCTCCAGCTCGTCGAAACTCCAATCGTGCAGGTGCTTCAAGATCAGCATCCGCAAGACGACTTCCGCCGGCGTGCCCTCGCGCCCGCGCGTCCGGCTCTGCGGCCACCGCTGCTCGAGAGCCGAGGCCACCGTGTCAATCACGGCTTCGTCCTCCAGCAGCGTGTCGATCCGCTTCAGCCACTCGGGCCAGAGCTTGTCGCTGTCGGGCAGCAATACCTCGAACAGACTGCGTTGCGGCTTGCGTCGACGGACCATGCGCGCTCCTTTCGCGAGCGATCATGGCCGCGCAGTGTAGTACGAACGATCCGATCGCGCCAGGTGAAAACACGCCGTTGGGTCACACGAACGCACGGTCGATCGTGCAGAATCAATCACTTCGATGGGGATTTCTTCACCGGAAAGTAGCTAGGCCCTGCGCGGGCACCCGCGCACCCGGGCACCCTATTCCGCCGTCTCCCCCGGCTTCAGTTCCAGCACCGCGATGCCCGAGTCCTCGAGGTGCTCCTTCAGCATGGCCGGCGTGCCGGTCAGCAGCGGGAACGTCCCATGGTGCATTGGCACGACCTGCTTCACCCTCAGCCACCGGGCGGCCATCGCCGCGGTGTCGGGACCCATCGTGAAGCGATCGCCGATCGGAAGAAACGCGATGTCGGGCTTGTGCAGCTCGCCGATGAGCTTCATGTCCGAGAAGAGCGCGGTGTCGCCCGCAAAGTAGATGGTCTGCCCGTTCTCGAGCCCGACGACGTAGCCGGCGGGCTCGCCGAGATAGACGATGCCGTTCTCATCGAAGCTGCTGCTGTGGATGGCCTCCGTCATGGTGATTCGGAGTCCCTTGACGGTGATGGTGCCGCCCTTGTTCATCGGCTCGACGTGCTGCACGCCCTTCCCGCCGAGCCACGAGGTGACTTCCCAGATGCCGACGACCGTGGCACCGGTGGCCTTGGCCATCGCGGCGGCGTCGGTGATGTGATCGCTGTGCCCGTGCGAGACCAGGATGACGTCGGCCTTCTTCGGGCGGGCCGCTTCGGGAAACGAGGGATTTCCCGTGTACCAGGGGTCGAAGAGCACCTCCTGGCCGCCGGGCGTCCGGAGGCGGAAGGCGCTGTGTCCCAGCCAGGTGATTGCGAGAGCACCCATGACTGGAAGTATAGCGCCGCGCAGTGGAGTACACTGGAGTGGAGATGGTCGAGGCGCCGCTCCACTTCGTGAAGCCCCGCGAGCCGAAGCCGGACTGGCTGAGGGTCCGGGCGCCCGGGTCGGAGAACTATCTCCGGCTGCGGGGTATCATGCGGGACCTTGGCCTCAACACGGTCTGCGAGGACGCCCACTGCCCGAACATCGGCGAGTGCTGGCACCACGGCACGGCCACCTTCATGATCCTCGGTGACATCTGCACGCGCGCCTGCGCGTACTGCGCCGTGGCCCACGGCAAGCCCGCGGCGCTCGACATCGACGAGCCCCGGCGCGTGGCCGAGGCGGTCGAGGCCATGCGCCTCAAGTACGCCGTCATCACGTCAGTTGATCGCGACGACCTGCCCGACGGCGGCGCCGGCATCTTCGCGGAGACGATTCGGGAAATCCGCCGGCGGCTGCCCGAGACGCGCGTCGAGGTGCTCATCCCCGACTTCAAGGGCGAGCGTGCACCGCTCGAAACGGTGCTCGACGCGCGGCCGGACGTCCTCAACCACAACACCGAGACCGTCCCGCGCCTCTACCGCATGGCGCGCTCCGGCGGGAAGTACACCCGCACGCTGGAACTGCTCGACCGCGCGCGCGCCTATACGCCCGACATCCCCACCAAGACGGGGCTGATGGTCGGCCTTGGCGAGGAGCACGACGAGCTGCTGCAGGTGTTCCGCGATCTCCGCGGCGTCGGCGTCTCCATCCTCACCATCGGGCAGTACCTGCGCCCGTCGCCGGATCATGCGGTGATGACCCGCTACTATCATCCCGACGAGTTCCGCGAGCTGAAGCGCCGCGCGCTCGACCTGGGCTTTGCGCACGTCGAGGCAGGCCCGCTCGTCCGAAGCTCCTACCACGCCCACGAACAGGCCGACGCGGCGGAGGCGTCGCTGGCGCAACGTGAATCACGCTCCGAGGCCGTCCGTCACCGAGCGCCTGATCCTCGAGCAGCTGGTCACTGACAAAGAGGGCTTCGGGCTGAGCTGGTCGACCGGTCCGGCGGCGCGCTGAAGCGCGGGACCGTCTACGTGACGCTGGGCCGCATGCAGGGGAAGGGGTATCTCGAGTCGCGTCAGGAAGCCCGCCCGCCCGGTGCCATCGGGCTCCCCCGCCGACTCTACTGCCCCACCGCGTTCGGCCTGCGCGTGCTCGACGCCTGGCGCACCGCCGATGCCGTGCTCGCTGGCACACTTCGCGTGCGAGAGACGTGATGGGAGAAACTGAAAAGTCGCCAGGCACCTTTTTCCTGGCCCTCGCGCGGGCCTGGTTCCCACCGGCCACCGTCTCGAGCATCTTCGAACCGCTGGCGGCCGACTACCAGCACGAGGTTGCCGGGGCCCGCGGTCGGCAATCGCAGGTGACGACCAGGGTCCGCGGGCCCGCGGCGTTCTTCCAAACGTTCCTGATCTGCCTCGCCCGGGAGATCACACGGGGGCTGCCGGCAGGCACCATCGTCCCGGCGCTGGTGGCCGTCGCGGCGTTCACGGCCCTCGGCGTGTCGGCCTTCTTCGTCGTCTTTGGGCGATTCGGGCAGGGCGTGTTTCTCTCGTGGGCCATCGTGCCCGGCACACTTGCCATTGCCTGGCCGCTCGCGCTGGTGCCGGCCGCCGTCGTAATCCACGCGCGCTCGAAGGCCCCGTGGGCGAGCCGTCTGGCCCTCGCGCGCCTGGCGGTCCTGGCGAGCGTGTGTCTCGTGCCGGTCGCCGGATGGATGGTGCCACTGCGAATCAGCAGTGGCGCATCGAGACCGCGGCGCGGATGGGGATGGTCGAGAGACCCCTGCGCGGCGCGCGGGAACTCACGCTCGCCGAGCTCATCACGCCGCGCACCGAGGCTGCCGGCGTCAGCCGGGCGGGCGAGCTGGGCGAGCTGGGTGCCCGGGCCTCATTGCTGCTGTTTCCGTTCACGGCACTGCTGGCTGGACTGGCGCTGGCGCCGGGCCGGCGATTCCCCGTTGTGACGGCCCTCGGGCTCTGGCTGTTGGCGGTGGTGACGCTCAACCTGCCCGCCACGCCGCTGCATCCGCCGGTCTGGCTGCCCCACGCGCTGCTGCTCCTCGCGGCGCTCGGTGGCGCCGTGCGTGCGGCCCGAATCGCCGGAATACCTCGACCGAGCGCGGTCCCCAGCCGCGCGTAGTCAACGAGGCTGCCGCGGGAGATAGCGGACGCTGTCGAGCCCGTCGAAGTCGGCATCCTGGGTCCACACCACCGCCGTCCAGGCGCGAGCCGTGGCCAAGACGATGCTGTCGGCCATGGGCAGCTTGAAACGGACGCCCAGCTCGGCCGCCTGCATCGCGATCGGAAAATCGAGCGGCACGACGCGCCCTCGTCGCATCGAGGCGAGTGCTTCGTCGATCAGGCGCTCCCGCTGGTACTGCTGCAGTAGCCGACGTCGAACTTCGAGGAGCACGATCGTGGGCACGACAAGCCGCACGCCGTCCTGGACGACCGGGGCGAATGCGGCCGCGTTGGGCCCGTCGGCGAAGTACTCCAGCCAGGCGCTCGAATCGACGAGGTTCATGGCCGATCGTCGTCGCGCGGCACCGACGTGTCGATTCCCGGGAACGCGCCCCGGAAATCCTCGACGGGCCGGACCGGCACCAGCTTGATGACGGGGCCGTCAGCCCAGACGTCCAGCTCCTGGCCCGGCTTCAGGTCCAGCTGGCGTCGGACCGCCTCAGGAATCACGACCTGGAATTTCGGCGAGACTCTGACGGTTGGCATCGAACAGCCTCAGGTATTACGATTATACTATCGATCGGTGAATCGTAAGAGCCACCCCAAAGGTGCCTGGCACCTTTTCGGAGGCTATTTCTTCTTCGGGCGGAACACGTGCGTGGCCTGGCCAAAAAACACCTCGGCGGCCTCCATCACGGTCTCGGACAGGGTCGGGTGCGCGTGAATGGTGAGCTTCAGGTCGGCGGCCGTGGCGCCCATCTCGATGGCGAGCGTAGCCTCGGCGATGAGCTCGCCCGCGCCGGCCCCCACGATGCCGACCCCCAGAACGCGTTCGGTCTTCGGGTCGACAATCATCTTGGTGAGGCCGTCGACACGGTCGATGGAGATGGCGCGGCCGGACGCGCCCCATGGAAACTTCGCGACCTCGACTTCGCGGCCCTCCTGCCGGGCCTGCGCCTCGGTGAGCCCGGTCCACGCGACCTCGGGGTCGGTGAAGACCACGGCTGGAATGGCCAGGGGCTCGAACACGGCTTTGTGGCCGGCCAGCGCCTCCACCGCCACCCGCGCCTCATGCGACGCCTTGTGCGCCAGCATGGGCTCGCCCGCGACGTCGCCGATGGCGAAGATCGTGGGCTCGGCCGTCCGGCGCTGCCCGTCGGTCTCAATGAACCCTCTGGCGTCGACCTTCACCTTCGTCTGCTCGAGGCCCGGCACCTTCGAGTTGGGACGCCGCCCGATCGACACGAGCACGTAGTCGTAGGTGGCGTCCTTCGGCGCGCCCTCACCCTCGAACGCGACGGTCACACCGGCGCTGGCCGCCGTCATCGTCGTCACCTTTGTCGCCAGCATCACCCGCTCGAAGGTCTGCTCCACGCGCTTCTGCAGCGGCGCGACGAGGTCGCGGTCGGCGCCGGGCAGCAGCCCCGGCGTCATCTCGACCACCGAGACGCGCGTGCCGAGCGCCGCGTACACCGACCCCAGCTCCAGGCCGATGTACCCGCCGCCGACAACGAGCAGCGTTCTGGGGATCTCGGGGAGGTCGAGCGCACCCGTCGAATCGAGGACACGCGGGCTCTCGAGCGTCAGCGACGGGATCGTCGCGGGATGCGATCCAGTGGCCAGAATGATGGCGTCCACCTGCACCTCGGTGGACCCGCCCTCCGCCAGCGCCACGGTGAACGACTGCGGCCCCGTCAGCGTCGCGCGCCCCTGCAGGTAGGTCACCTTGCGCAGCTTCGCGATCTGCCCAGTGCCACCCGTCAGCTTCTCGACAACGCGGTTCTTGTAAGCGCGGAGCTCGTCGACGTGCACCGTCGGCGTCCCGAAGTCGATGCCCCACGCCCGGGCGTGCTTCGCCTCATCGAGGATCTTCGCGACGTGGAGGAGAGCCTTCGACGGGATGCAGCCGCGGTAGAGACAGACGCCGCCGGGGTTCTTCTCCTCGTCGACGAGCGTGACCTGCATGCCGAGATCGGCGGCATAGAAGGCCGCGGCGTACCCGCCCGGACCGGCACCGATGACTGCGACGCGCGTGGGAGACGACATGCTCGTTCAAGGATACCTGATTACTCGGGCTCGTCCTTCGTCGGCTCCGGCAGCTGCGGCAGCCCGCTCGACGCGGGCGCGGCCAGCAGGCCCGCCTTCGTGTAGACCAGGAGCTTCTCCCGCGTGTCGATGATGTCCAGGTTCCGCATCGTGAGCTGCCCGATGCGGTCGAGCGGCGTGAAGAACGCGTCGCCCTTCTCCATCGTCAGGCGCTCGGGCTTGTAGGTGAGGTTCGGGCTCGTCGTGTCGAGAATCGAGTAGTCGTTCCCGCGGCGGAGCTCGAGCACCACTTCGCCGGTGATGGCCCGCGCCACCCACCGCTGCGCGGTTTCGCGCAGCATCATGGCCTGCGGATCGAACCATCGGCCCTGGTACAGAAGCCGTCCGAGCCGGCGCCCGTTGTTCCGGTACTGCTCGATGGTGTCCTCGTTGTGGATGCCGGTGACGAGCCGCTCGTAGGCGATGAAGAGGAGCGCCATGCCGGGCGCCTCGTAGATGCCGCGGCTCTTCGCCTCGATGATGCGGTTCTCGATCTGGTCCGACATGCCCAGGCCGTGCCGGCCGCCGATGGTGTTCGCTTCCTGGAACAGCTCGAGTGCCGTCGCGAACGTGTGGCCGTTGATGGCTACCGGATGTCCCTCTTCGAAGCGGACGCTGACCGTCTCGGGCCTGACGGCGACGTCCTCGCGCCAGAACGCCACGCCCATGATGGGCTGGACGATCGAGAGGCCGCGGTCGAGGAACTCGAGGTCCTTGGCTTCGTGCGTGGCTCCGAGGATGTTCGAGTCGGTCGAGTAGGCCTTCTCGGCGCTCATCTTGTATTCGAAGCCTGCCTGGCGCATGTACGCGGACATTTCGGCACGACCGCCGAGCTCGTCGATGAACTGCTGGTCGAGCCAGGGCTTGTAGATGCGCAGGTTGGGGTTGGCGAGCAGGCCGTACCGGTAGAACCGCTCGATGTCGTTGCCCTTGAAGGTGCTCCCGTCGCCCCAGATGTGCACGTCGTCTTCGCGCATGGCGACCACGAGCATAGTGCCGGTGACGGCGCGCCCGAGGGGCGTCGTGTTGAAGTAGGTCTGTCCGGCGGTGGAGATGTGGAACGCGCCGCTCTGGATGGCAGCGAGCCCCTCGGCGACCAGCTGCTCACGGCACTCGATGAGGCGCGCCTGTTCGGCGCCGTACGCCAGGGCCTTGCGCGGGATCGCGTCGTAGTCGGCCTCGTCAGGCTGGCCGAGATTGGCGGTGTAGGCGAACGGGACGGCGCCCTTGGCACGCATCCAGTGCAGCGCGGCGCTCGTGTCGAGCCCGCCCGAGAAGGCGATGCCGACCCGCTCGCCGACGGGCAGGCGCTGGAGGATGGTCGCCACGCCGCCTACCCGCGGAGAATCAGGGCGAAGGGCTGCTCGACGGCGTCGACGATCCAGCGCAGGAAGCGGATGGCGTCGGCCCCGTCGATGACGCGATGGTCGTAGCTGAGCGAGAGCGGCAGCATCTGACGCGGCTGGAACTCGCCGTCGCGCCAGACCGGCTCGACGACCCCGCGCGAGACGCCGAGGATGGCCACCTCCGGCCAGTTCACGATGGGTGTGAACGCGGTGCCTCCGATGCCCCCCAGGTTCGAGATGGACATCGACCCGCCGCTCATGTCGTCGAGCGTGAGCTTGCGCGCCCGGGCCTTCTCGGCGAGCTGCTGAATCTCGACGGCGATCTCGATGACGTTCTTCCGGTCCGCGTCGCGGACCACCGGCACGAGCAGGCCGTTCTCGGTGTCGACGGCAATGCCGACGTGGACGTACTTCTTGTAGACGATCGTCTCGGTCGCCGGGTCGAGGGAGCTGTTGAACTGCGGGAACTTCCGCAGGGCGCTCGCGACGATCTTGGCGAGCACGGCCGTGACGGTGAGCTTCCCGCCCAGCTTCTCGACTTCGGCCTGGTACTTCGGGCGCACGGACTCGAGCGCCGTCATGTCGGCCTTGTCGTACTGGGTGACGTGCGGAATCGCATGCCACGCGTGGGCGAGGTGCTCGGCGGTCTTGCGCCGGATGCCGCTCATGGGCTTCCGCTCGATCTCGCCCCACTTCGAGAAGTCCGGCAGCGGCGCGGCGGCCATGCGGCCGCCGCCCGCGGTCACAGCGGCCTGGCCGCCTCCGCCCAGGCTGCTCATCACCATGCGAGCGTACTCCTTGACGTCCTCCTGGGTGATGCGCCCGCCGGGGCCCGTGCCGCGGACCTGCTGGATGTCGACGCCGATCTCCCGTGCGAGCCGCCGCACATTGGGCGCAGCCGGCGCCGCGGGACCGGCCGGGGCCACCGCGGCCGCCGGCGACTGGCGCGTCGCGAACTCGACGACCGAGCCGCGCCGATCGGCGGGCGCCGGGGCCGGGACGGCTGCGGCCGCCGC